>NZ_SMKU01000016.1 GCF_004349215.1 Actinomadura rubrisoli | reverse complement strand
CCGGCCCCGCCCGCGTCCCGGCCCGGCCCGCGCGCCCGCCAACCAGCCCAGTTGACGGGCCGAACCACTTGGCCGACCTTGAAAATCGGCACTGTTCGCCAGGGGGCGGGCCATGTTTCGGCACTTAGGGCCAACGGAAGGGCGGTGCGCCCGGTTGGACGCACCGCCCCGCTCCCTCCGGAGCCGGCCCCCGAGCCGGCTCCCGATCCGCTCCCTCCGCGTCAGCTCACGCCGTGGACGGAACGCCGTGGACGAAGAGGTAGTCGGCCCGGTACGGGACCTCCGCCCTGGGCTGGACGGCCGGGTCGCAGGAACCCGCCGGCGCGACCCCGCCGACCGTGTTGAGCCGCAGGATCTCGCTGGTCCGCGCGAGCAGGCCGATGGGCTTGCCCACCTGGGTGGCGGCCAGGTCGAGCTCGGCGATGTTCCCGGCGCCGTTGGGCGTCCGGGAGAGCACGCTGCCGGTCACGGCGGAGCCGTCGTCCGATCGCCACTTCGGCGGGCCCGCCGGTCCTGGGACGGCGAAGAAGTGGGAGATGTCCCGCCGCAGCGAGGCGCGCACGTTGTCCTGGGTGAAGGCGAAGGATCCGTCGGCCTGCCGGGTGCAGGCGTAGATCTGGACCCCCTGGACCACCGGCGCCACGAAGTTCTGCTGGAGCGCCCGCTTGATGTCGATGGCGCTGGTCAGCTTGTGCACCTGGCCGCGGACCGCGCCCCCGGGGAACGGCTTGTTGTGCAGGTCGATGTAGAAGTCGCCGGGGTTCGTCCGCAGGCCGTCCAGGAGCTTGGGGTCGGTGACGCGGACGGTGCCGCTCACCGAGTCGCTCCCGGTGAGCAGCGGCGTGGTGAAGAAGGGGATCCTCACCTGGCCGTCGGTGCCCTTCGCGCCCTGGTGGAGCTCGCCCCGCGTCGGGATCGCGATGCCGCTGAACCGGATGGCGAAGGACACCTGGTCGCCCTTGACCCCGAGGAAGGCGACGGCGCTCCCGTCCCCGTCGCCCGCCCCGGACGCCACGCGGGCGCCGTTGAGGCTGGTGGCGAGGAACGTCCCCTCGCCGGCGGCGTCCGCCTCCGCCGGGACGGCCGCGAGGGCCAGCCCGGCGGCCGCGACGGCCGCGATCGTGATGCTGCGTCTCATGGAGAACCTCTCGTCGAGGGCCGGTGCCCCCTGGCCCGGCCCGTCGAGAGCGTTCACGGGCCGGCGGGACGGCCCGTTCAACCGCCGCGAAGAGAGGTGAATCACAGGACGAAAGCTGAACGCTCCCGGGCGCCCCGCGCGTACTACCACGGACGAAATCCCGGCTCGGCGCGCTGACCTGCGGATACGCCAAGGCCCGGTGCCACCCCGCACCGGGCCCCGTCCCGCCGGACCGATCAGGCCGCAGCCGTCGCGGCCGGGGTGTAGTGGGAGGCGTCGTCGCCCTCGACCCGGTAGCTCTCCCGCCCGTCCACGCCGACCGGCACGTCACCGGCGACGGTGACCCGGTGGAGCCTGCGGGGCAGGTCGCCGTAGTCGTCCGGCGCGTAGTGCTGGGTGATGCGGTTGTCGAACAGGACGAGGTCGCCCGGCGACCAGGACCAGCGGAAGACGTTCTCCGGACGGGTGACGTACGCCTGGAAGATGTCCAGGACGGCCCTGCTCTCCCGGTCGGACAGCCCGACGATGCTTTTCGCGAACCCGCCGATGTACAGGTTCCGCTCGTCCGACTCCGGGTGCACCCGCACCACGGGGTGGGCCGTCTTCCACCTGCGGGACACGAAGATCTTCCGGTGCTCGCTCGCCTTCTCGGGGTCGACTCCGGAGTCCTTCGCCCGGACGTAGTCGTAGTCGTTGGAGTGCACGGCCCACAGGCGGTCGGCGAAGGCGCGCAGCTCGTCCGGCAGGTCGCGGTAGGCGGCGGCGGTGTTGGCGATCAGCGTGTCGCCGCCGTAGGGCGGAACGACGAGGCTGCGCAGCGTGCTGAGCTTCGGCGGGCTCTGGACGAAGGTGACGTCGGTGTGCCACTGGTTGGCCCGGCCGGTCTCGCTGTCGACCGGCAGGACCTGGGGCTGCCCGTCGACCGACGGCACCGTCGGGTGCGCGCCGGTGAGCGGCCCGAACCGGGCGGCGAAGGCGAGCTGGTCGTCGTCGGTCAGGCTCTGGCCGCGAAAGCCCAGCACCTTGTGCTCCAGCAGGGCGGCGCGGATCTCGGCGAACACCTTCGCGGACAGGTCGCGGACGTCGACGCCGACGACCTCGGCTCCGATACGGCCGCCGATCTTGCGGACATCGAACTCGGACACTGGGCTACCTCTTCTCCTGGGGCCTGGCGCGGGACGGGACGGGGACGAGGACGGAAGCCGGATGGCCGTAGCGAAGCACGAGGCCGGAGGCTAAATCAACTATTTCTACCGTTTAACTAGGAAATACCGCCGTTTCCCTTTAGGCTCCACCGCGTGAGCCGTCGCGTATCCCTCGTCACGCGCCTGCACGTCGACCTCCGGCGGCAGGCCAGCGCCCTGTGTCGGCCCGGGGACACCAAGCAGCGTCCAGTCCGTCCGGCCAGGGAGACCTCATGAGCACGACCGGCAGCACGTTCACGACAAGACGGCGATTCATCTCGATCCTCGCGCTGGCGACGGCCGGCACGGCCGCGGCCGCCTGCGGCAGCGCGGCGGGCAGCCCCGGGCGCACCTCCACGCTGCGCTACCAGGGCTCGGTCGGCCAGGTCACGCCGCCCGAACTCGCCCAGGACCTCGGCTATCTCGGCGGGGTCAGGCTGAAGTGGGTCGGCAACACCATCAGCGGCCCGCAGGACATCCAGTCGGCCGCCACCGGCCAGACCGACTTCGGCGGCGCCTTCAACGGCGCGGTGATCAAGCTCCAGGCGGCGGGCGCGCCGCTCACCTCGGTCATCGGCTACTACGGCGTCGACAAGGGCTACCACAGCGGCTTCTTCGTCCCGGACGACAGCCCGATCCGGGGCCCGCGCGACCTCATCGGCAAGAAGATCGGGATGAACACGCTGGGCGCCCACTCCGAAGCGGTGCTGGACATCTACCTCCAGCGCGGCGGGCTGTCCGCGTCCGACATCGAGCGGGTCGAGCCGCTGGTCGTGCCGCCGATCACCACCGAGCAGTCGCTGCGCCAGAAGCGCATCGACGTGGGCGTCCTCACGGGGATCTTCCAGGAGAAGGCGACCGCGGCGGGCGGGCTCCGCAAGGTGTTCAGCGACCACGACCTGCTCGGCTCGTTCACCGCCGGCACCTACGTGTTCCGCGACGACTTCGTCAAGCGCAACCCCGAGACCGTGCGGGCCTTCACCGCCGGGGTGGCCAAGGCGATCGAGTGGACGCGGACCACGCCGCGCGACCAGATCGTCGCCCGCTTCACGAAGATCATCCAAGCGCGCGGGCGGAACGAGAACGCCGCCGCGCTGAAGTACTGGAAATCGTGGGGCGTCGCGGGCAGGGGCGGCGTCATCGCCGACAGGGAGTTCACCACCTGGATCACCTGGCTGGAGCAGCAGGGCCAGATCCGCAAGGGCAAGGTCCGTCCCGGCGACCTCTACACCAACGCGTTCAACCCGTACGCGGCGGACGGGGGCCGGCGGTGACCGCGAAGATCAGCGTCTCGGGGGTCGGCAAGGACTTCCCGATCCGGGGCGGCGGCGCGTTCACCGCGCTCCACGACACCAGCATCG
Source organism: Actinomadura rubrisoli (assembly GCF_004349215.1). Classification (GTDB taxonomy): domain Bacteria; phylum Actinomycetota; class Actinomycetes; order Streptosporangiales; family Streptosporangiaceae; genus Spirillospora; species Spirillospora rubrisoli. The sequence continues at coordinate 55,600 of NZ_SMKU01000016.1, read as the reverse complement.
ACATCGCCGACGGCGAGTTCCTCGTGGTCGTCGGCCCGAGCGGCTGCGGCAAATCGACCCTGCTGGACCTGCTCGGCGGCCTGACCAGGCCCACCACCGGCCGGATCCTGCTCGACGGGAGGGAGGTGACCGGCCCGGCGCTCGACCGGGGCGTCGTCTTCCAGCAGTACGCGCTGTTCCCCTGGCGCACGGCCCTGCGCAACGTCGAGTTCGGCCTGGAGGCCAAGGGGCTGCGGCGCCGCGAGCGGACGGAGGTCGCCGGGCACTACCTCGCGCTCGTCGGCCTGTCCGGCTTCGAGGACCGCTACCCCCACGAGCTGTCCGGCGGCATGAAGCAGCGCGTCGCGATCGCCCGCAGCCTCGCCTACGACCCCGACGTCCTGCTCATGGACGAGCCGTTCGCCGCGCTGGACGCCCAGACACGCGACCTGCTGCAGGACGAGCTGCTGCGGATCTGGGAGCGGACCGGCAAGACCGTCGTCTTCATCACCCACGGCATCGACGAGGCCGTCTACCTGGGCGGACGCGTGGCGGTGCTCACCTCGCGGCCCGGCCGGGTCAAGGAGGTCGTCGACATCGACCTGGGCCCGCGCCACGAGACCGAGGACCTGCGGTCGAGCCCGGAGTTCGCGGCGCACCGGCACCGCGTCTGGTCCCTGCTGCGCGACGAGGTCCAGGCCGCCCAGCGGCTCGACATCCCCAAGCCCAGAGAGGCGGTCCTCCGTGGCTAGCACCGTAGAGGCACCCGTCGTCGAGGCCGCGGCGGCACCGGCGCGTCCTCCGTCCAGGCATCGGGTCCGCCGCGTCGCCGGTGCGGCGGCCACCGTCCTGCGGCGCACGATCGCGGTCATCGCGTTCCTCGCCCTCTGGGAGCTCGCCCCCCGCGCGGGGCTGGTCGACCGGACGTTCCTGCCGCCGGTGTCGGAGATCGCCCCCGCGTTGTGGGAGCTGGCGCGCAGCGGGCAGCTCTGGAGCAACACCCAGGCCAGCCTGACCCGGTCGCTGACCGGCTTCGTCCTGGCGATTGCCATCGCGGTGCCGCTCGGGCTCCTCATCGGCTGGTACCGCCCGATCGCCGAGCTGCTGGGCCCGCTGCTGGAGCTGTTCCGCAACACCGCCGCGATAGCGCTGCTGCCGGTCTTCATCCTGATCCTGGGCATCGGCGAGACCTCGAAGATCTCGATCGTCCTGTACGCCTGCACGTGGCCGATCCTGCTCAACACGATCAGCGCGGTGCGCACCGTCGACCCGACCCTGGTCAAGTCGGCGCGGTCGCTCGGGCTGCCCGCGCCCCGCATCTTCCAGAAGGTGGTGCTGCCGGCCGCCGTGCCGACCGTGTTCACCGGCATCCGGCTGGCCGGCGCGACCGCGATCCTCATCATGGTCGTGGCCGAGATGGTCGGCGCCAAGGAGGGCCTCGGCTACCTGATCAACGCCTCCCAGCAGAACTTCGCGATCGACGACATGTACGCGGGCATCATCGCGATCTCGGCGATCGGGCTGGCGTTCAACCACCTGCTGGTCCTGATCGAACGCCGGCTCACCCGCTGGCAGACCCCCGTCCAGCGTTGACGCGGTACGTGACTTTTCCTATCGTTTCAGTTATCTACAGTGGGGAGCAGTCCGGTGACCGTCACAGATGAGCTGCTGCGGAACGCCCGGCGGTATGCCGCCGACTTCGACAAGGGGGACCTGCCGCTGCCTCCGGCGCGGCAGATCGCGGTCCTGGCCTGCATGGACGCCCGCCTCAACCCCTACGGCCTGCTCGGGCTGTCCGAGGGCGACGCCCACGTCATCCGCAACGCGGGCGGTGTCGTCACCGCCGACGAGGTCAGGTCGCTGTCGATCAGCCAGCGGCTGCTCGGCACCCGGGAGATCGTCCTGATCCACCACACCGACTGCGGGATGCTGACCTTCTCCGACGACGAGTTCCGCGCGCAGGTCCTGGCCGACACCGGCATCAAGCCCGAATGGGCGGCCGAGGCGTTCGCCGACCTCGACCAGGACGTGCGGCAGTCGATCGCGCGGATCAAGGCGAGCCCGTTCATCCCGCACAAGGACTCCGTCCGCGGCTTCGTCTACGAGGTCAAGAGCGGCGAGCTCCGCGAGGTCCATCCCTAGGACGCGCTAGTTGCTGTAGCCCACGCGGACGTCGCCCGCCGAGCTGCGCGCGATGATCAGGTGGCCGGCGGACGGCGACTGCGGGACCTGGACGCTGGTGCCGCCCTCCTTGGCGCCGGTCTGGACGAGGTAGCTCTGGCCGCGCGGCACGTTCACGTCCACCTGGCCGGCGGTGGAGACGGCCTCGACCCGGGCGGGGGCGCGGCCGAACGCCAGCTGGACGTTGCCGGCCCCGGTGGCCGCGGTGATCTGCGCCCCGGCGAGGCCGGTGCCGCTGATGTCGCCGGCGGAGGTGTTCATGGCGAGCGCGCCGGACAGGTTGTGCACGGTGATGTCGCCCTCGCGGGTGCGGGCGGTCACGGTCACGTCGGGCGGGAGCGCGACCGCGTAGGTGATCGAGCATTCCGCGTCGGACGGGCAGCGGTCGCCGACGTGGAAGGTGTCGCCGTTCCACCGCTCGTCGAAGACCGGCAGGGACCCCGACCACTTGATCTTGCGCTGGACCTGGAGGACGCCGGGGGCGCCGGGGGTCAGCGCGATGTCGCCGGTCGACAGGTCCAGGGCGAGCTGCCGGACCGGATGCCGGAAGGTCTGCCGCTGCGTCTGGTAGTGCGTCTTCCAGTTGTGCGGCCAGGACCGCATGCCCACCAGGACCCCCGCGGCCGCGAGCGCGATCAGCGTGACCCCGGCGGCCGTCCAGACCCGGCGCTGCCGCTGGTCGGCCGAGCGCCTTGCTTGCACCTTTGTCACTTGCGGGACTCCTGCCGCTTCGGGGGACGTACGGGTGGCCTGCGGGGACGCGTCAGGCTTCCAGGAACTGCAGGACCGCCAGCACGCGGCGGTTGTCCTGGTTGTCGGAGAAGGCCAGGCCGAGCTTGGTGAAGATGCTGTTGACGTGCTTGGCGACCGCGCTCTCGCTGACCGTGAGCGCGCCGGCGATGCCGGAGTTGGAGCGCCCCTCGGCCATCTGCGCCAGCACGTCCATCTCGCGGGGGGTCAGGGCGTCCAGCGGGCCGTGGTCCTGCCGGATGAGCAGCTGGGACACCACGTCCGGGTCGAGCGCCGTGCCCCCGGAGGCGATCCGGCGGACGGTGTCGAGGAACTCCTCCACATCGGCGACGCGGTCCTTGAGGAGGTAGCCGACCCCGCGGGTGTCGCCGGTCAGCAGCCGCCGCGCGTAGCGCTCCTCCACGTACTGCGAGAGCACCAGGACGGCCACCTCGGGACGGCGGACGCGCAGCTCCAGCGCGGCGCGGAGCCCCTCGCTGGTGTGCGTCGGCGGCATCCGGACGTCCAGCAGCGCGAGGTCGGGCCGGTGCTCCTCCACGGCGGCCAGCAGCGCCTCGGCGTCGCCGACCGCGGCCACGGGATCGAACCCGCCGCGCTCCAGCATGCGGATCAGCCCCTCGCGGAGCAGTACCGAGTCCTCTGCGATCACGACGCGCATGGCAGCTCCACTGAGAGAACGGTCGGTCCGCCGACCGGGCTGTCGATCCGCATCGTCCCGTCGACGGTGCCGACGCGGTGCCGCAGGCCGCTGAGGCCGCCGCCGCCCGTGACGGCGCCGCCCCTGCCGTCGTCGGTGACCGCGATGCTGAGGCGGTGCGGGTCGCCGTGCTCGACGGAGACGACGACCCGCCGCGCCTCCGCGTGCTTGGCCACGTTGGTCAGCGCCTCGGACACCACGAAGTAGGCGATGGCCTCCACCGGCTTGGGCGGGCGGTGCGGCAGGTCGATGCGGAGGGTCACCGGGACGGGCGAGCGGGCGGCGATCCCCGACAGGGCCGCGTCCAGTCCCAGCTCGTCGAGGACGGCCGGGTGCAGCCCCCGCACGAGGTCGCGCAGCTCGGTGAGGGCGCGCTTGGCGTCGTCGTGGGCCGTCCGGACGGCCTCCCGGAGCGAGTCCGGGGTGCCCTCGGGCAGCGACATCCGGATCAGCCCCAGGTTCATGGCCAGCGACACCAGGCTCTGCTGGGCGCCGTCGTGCAGGTCCCGCTCGATGCGCCGCCGCTCCTGGTCGGACGCCTGGACGGCGGCCGACCGGCTGGCCGCCAGCTCCTCGACGCGCCGTCCGAGGACGGCCAGCTGGTCGGCGCCGGACGGCTGGAGCAGCGCCTTCGCCGAGCGCACGTCCAGCGCCGCCGCCCCGCGCGTCACCCAGGACGCGGCGAGCAGGCAGGCCAGCCCCGCCGCGCTTCCGCTCAGCACGGCGGCCGGCGCCTGCGGGTGCAGGCCCGGGACCGGCCGGACGGGCAGCACCCAGACCGTCAGCGGCAGTGTGACGAGGACGAACCCCGTCACCCACAGCAGCAGGGCCAGAAGGAACCCGGCCACGCAGATGAGGCAGGAGAGCAGGTGGCAGCCGATCTGCCGCCACACCGGCCGCGAGATGAGCCGCGTCCCGAGGGGGCGCCGCCACCCGTCGCGCGGGCCGGTGACGGCCGAGTCCGGCGGGAACGGCGCCAGCCGCACGCCGAAGAAGATCCTGTGCCTGGTGCGCTGGAGGTCGGTGAGCCGCCGGGTGAGCCGCACCGTGGCGTTCGCGAACGGCACGGGCAGGACGGCGGTCACCGACAGGCTCAGCAGCACCGACAGCGGGCCGGTCAGCGCGGCGGTCGCCGCCACCCCGATCGCCGCACCGGTGCTCAGGTACGCGGACTCCGTGAAGGTGGTCCGCGACCAGCGTGCGGCGGCACGGCCCACCGTCATCCCCGCCATGCCACCACCGTATGGTCCGGGCGAGTCCGCGGGCCATGGCCGCAGTGCCCGGAGTAGGGGTGCAACTTTGTGCACCCCAAGTCGGAAGCCAGCGTTACAGACGCTGTCAGGCCCGCTGGGGGATGCTCTCTCATATGCGAACCCATACGGGACGCCGGGGGTCCGAGCCGCCTCCCGCCGGCGCCGGAACCGGGGCTGGGCCCGGTCTCCGGCGCCGGCGGAGGCTTCGCCGAAGTTCCGCCGCCGACCCGCCGCCGTCCTCGCTGGCCGGGTCGTTCTTCCTCCTCTGCCGGATCATGCGAGCTGCTCCTTGGCGAACATCATGAACAGGTCGTGGAACCGGTAGACCGGCTCGCGGCCCTGGTAGACCGAGTCCATGCTGAGCAGGCTCGCGTCGGCCAGCGACTCCACGATCTTCTCCGCCAGGCCGACGGTGACGCCGAGCGTCTTGGCCGCCGCCTGGACCCGGAAGGCCGACAGGCCGGCCGCCGCGAGCTCGCTGTAGGCGGCACGTTCCCGCTCGGGCAGCTCGCGGTAGCTGTACTCGACCCGTGAGCGCACGTCGAGGTCGCCGAGGACGAACCCGTCCAGGCTGTCGGCCTCGCTGAGCTGGTCGACGATCCGCGACAGCGACCAGTGGCGCTTGGCGATGAGCCGGGCGCCGACGATGCGGATCGCGAGGGGCAGGCCCCCGCACTGCTCGGCGATCCGGACCGCGTGGTCGGGCTCGGCGTCGAGCCGGGCGCGGCCGATGATCGCCCCGAGCATCTCCAGGGACTCGCCGGTGTCGAGGACCTCGATCTCGGCCAGGTGCACGCCGTCCAGCGCGGCGAGCGTCCGGCGGCTGGTGATCAGGGTCTGGCAGTCGTTCCCGCCGGGCAGCAGCGGGCGCACCTGCCGCTCGTCGACCGCGTTGTCGAGCAGGATCAGGAACCGCCTGTTCGCGATCTTGCTGCGGTAGAGCCGGATCCGCTCGTTGCGGTCGGCGGGGATCGCGTGGTCCGGCAGGCCCAGCGCGCGCAGGAAGCCGAGCAGGGCGTCCTCGGGGGCGACCCGCTCGCTGCCGTTCCCGCCGAGGTCGGCGTAGAGCTGGCCGTCGGGGAAGTCCCCCATCAGCGAGCGCGCCGCGCGGACGGCGAGGGCGGACTTGCCGATGCCCGCCATGCCCGAGATGAGGAACACGGGGGGACGGTCGGCGGAGTCCGGCGGCCGCGGGCCGCAGACCTCCGCCAGATGCTCCGCGCGTCCGACGAAGTCGGGGATGTCGGGCGGGAGCATGGCCGGAACCTCGGTCGCCGGCGGGGGCGGCGGAACGGCGATGAGGGGCGCCGGGCGCGGGTCGAGGGACGGGTGCCCCTCCAGCACCGCCTGGTAGGTCTCGCACAGGGCGGCGCCCGGATCGACGCCCAGCTCCTCCTTGAGGATCAGCCGGCCGTGGTGGAAGACGCCGACCGCGTCCGCCTGGCGGCCCACCTGGTACAGCGCGATCATCAGCTTCACCCGGAGCCGCTCCCGGAGCGGGTACTCGGCCACCAGCCGGGTCAGCTCAGGGACGATCCGGGCGGCCTGCCGCATCGCCAGGTCGGCCTCGATGCGGCCCTCCAGCGCCGCCATCCGCTCCTCCTCCAGGCGCGGCAGCTCCGCGTCGGTGAGGAACTCGGTGGTGCCGGCGAGCGCCGGCCCGCGCCAGAACGCCAGCGCCTCGCGTGCGTGCCGCGCCGCCTCCGGGTAGCGCCCCGTCCTGAGTTCCTCGCGGTATTGTGCCGTCAGCAGTTCGAATTGCTGGAAGTCCAGCCATGAATCGCCGAGCCGGATCATATATCCCGGTGGCCGGCGAACGATGCCGACTTCGTCGCCGAACTGCTTGCGCAGGCGTGACACATAGGTGTAAATCTGCGCGCTGGACGTTGTGGGCGGGGCCTCGCCCCACAGCAGCGTGCTCAGCCGGTCATCGGAGATCACCCAGCCGCCGGCCAGTATCAGGGCTGCCAGCAGGGTCTTCTGCTTTGCGCCCCCGAGGTCGGCGGCGACGCCGGCACGGCGCGCCTCCACCGGCCCAAGAATGAAGAACTCCATTCTTTGCCTCCCGAATCCTTCCATGCCTGTCAAGCTGTTGAGTCGTCTTGGACGAGCCATGGCCGTTGAGCTCCTGTCGAGCGGGCATCCGAGAAGTGCGCGCGGTGTCCGGAACGTTTCGGGGAGGCGTCCGGAACGTGCGCGCGCACGTCGGTTCTCGTGGTGCGGCGGGGGTCGCCCGCCATGATTTCCGCCTGTGGGGAGCCCGACGGGATATCGCTCGTGGGAGGAGACCGGATCAGAGCGGGGGGCCCGGCTTCACTCCTGTGATGCGAGCGCTCCGGCGAATCTCAGCCGGAGCGGGACTCGCCGCCCGCGAGCGGCGTGTCCTGACATCGTCCGCGGGGTGGAGACGTCATCGTGAAAAAGGCCCCGTCTGGCGGTGAATTCCCAGGTCGTGTCAAGCCGTCCCCCTGATTTGTGGCTTGGGATGCGCGGATGCCGAGAGGGTAACTCGGCGTGTCCAAGTTCGGGCAGACCCTTCTTTGCTGACTCTGTGTGATCATCTACTCGGTCTGCGTGGTGCTGAGGCGAGTTGTCCCAGGAAGGCGCTCCAAGATCGCCCCGTGGTGACTCCATTGTTGGACGACCGTGCGTCATCCTGGTGCCATCGCTGGCCGGAAGCGGACAATTTCGGTCACGAGATCGGACGTTGCGGACACCGGGATGGTTCTCTCGAACTAGTTCCCTGGCACCCGCCCATGGGCCGCGACCTGCGCCGTGACGTGCGGACGGGCGTGACCCGGGCATGGCGGGACGGTTAAGCGAAGGAGACCGGCGGCCCGCCGGCGGGGGCGCCGGCCCGGCCCCCCGCGCGCTATGCCCGGCCGGTCGGAAGGGCGGCGGCGCCCCGTCCCGCGGCCCGGGCGAACCGGGCCGCGGGGGCGAATATAGGACAGCTATAGGTGCCCGGTGAACACTCGTGATCGTTAAAGGCCGGAGCCTTGCCAATGGTCACGGCCGTGCCGAATGACATTCCGGTAATGGTCTTGTGGAGTGAGCGCATGAGCGAGCAGGATGCCGCGGTTCAGTATCTCGTCGTGCTGAACGACGAAGAACAGTACTCGATCTGGTGGGCCGACCGTGAGTTGCCCGCGGGCTGGCGCGCGGAGGGATTCGAGGGCGTCAAGGACGAGTGCCTGGCCCATATCGACGAGGTGTGGACGGATATGCGGCCGCTGAGTCTGCGCCGTTCCATGGAGCAGGCGAATTCCTGAATCCGCGAGAAGCTGAGGGGGCGGGACGATGGGTGAGGGGCTGACGGACTCGGCCGAGGCGCGGCGCGAGGCGCTCGTCCAGGCCAGGCTCTCGGGGCGGGCACGGGGCGCCGCCCGCAGGCGGTTCCCCACGGCCGACCGGTCGGGGCCGATCGCGCTGTCGCGGGGGCAGCAGCAGCTCTGGGCCCTCTCGCAGATCGACCCGGACAGCGTCGAGTACCTCGTGCCGCTCGCGCTGCGGCTTCGGGGGCCGCTCGACGCCGGGCGGCTCCGCCGCGCGTGGGAGCTGGTCTGCGCCCGGCACGAGATCCTGCGGACCCGCTACGGCACCGCGGACGGCCGCCCGGTCCAGCTCATCGATCCCCCCGGCACGCCGGCCTTCGAGGTCCTGGAGGTGGCGGGCGAGGACGAGGCGCGCCGCGTCCTGGACGAGGAGCTGGCGCGCCCGTTCGACCTCGCCGCCGAGTGGCCGGCCCGCGCGCGCCTGCTGAAGCACGCGGACGACGACCACATTCTCCTCGTCGTCTGCCACCACATCGCGTGCGACGCGTGGTCCATGCAGATCATCTGCCAGGACCTCGGACGGGCCTACAACGACGGTGCCCTGCCCGCGCCCGAGGGGCCGCAGTACGCCGACTACGCCGAGTGGGAGCGGGCCGAGCTCGCGGGACCGGCGCTCGACCGCAAGCTGGGCTACTGGCTGGCGGAGCTGGACGGGCTGGAGCCGACCGAGCTGCCGGCCGACCGCCGCCGCCCCGCGATCCGCGGCCACGCCGGCGGGAAGGTCGACTTCGCGCTCGGCCCCGAGCTGATGGACGGCGTCCACAAGATCGCCGAGATCGCCGAGGCCACGCCGTACATGGTGCTCCTCGCCGCGTTCCAGGCGCTCGTCTCCCGCTACACCGGCCGCGCCGACGTCCCCGTGGGCACGGTCGTGACGGGCCGGGACCGGCCCGAGCTGCTGAACGTCGTCGGCTACTGCCTCAACTCGCTGGTCATGCGGGGGCGCTGGAGCGGCGACCCGGGCTTCCGCGACCTGGTGGAGGCCACCCGGACCAAGGTCCTGAACGCCTACGACCACCAGCAGGTCCCGTTCGCCCGGCTGGTGGACGAGCTCGACCCCGAGCGCGACATGTCCCGGACGCCGCTGTACCAGGTCGCGTTCACGATGCACGAGGACCGGGCGCCGCACCTGGCCGTCCCGGGCATCGAGGTGGAGCAGTTCGGCGACGACGACGCCGTCGCCAAGTGCGACCTCGCCCTCCAGGTGCGCCGGGACACCGGCGGCGGGATGAGCGCCCGGTTCCAGTACGCGACCGCGCTGTTCGACGAGGCGACCGTCGAGCGGTTCGCCGGCCACTTCCGCCGCCTGCTCGCGCAGGTCACCGCCGACCCGGACCTGCGGCTGTCCGGGCTGCGGCTGCTGGACGACGACGAGCTGGCGATCGTCAACCGGCCCCGGCCGGACGCGGCGGCCCGCGCGGGCGCGACGCTCCACGAGATCTTCGAGGAGACCGCGCGCCGGACCCCGGACGCGCCCGCGGTGGCCGCGGGCGGGACCACCCGGACCTACGCCGAGGTCAACGCCCGCGCCAACCGGATCGCACGGCGGCTCCGCGCGCTCGGCGCGGGTCCGGAGCGGCTGGTCGGCCTCTGCCTGACCCGCGGCGACGACCTCATCCCCGCCCTGCTCGGCATCCTGAAGTCGGGCGCGGGCTACCTGCCCCTCGATCCGGTCCACCCGGCCGACCGCCTCGGGTTCATGCTGTCCGACGCGCGGGTCGACGTCCTGGTCACCGCGGGGGAGCCCGCCGAGCGGCTCGCCCCGGTCTTCACCGGGCGGGTGCTGGCGGTGGACGCCGACGATCTCCGGGCGGACGTCCGGGCCGAGGACGCCGGCGACCTCGAACCGGTCGCGACCGCGCAGAACCTCGCCTACTCGATCTACACCTCGGGCTCCACCGGCGTGCCCAAGGGCGTCATGGTCACCCATGACAACGTCGCCCGCCTCGTCTCCACCGCGCAGGAGCACTTCGCGTTCGGCCCCGGCGACGTGTTCAGCATGACGCACTCCCCGGCCTTCGACGTGTCGGTGTTCGAGATGTGGGCCGCGTTCGCGCACGGCGCGAAGCTGGTCGTCGTCCCCGCCGAGGTGACCCGCTCGCCGGAGGAACTGCGGGAGCTGCTGGTGGCCGAGCGCGTCACCGTCCTCTCGCAGACCCCGACCGCGTTCAGCGCGCTGGCGGCCGATGGCCCGCTCGACCTCCGGGCGGTCGTGTTCGCGGGGGAGAAGCTGGACCTGCCCGAACTGCGGCCGTGGGCCGAGGCGGCCGGGCTCGACCGGCCCATCCTCGTGAACATGTACGGGATCACCGAGACCACCGTGCACACCACGTTCCACAGGATCATCGAGGACGACCTCGGGCCCGAGGGCGGCAACCCGATCGGGCTCCCGCTCTCCGACCTGACCGTCCGCCTGCTCGACGAGTGGGGACAGCTCGTGCCCGTCGGCGTGCCCGGCGAGATCCACGTGGCCGGCCCCGGCGTGACCCGGGGCTACGCCAGGCGGCCCGGCCTGACCGCGAGCCGCTACCTGCCCGACCCGTTCGGGCCCCCCGGAAGCCGGATGTACCGCAGCGGCGACCTCGCGCGGTGGCGCCCGGACGGCCGGCTGGACTTCCTCGGCCGGGCCGACCAGCAGATCAAGATCCGCGGCTACCGGGTGGAGCTGGGCGAGATCGAAGCGGTGCTCGCCGGGCATCCCGGCGTGCGCGAGGCCGTCGTCGTCAAGGAGGACCGCCCGTCCGGCGCCCGGCTCGTCGGCTACCTGGTCCCGGACGGGGCCCCGCCGCCGCCGGCCGAGCTGGCGGCCTACTGCGCCGGCTTCCTGCCCGACTACATGGTCCCGTCGGCGTTCCTCGCGCTGGAGCGCATCCCGATGAACGCCAACGGGAAGCTGGACCGCAAGGCGCTCCCGGCCGTGGACCGCGCCGCGCTGCGGGCCGGCGGCGAGCGCGTCGCCCCGAGCACGCCCGCCGAACGCGCGATGGCGGCGGTCTGGCAGCGCGTCCTGGACGTGCCCGAGGTCGGCGTGCGGGACGGCTTCTTCGAGCTCGGCGGCGACTCGATCCGCGCGGTCGCGCTGGTGGGCGAGCTGCGCGCCGAGGGCTTCGCCGCGTCGGTGCGGGACGTGTTCGCGCACCGGACGATCGCGTCCCTGCTGGACGCGCTGCCCGACCGGGAGCCCGGCGGCGCCGAGCTGGACGTGCTCGTCCAGCCGTTCGAGCTCATCTCGGACGCGGACCGGGCGCGGCTGCCCGAGGGGGCGCAGGACGCCTACCCGCTGTCGCAGAACCAGATCGGCATGCTGGTGGAGATGCTCGTCGACTCGGGCGACAACCTCTACCACAACGTCTCGGCGTTCGAGGTCCACGACGGCCACCCGTTCGACGCGGACGCCTTCCGCGCGGCGGCGGCGACGCTGGCCGCGCGCCACGAGGTCCTGCGCACCTCCATCGACCTGGAGCGCTACTCCGTCCCGATGCAGGTGGTGCACGCGTCGGCCGCCCTGGACACCCGCGTGTTCGACCTGCGCGACGTCTCCGACCCGGCCCGGCTCGCAGAGCTGCTGGAGGAGCACTCGCGCGGCGAGCGGGCGCGGCTTTTCGACCTCGGCGTGCCGGGGCTGCTCCGCCTGCACGTCCACCTGACCAGGGCGACCGGGTACCGGGTCGCGGTGACCGAGTGCCATCCGATCCTGGAGGGCTGGAGCCACCACTCGCTGGTGATGGAGCTCATCGGCCTCTACGACCGGTACCGGGACGGGCTGCCGATGGAGGAGCCCGAGCCCGTCGCCGTGCGGTTCGCCGACTTCGTCGCGGCCGAGCGGCGGATCCTGGCGTCCGAGGAGTCCGCCGGGTACTGGCGGGACGTGCTGGAGCGCAACGCCCGCTTCCAGCTGCCCGCCGGATGGCAGGACCCCGACGCCGCGCCCGGCGACCGCTACCAGGTCTCCGTCCTGTGGTCCGACCTTGAGGCGGGGCTGCGGGAGCTGGCGACCGAAGCCGGGGCGTCGCTCAAGGCCGTCATGGTCAGCGCGCTGCTGAAGGTGATGAGCCAGCTCACCGACGAGGAGGGCTTCTACCTCGGGCTGGTCTGCGACGGCCGGCCCGAGGTGCTCGGCGCGGACCGCGTCTACGGCATGTACCTGAACACGGTCCCGCTCGTCGCCGAGCGGTCGGCGGGCACCTGGCGAGAGCTGGTGCGGGCGACGTTCGCCCGCGAGGTCGAGCTGTGGCCCCACCGCGGCTACCCGACCGCCGCGATCCAGCGGGCCGCGGGCGGGCGCGAGCGGCTCTACCAGGTCATCTTCAACTACCAGGACTTCCACCAGGTCGACCTCGGCACCGTGGCGCCCGCGGGCGACGACAGCCCGACCGAGTTCCCGCTGACGATCTCCTCGCGGGGCGGGCAGGTCGTGCTGACCGCCGACCCGAGGGTCCTGGGCAGGGAGCACGGCGAGCGCATCGGCGCGATGTTCCGCGCCGTCCTGCGGGCGATGGCGACCGGGGAGGGCGGCCCCCGGGACGTCTGGCTCCCCGAGGCCGAGCGGGCCCGGCTGACCGGCGAGTGGGCGGTCGGCGACCGGGACCCGGGTCTCGGGCACACGCTCGCGCTCATCGAGGCCCGCGTCGCGGCCTCCCCGAACGCGACCGCGGTCATGGCGGGCGCGGAGCGCCTCACCTTCGGCGAGCTGGACCGCGCGGCGAACCGCCTGGCGCGCCGGCTGGCCGAGGCGGGCGCGGGGCCGGACTCGATCGTCGGGATCCTGCTGGACCGCAGTCCCGCGCTGCTGGTCAGCGTGCTCGCCGTCTGGAAGACCGGCGCCGCCTACCTGCCGCTCGACGGCGCGGTCCCCGCCGACCGGATCCGCGGCATGCTGGACGACTCGGACGTGCGGCTCCTGGTCACCGCCGAGGGCCGCGACGGCTTCGGCCGCCACGTCGTGACGCCGGAGGACGGCTTCGGGGAGCCGACGGCGGCCGTCCCCACGGCGCCCGCCGACCTCGACCGGCTCGCCTACGTCATCTACACCTCGGGTTCCACGGGCAAGCCCAAGGGCGTCCGGGTCAGCCACCGGAACCTGGCCACCTACCTGAACTTCGCCGTCATCGACTACATGGGCCGCTCGGCGGCCCCCGAGCCCGGCGGCGCGCCGCTGTTCTCGGCGTTCGGCTCCGACCTGGTGGTCACCACGCTGTTCGCGCCGCTGATCTGCGGCCGTCCCGTGCACGTCCTGCCGCCCGATCTGGACCCGGCCGACCTCGGCGCGGCCATCGCCGCGTCCGGCCCCTACGACTTCATCAAGCTCACCCCGAGCCACCTCGACGTGCTCGGCAGGCAGCTCGAACCCGCGCAGGTCGCGGGCCTGGCCTCGGCCGTCGTGCCGGGCGGGGAGGCGCTGGCCGGGGACGCGGCCGCGCGCTGGGCGGACATGCTCGGCCCCGGCGGCCGCGTCATGAACGAGTACGGGCCCACCGAGATCACGGTGGGGAACTCGACCTTCGAGGTGGACGGCCCCTGCGCCGACCAGGTCGTGCCGATCGGGCGGCCGATGCCGGGCACCACCATGCTCGTCCTCGACCGGAACCTGGAGCCGGTCCCGGTCGGCGTCCCCGGCGAGCTGTGCGTCGGCGGCTCGGGTGTCACCCACGGCTACGGCGGGCGCCCCGGCCTGACCGCCGACCGCTACATGCCCGACCCGTACGGCCCGCCCGGGTCCCGCCTCTACCGGACGGGCGACATCACCCGCTGGCGCTCGGACGGGGTCGTGGAGTTCATCGGCCGCCGCGACGAGCAGGTGAAGCTGCGCGGCAACCGCGTGGAGCCCGGCGAGATCGAGGGCGTGCTGAGCCGCCATCCTGCGGTGTCGGCCGCCCGCGTCGTGGTGGTCGAGGGCCTGCTCGTCGCCTACTACGTGCCCGCGGAGCAGGCGGCGGAGACCGACGGCGACGAGCTGCGGCGGCACTGCGCCGCCCTGCTGCCCGAGTACATGGTCCCGGCCGGGTACGTGCCGTTGGAGCGGATCCCGCTGACCCCGGTCGGCAAGGTCGACCGGGCCGCGCTGCCCGCCTTCGACTCCGGCGCGCTGTCGGGCGGCGATCTCGTCGAGCCGCGCACGCCCGCCGAGGAGCGGGTCGCCGCGATCTGGCGGGACGTGCTGGACCTGGAGCGCGTCGGCGTGCACGACAGTTTCTTCGACCGCGGCGGCGACTCGATCAGCGTGGTCTCGCTGGTCGCCGCGCTCCGCCAGGACGGCCTGGACGTCGGCGTCCGCGACGTGTTCGCGAGCCCGACCGTCGCGGAGCTGTGCGAGCGGCTGACCGGGCGCGCCGCGCCGGCCGAGGCCGCCCCGCCGGTCGAGCCGTTCGCCCTCCTGGACCCGGCGGACCGCGCCGCGCTCCCGGACGGCCTCGCCGACGCCTACCCGCTGTCGCGCAACCAGCTCGGGATGCTGATCGAGACCCAGCTCAGCGCGGAGGCGCACTACCACGACATCTCGTCGTTCCTCATCGACGACGGGCAGCCGTTCGACATGGAACGGTTCCGGCGGGCCGTCCGGGACACGGCCCTGGCGCACGACGTGCTCCGCACCTCGGTCGCGCTGGAGGGCTTCTCCCTGCCGCTCCAGCTCGTCCACGCCGAGGCGGAGATCGAGTGCGGGCTGCGCGACCTGCGGGGCCTCGGCAAGGCCGCGCAGGACGCCGAGCTGGAGGCGTTCGTCGCCGCCGAGCGCGGCAGGCTCTTCGACCTCGCCGCGCCCAAGCCGCTGATCCGCGTCGTCGTCCACGTGCAGTCCGACGACGCCTGGCGCTGCACCTTCGTCAAGAGCCACGCGATCCTGGACGGCTGGAGCTACCACCTGCTGCTGGAAGAGCTCCTCGACCGCTACCGCGACGCGGGCCACGCGCCGCCGCCCGTGCCGGTCAGGTTCGCCGACGTGATCGCCGCCGAGCTGGCGGCGCTGGAGTCGGCCGAGGACCGCGACCACTGGCGGGACGTCACGGGCCGCCCCCGGTTCACGCTCCCGGCGGACTGGCACGGGGACCTGGACGCCCCCGCCGTCCAGATCCGCTCCGGTATCCCCTACCGCCACCTGGACGCCCGGCTCCGCGTGCTCGCCGCCGACGCCGGAGTCCCGATCAAGAGCGTGCTGGCCGCCGCGTTCGCCAAGGTCCTCGGCCTGCTCACCGGCGAGGCGGAGTTCTTCGCCGGGACCGTCGCGCACACCCGCCCGGAGGTCGTGGGCGGCGACCGCGTCCTGGGGACCTTCCTCAACACGCTGCCGCTTCCGATCGACCGCACCGCGCGGACGTGGGGGGAGCTGGCCCGGCGGATGCTCGCCGAGGAGCAGCGGGCGTGGCCGCACCGCGACTACCCGCTGGCCGCGATGGGGTCGCTGGGGGCGGCGGGGGACGGCACCGACCGGCTCATCGACGTGTTCTTCAGCTACCTGGACTTCGGCGGGACCGGCGCGGGCGAGGGCTCGGACCACGTCGTGGACGAGGGGAACGGCCTCAACCGGAGCTCCACCGAATTCGCGCTCGGCGTGACCGCGCTACGCGGCTACCTGAGCCTGCGCACGCACTCGCACGCGCTGACGCAGGCGAACGCGGACCGCATCGCCGGGCTCTTCCGCACCGTCCTGGAGGACATGGCGGAGAACGGCGCGGACGGCGCGGCCTGGGGCACGCCGGACGACCAGCGCGGGGCCCCGGCCTCCTGGGACGCCTCCGCCGGCGCGCTCGACGGCGACGACGCCGTCCTGCGGGTGACCGCCGACCCGTCGAGCATCGCGGTCGTGCACGGTGACCGGGAGCTCGACTACGGGTGGCTGGACGTCGCCTCGTCGTGGGTCGCCGAGCAGGTCGCCGTGCACGCGGGACCGGGCGGCGTCGTGGGCGTCCGCATGGAGCGCTCGCCGGAGATGGTCGCGGCGCTGCTGGGCGTGGTGAAGGCGGGCGCCGCCTACCTGCCGCTCGACCCGGCCTACCCGGCGGAGCGGCTGGAGTTCATGCTCCAGGACTCCGGCGCCGCCGCGCTGCTCACCTCCGCGGAACCGGACGGCACCCTGCCCGCGTGGGCCGGGCCCACGGTGGTCGTCGAGCCCACGGTGCTGGACGGGCGGCGCGACGCCTCGTCGCGTCCGGACGAGGCGCCGCGTCCCGGCCCCGCCGCGGTCACGCCCGAGCACCCCGCCTACGTCATGTACACCTCGGGCTCCACGGGACGGCCGAAGGCGATCGTCGTCCCGCACCGGGCGGTCGTCCGCCTCGTCCGCGGCGCCGGATACCTCGCCCTCGGGGCCGACAGCCGCTTCGCCCACATCAGCAGCACCTCGTTCGACTCCTCGACGCTGGAGGTGTGGGGGCCGCTGCTCAACGGCGGCCGGATCGTCATCCTCGACCAGGAGACCGTCCTCACCCCCGCCGCGCTGGCGCAGGCCCTGCGGGCGACCGGGACCACGCACCTGTGGATGACGGCGACGCTGTTCAACCACACGGTCCGCGAGGAGCCCGCGGCGGTGGCCTCGGTGGGCACCGTCCTCATCGGCGGCGAGGCGCTCGACCCCGCCACCGTGCGCAACGTCCAGCGGACGGGCGCCCCGGGACGGCTGCTCAACGGCTACGGCCCGACCGAGAACACCACCTTCTCCACCGTCCACGACATCGGCGAGGTGGCGCCCGACGCGGCGTCGATCCCGATCGGGCGGCTCATCCCCGGCACGACGGGGCACGTCGTCGACGCCGACCTCGAACCGGCCGTCGCCGGGGTGCCCGGCGAGCTGGTGGTCGGCGGCGCGGGCCTCGCCCACGGCTACCTCGGCAGGCCCGCCGAGACCGCCGAGCGGTTCGTCCCCGACCCGCACGGCCCGCCCGGCGCGCGCCTCTACCGGACCGGCGACCTGGTCCGCCGTCTGCCGGACGGGACGCTCGACTTCCTCGGGCGGCTCGACCAGCAGATCAAGCTGCGCGGCTACCGGATCGAGACCGGCGAGATCACGGCGGCGCTGACCGCGCTGCCCGGCGTCGCGCAGGCGGTCGTCACCGTCATCGATGACCGGCTCATCGCCTACTACGTCCCGGACACCGAAGGCTCGCAGGGACAGGACGGGCGGGACGGTGTGGACGCCGTCACGCCGCGCGGCCTGCGCGCCGGGCTGGACCGGGCGCTTCCCGCGCACCTGGTGCCCGCCGGGTACGTCGCGGTCGACGCCATCCCGGTGACGGTCAACGGCAAGCTCGACCGGGACCGGCTGCCCGAGCCCGGCGCGGCCGCCTTCACGACCGCCGTCCAGCCCCGCACGGCCGCCGAGCGGTCGGTCGCGCAGGTGTGGTCGCGCGTCCTCGCGGTGGCGGAGCCGGGCGTGGAGGACGACTTCTTCGCCGCCGGGGGCGACTCGATCCGCGCGGTCGCGCTGGTCGGCGCGCTCCGCGAGGCGGGCTACGCGGTGTCGGTCCGGGACCTGTTCGAGCTGCGGACGATCGCCCGTGTCGCCGCGCACGCCGGCGCGCCCAGGGGCGACGTCGCCGACGCGCTGGTCGAGCCGTTCGCCCTGGTGCCCGAGCAGGACCGGCCCCGGCTCCCCGCCCCGCTGGACGACGCCTACCCCGTCGGCCAGGTGCAGCTCGGGATGCTGGTGGAGATGCTGGCGGGCGGCGACGGCAACCGGTACCAGCACTGCGCCTCCTTCATGATCCGCGACGATGTCCCGTTCGACGGCGACGCGCTGCGGGCGGCCGTGGAGCGGGTCGTGGCCCGCCACGAGACCCTCCGCACGTCCTTCGACCTGTACTCCTTCTCGGTCCCGCTCCAGCTCGTCCACCCCGCCGTGCACGTCCCGGTGCGGATCGAGGACCTGCGGGCCCGGTCCGCCGCCGAGCGCGAGCGGCGGATCCGGTCCTACATCGACGGGGAGCGGCGGCGGGGCCTCGACCCGGCCATCGCGCCGCTCCTGCGCGTCGCGGTGCACCTGGAGCCGGACGGCTGGCGGCTGGCGTTCACTCAGTCGCACGCCCTGACCGAGGGGTGGAGCCAGCACTCCCTGCTGATGGAGGTGGTCGAGGAGTACCAAGCGATCAGGGACGGCGCCGCCACCCCCGCGCCCGCCGCCCCGGCCGTGCGGTTCGCCGACACCATCGCCGCCGAGCTGGACGCGCTCGCCGACGCCGAGCAGCGCGGGCACTGGGAGCAGGTGACCACCGGCCGCCGTCCGTTCACGCTGCCGCCCGGCTGGGCGGGCGACGGGCCCGCGACCGACTACCGCGTCGAGGTGCCCCTGGCCGACCTGCGGGCGAGGCTGGTGGAGGTGGCCGACGAGGCGGGCTTCCCCGCCAAGACCGTCCTGCTCGCCGCGCACCTCGCGGTGCTGTCCGCCGTGGCGGGCGAGGGCGCCGTGCACACCGGGCTGGTGTGCGACACCCGCCCGGAGATCGCCGGAGCGGACCTCGTCCACGGCATGTACGTCAACACGCTGCCCGTCCCGGTGCCGAGGGGCCCGGCCACCTGGCGCGAGCTGTGCGCCGAGGTGTTCGCGGCCGAGCTGGCGCTGTGGCCGCACCGCCGGTTCCCGCTGCCGGAGATCCAGCGCGTGGCCGGCGGCGGCCGCCTGATCAACGTCATCTTCAACTACCAGAACTTCCACGTCGTGGACGAGGAGCAGGTCGACGTCGCGGCCGGGATGGGCGGCGGCGCCACCGAGTTCGACCTGGAGGTCAACACCTCGGGGAGCGGCCTGGCGATCAAGAGCAACACGCGGGTGCTGGGCCGGGACCGCGCCGAGCTGCTCGCCGCGATGCACCGCGCCGCGCTGGAGGCCATCGCCGCGGACCTCGACGGCGATGCCAGGACGGGCCTGCTCCCGGCGGCCGAGCGGGACCGGCTGGCCGCGCTGAACGAGACCGCGCGCCCGGCGCCCTGGACCTCGTTCGAGGAGCGGTTCGCCGAGGTCGCCGCGGCGTACCCCGACCGGATCGCGGTCGGTGGGCTGACCTACGCCGCCCTCGACGCCGAGGCGAACCGGCTGGCCCGCTACCTCCGCGGGCTCGGCGCGGGACCGGAGACCGTGGTCGGCCTGTACGCCGCGCGCTCGGTGTCGTCCGTGCTCGGCGTGCTCGCGGTGCTCAAGGCCGGGGCCGCGTACGTGCCGCTGGCGGCGGACCGGCCGCTGGACCGCCTCGCCTTCATGGCGGACGACGCGGGCGTCTCGCTGCTGCTGACCGAGTCCGGCGCCCCTGAGCTGCCGGGCGATTACACGGCGGTCCCGCTGGACCGTCCGCAGGCGTGGGCCGGCCAGAGCCCGGACGGCCTCGCGGCCGCGGACCCCGCCCACCTCGCCTACGTCATCTACACCTCCGGCTCCACCGGCAACCCCAAGGGCGTGCTCGTCCACCGCGCCGGGATGGTCAACCACCTGCACGCCAAGATCGAGGACCTGCGGATGGACGGCGCCACGGTGCTCGTCCACAACGCGTCGCTGGCCTTCGACATCTCCGTGTGGCAGATGCTGGCCGTGCTCGCGACCGGCGGCCGCCTCGTGGTCGCCGACGACGACACGGCGCTGGACCCGCTGGAGCTGTTCGCGCTGACCCGGGACCAGCACGCCACCGTCCTGGAGGTCGTCCCGTCGCTGCTGCGGGCCGCGCTGGACGCCTGGGAGGTCGGCGCGGACGCGCCGCACCTGCCGGAGCTGCGGTTCCTGGTGGTGACCGGCGAGGCGTTCCCGCCCGACCTGGTGAACCGCTGGCTGGCCAGGTACCCGCACGTGGAGCTGGTCAACGCCTACGGCCCGACCGAGTGTTCCGACGACGTCACCCACGCGTTCGTGCTGTCGGCCGGGCAGGACGAGGGCGGCCGGGTGCCTATCGGGCGGCCGGTGCGCAACACCCGCCTGTACGTCCTGGACGAGTGGTCCGAGCCCGTCCCCGGCGGCGTCGCGGGCGAGCTGTACGTCGGCGGCGCGGGCGTGGCACGCGGCTACGCGGGACATCCCGGACGGACGGCCGCGACCTTCCTGCCCGACCCCTACGGCCCGCCCGGGTCGCGGCTCTACCGGACCGGCGACCTCGTGCGCTGGACCGACGACGACGAGCTGGAGTTCCTCGGCCGCGACGACGGCCAGGTGAAGATCAGGGGCGCCCGGATCGAGCTGGGCGAGGTCGAGACCGCGCTGCGCGCCCGTCCCGAGATCGCCGACGCGGCCGCCGCCGTGCACCGCGACGCGGCCGGGACGGCGCTGCTGACCGGCTACGTCGTCGCGGCCCCGGGCCGGACGATCGACGCCGCCGCCGTGCGGACGGCCCTGGCCGGGACGCTGCCCGCCGCCGCCGTCCCCGGCGCGCTGGTCGTCCTGGACGCGCTGCCCCTGACGCCCAACGGCAAGATCGACCGGAAGGCGCTCCCCGCCCCCGCCCCCGGGCAGGGGTTCCCGGAGGCCGCCCGCACGCCCGGATCCGCCGCGACCGGCGCGGGGCAGGAGTGGGTCGCCGGGATCTGGCGCGAGGTCCTCGGCATCGCCGAGGTCGGCGCGGACGAGAGCTTCTTCGACCTCGGCGGCGACTCGATCAGGGCCGTCGCGGTCGTCGGCAGGATGCGCGCCGCCGGCGTCGCCGTCACCGTCCGGGACGTGTTCGAGCGCCGCACGGTCGCGGAGCTCGCGGGTCTCGCGGGACGCGTGGGCGCCGCGGCGCCGCCGCCCGCCGCCGTCGAGCCGTTCGCGCTGCTGTCGGACGAGGACCGCGCCGCCCTGCCCGAGGGCCTGGACGACGCCTACCCGATGTCGCAGCTCCAGCTCGGCATGATCTCGGAGTTCATGGCGGGCGGCGAGCGCAACGTCTACCACAACGTGGCGAGCACCCGGATCAAGGACGACGCCGCGTTCGACGCCGGCGCCTTCCACGCGGCCGTCGCCGAGATCGTGGCCCGGCACGAGATCCTGCGGACCTCGCTGCACCTGACCGGCTACTCCGTCCCGATGCAGCTCGTCCACGCCGAGGTGGAGGCGCTCAGCGCCGTCCACGAGCCCGGCGACCTGGACGACTTCATGCTGCGGGAGCGGGCCGACGTCTTCGACTTCACGCGGGCCCCGCTGCTGCGGGCCGCCGCGCACGCCGGGACCGGCGGGGACTGGTGGCTCACCCTCACCTTCTCCCACACGATCCTGGACGGCTGGAGCCAGCACACCCTCCAGATGGAGCTGATCACGACGTACCGGCGGCTCCGCGACACCGGCGAGGCCGGGCCGCGCGAGCGGGGCGTCCGCTACGCCGACTTCGTCGCGGGCGAGCTGGCCTCCCTCGCGGGGGAGGAGGACCGCGCCTACTGGCGGCGGATCGTCACCGACTACCGGCCGTTCACCCCGCCCGCGCCGACTGCGGCCGAGCTGGCCGATGCCGGGCCGGGCTCCTACAACATCGAGGTCCCGCTGGACGACCTCGGCGAGCGGCTGCGCGCCAGGGCCGCCGAGGCGGACGTGCCGTTGAAGACGGTGCTGCTCGCCGCGCACCTGACCGCGCTCGACGCCCTCGCGCCGGGCGGCCGGTTCCACACCGGGCTCGTCCAGCACGCCCGCCCGGAGGTCGTGGGCGCCGACCAGGCGATCGGGATGTTCCTCAGCACGCTTCCGATCCCCTTCGACGGCGCCGCGGGCACCTGGCGCGAGCTGCTGGCGCGGACGTTCGAGGCGGAGCTGGAGACCTGGGCGCACCGGCGCTACCCGGCGCCGGCGGTGCAGGCGCTGTGGAAGGGCGGCGGGCGGCTGGTCCCCGCCTACTTCAACTACATCGACTTCCACCAGACCGACGACCGCGCGATCGACACCGAGGCCAGGGCCACCGAGGCGCCCACCGAGTTCGGCCTGGCGGTGCACGCCTTCGGCGACCGCCGGGTGGTGCTCACCGCCGACGCCCGGACGATCTCCGAGGACACCGCCCGGCGGCTGGCCGGGCTCGAACGGCAGGTGCTGGAGGCCGTCGCGGACGGGCTGGACGGCGACGCCCGCCGCTTCGCCGCCCCGCCGCAGACCGGCGACTGCCTGCACGACCTGTTCGCCGAGCAGGCCGCCGCGACACCGGACGCCACCGCGGTCATCGCGGGCGGCGCGCGCCTGTCCTACGCCGAGACCGAACGGCGCGCCGCCCGGCTCGCCGCCCACCTGACCTCGCTCGGGATCGGGCCCGACGACCTGGTCGGCGTCTGCCTGGAGCGGGGCGAGAACCTGCTGCCCGCGCTGCTCGGCGTCCTCAAGGCCGGGGCCGGCTACCTTCCGCTGGACCCGGAGAACCCGCTGGACCGGCTCGCCTACATGGTGGCGGACGCGGACGTGCGGGTCGTGGTCGGCGACGACCGCGCCGCCGCCCTGCGGGAGCGCTGCGGCGCGATCTTCATCGGCACGGACGGCATCGACCCGGGCGAGGGTCCCGCCGGAGGGGCGCGCGCGGTCCCCGACAACCTCGCCTACGCGATCTACACCTCGGGCTCCACCGGACGGCCCAAGGGCGTGGCGGTCACCCACCGGAACGTCGTGCGGCTGATCACCACGGCCCAGGAGCACTACGCCTTCGAGGACACCGACGTCTTCAGCATGACCCACTCCTACGCCTTCGACGTGTCGGTGTTCGAGATGTGGGGCGCGCTGCTGAACGGCGGCGCCGTCCTGGTCGTCCCGCCGGACGTGACGCGGATGCCCGACGAGCTGCTCGACGAGCTGATCGAGCACGAGGTGACCGTCCTGTCCCAGACGCCGACCGCGTTCCGCGCGCTGCTGACCGCCGGGGACCTCGACCGCAAGCTCAAGCAGGTCGCGCTGCGCGCGGTCGTCTTCGCCGGGGAGCGCCTGGAGTTCTCCGACCTCGCGCCCTGGGTGGAGCGCCGCGGCCTCGGCCGGACGGCGATGGTGAACATGTACGGGATCACCGAGACCACCGTGCACACCACCTACCACCGGCTGTCCAAGCGGGACCTCGCGCCCGACGCGCCCAACACCGTCGGCCGCCCGCTGTCGGACCTCACCGTCGACCTGCTGGACGAGGACGGGCACCCGGTGCCGCCCGGCGCGGTCGGGGAGATCCACGTGTCCGGCCCCGGCGTCGCCCGCGGCTACCTCGGCCGCCCCGGGCTGACCGCCGCCCGCTTCGTCCCCGACCCGCAGGGTCCCCCGGGGGCGCGGCGGTACCGCAGCGGCGACACAGCGCGCCGCACCCGGGACGGGGTGCTGGAGTTCGTCGGCCGCATCGACGACCAAGTGAAGATCCACGGCTACCGGGTCGAGCTGGGCGAGGTCGAGGCCGCGCTGGCGGCCAGCCCCGGGGTGCGGCACGGGGTCGTCGCGCTGCGCCGCGACGCCTCGGGCGAGCCGCGCCTGATCGGCTACGTCGTCCCGGACGGCGACGCCGCGTTCGACCCGGCCGCGCTGCGCGAGCGGCTGCCGCACTACATGGTGCCCTCGGCGTTCGTGGAGCTGGAGGCGCTGCCGCTGACCGTCAACGGCAAGCTCGACCGGCGGACGCTGCCCGAGCCGGCCGCCCGCCGGGACGGCGACGCCGTGGAACTGCCCTCGCCGTTCCACGAGCGGATCGCCGCGCTGTGGCGGACGGTCCTCGGCGTCGAGCGGGTCACCCTGGACGACCGGTTCTTCGACCTCGGGGGCGACTCCATCCGCGCCGTGGTGCTCGTCGCGACCCTCCGCGAGGAGGGCTACGGGATCACCACCCGCGAGCTGATGGAGCACGAGGGCTTCGCCGAGCTGTGCGCGCTGCTGGCCGCCCGCGCGGGCACCGCCGAGGACGCGCCGCGCACCGAGCCGTTCGCGCTGCTGTCGGCCGCCGACCGGGAGCGGCTGCCGGACGGGCTGACCGACGCCTACCCGGCCACCCGCAACCAGGTCGGCATGCTGATCGAGATGCTGGCCTCCAGCGAGTCGGGCCGCCCCGGCTACCACCAGGTCAGCTCCGTCCGGATCCGGGACGGCAGGCCCTTCTCCGCCGGTGACTTCCGGCGGGCCGTCGCCGCCCTGGCCGAGCGGCACGAGGCGCTGCGGACGTCGTTCGACGCCTACGGCCACTCCGAGCCGCTCCAGCTCGTCCACGAGCACGTCGAGATCCCCGTCGAGATCACCGGCCCGGACGTGCCGGACGAGGAGATCGAGGCGCATGTGGCGAGCCGCCGCGCCATGGTCTTCGACCCGGCCGAGCCTCCGCTGCTGAGCCTCCACGTCCACCTGTGCGGGGACGACGGCTGGCAGCTCACCGTCGCCTACGCCCACGCGATCCTCGACGGGTGGAGCCTGCGCCTGCTGCTCCGGGAGCTGATCGAGACCTACCAGGGGCTGCCTGCGCGCCCGGCGCCCGCCGAGCGGTTCGCCGACACGGTCGCCGCCGAGCTGCGGGCGCTGGGGTCGGCCGACGACCGCGCGTTCTGGCTGGAGACGCTCCGCACGCACGCCAAGTTCGAGCTTCCGCCCGCGTGGCTGGACCGGGACGCGGTAAGCGAGTCCTACGACCTCGACATCGACCTGCGGCCCCTGGACGAGGGGCTCCGCCGCCTCGCCAGGACCGTGCGGGCGCCGCTGAAGAGCGTCATGCTGGCCGCCCACCTCACCGTCCTGCGGGCGCTCACCCCCGAGCCGGCCTTCCACAGCGGGCTCACCACCCACGTCCGGCGGGAGGCGCACGACGCCGAACGGTCGCTCGGCATGCACCTGAACGTGCTGCCGTTCCCCTCGCCGCCCGCCGCCGCCACCTGGCGGGAGCTGGTGCGCCTGGTCTTCGACCGCGAGGCGGCCCAGTGGGCGCACCGCCACTTCCCGATGCCCGAGTTGCAGCGCGCGTCCGGCGAGGCGGGACGCCTGGTGGACGTCTACTTCAGCTACCAGGACTTCGCCGAGACCGACCGGGACTCCGGCACGACCGAGGTGACGGGCACCGGCGGGTTCGCCGTGAACGAGTTCGTGTTCTCGGTCGCGACCGCGCCCGGCAGGCTCGTGCTCCGGTTCGGGGCGGCGGGCGTGACGCCCGAGCACGCGGCGCTGCTGGCCGAGCTGTACCAATCCGTGCTGGAGGCCATGGCCGCCGACCCGGACGGCTCCACCGACGCCGTCCTGCCCGCCGCCCGCGTGGCCGAGCTGGCGGGCCGGGAGCAGGGGGCGGCGCCGTCCGCGTCCGCGTCGGTGCTCGAACGGTTCGAGGCGCAGGCGGCCCGCACGCCCGAGGCGGTCGCGGTCGTCCAGGGCGCCGAGGAGCTGACCTACGCCGAGCTGGACGAGCGCGCCGAGCGGCTCGCCGGGCGGCTGCGGGAGCTGGGCGCGCGGACGGAGTCGGTCGTCGGCATCGTCCTGGACCGCGGCCCCGGCCTGCTCGCCGCGATGCTCGCGAGCTGGAAGGCGGGCGCGGCCTATCTGCCGATCGACCCGGCCTCCCCGGCGGCGCGGATCGACGACCTGCTGCGCGAGTCGGGAGCGGCGGCGGTCGTCACCACCGACGGCGCGCGGGCCCTGCCCGGCGCCGTACCCCCGCCGCGCGCCGTGCCCCCGGCGCCAGGGGCGGCCGAGCCGCCGGACCGGCTGGCCTACCTCATCTACACCTCGGGCTCCACCGGACGCCCCAAGGGCGTGGCCGTCACACACCGGTCGCTGGCCAACCACCTCGACTGGGCCGCCCGCGAGCTGGTGGCGGCCGGGCCGGGCGGCGGCGCGCTGTTCTCCTCCACCGCCTTCGACCTGGTGGTGCCGAACCTGTGGGCGCCGCTGCTGGCCGGGGAGCGCGTCTGGATGCTGCCCGCCGGCGACGACCTGACGCGCCTCGGCGAGCGGCTCGCCGAGGCCGGGCCGTTCGGCTTCCTCAAGCTCACCCCCGGCCATCTGGAGATCCTGACCCGGCAGCTCACCGCCGAGCAGGCTGGCGCCCTCGCCGCCACGATCGTGGTCGCGGGCGAGGTGTTCCCGGTCCCGCTGGCCGAGCAGTGGCGGGGCATGCTCGGCGACGGCCGGGTCGTCAACGAGTACGGGCCGAGCGAGGCCACGGTCGGGACCTGCGTGCACCCGCTCGACGGACCCGTCAGGGAGCAGGGCGTGCCGATCGGCGCCCCGCTCCCCGGCATGGTGATGCGGGTGCTGGACGGCCGGATGCGCCGCGTCCCGGCCGGCGTCGACGGAGAGCTGTTCGTCGGCGGGACCGGGCTGGCGCGCGGCTACCACCGCAGCCCGGCCGGCACCGCCGCCGCGTTCGTCCCCGACCCCTACGGCCCGCCCGGCGCCCGGCTCTACCGGACCGGGGATCGGGCCCGGTGGCTGCCGGACGGCACGGTGGACTTCCTCGGCCGCGACGACGACCTGGTCAAGATCCGCGGCTACCGGGTGGGGCTCGGCGAGATCCAGGCCGTGCTGGCCGAGCACGCGTCGGTCGAGGAGGCGGCGGTCGCCGTCACCGAGACCGGCGACATCGCGGCCTTCCACGTCGGCGCGGCGGACCCGGCCGAGCTGGAGCGGGCCTGCGCGGAGCGGCTGCCCGCCTACATGGTCCCGGCGAGCTTCACCGAGGTCGCCTCGATCCCGCTGAACCGCAACGGCAAGGTCGACCGGGCCGAGCTGCTGCGCCACCGCACCGGAGGGCACACGCGCGCCTACCTCGAACCGGCCACACCGGCCGAGCGGGCGCTCGCCGCGATCATCTGCGAGGTCCTCGGCGCGGAGCGCTGCGGCCGCGACGACGGGTTCCACACGCTCGGCGGCCACTCGATCCAGGCGATCCAGGTGACCGCCGCGGCCCGGGACGCCGGCTTGCCGCTCACCCTGCACATGCTCTACCAGCACGAGACGCTGCGGGAGCTGGCCGCCGCGGTGGATCAGAAGAACCCCGCGCCGCCCGCTTCCGTCCCGACGGTGCCCGCGCGGGCCGCCTCCCGGTACCGCGAGGTGCTGGAGCGGGCCCTGGCCGAGAGCACCGTGCCCGGCGCGAGCCTGGCGCTCATCGAGAACGGCGAGCTGGTCGAGCTGGAGGCGTTCGGCTTCGTGGACGCGGCGCGGACCGCGCCCGTCCGCGCCGACACCGTCTTCCAGGTCGGCTCGCTGAGCAAGCACGTCACGGCGCTCGCCGCGCTCAAGCTCGTGGACGAGGGCCTGGACCTCGACGGGGACGTCAACCACTACCTGGAGTCGTGGCGGGTGCCGGGCCCGGCCGACGCGGTCCCGGTGACGCTCCGGCACCTGCTCGGGCACCGGTCGGGCCTGACCCCGAACGAGGGCAAGGGCTTCCTCCCCGGGACGGGAGCGCCGCCCGTCGCCGAGATCCTGGCGGCGGACGTCACCCGCGAGCTCGTCCCCGGCGAGGCGTTCCGCAGGGCCAACGTCCACTTCCTGGTCGTCCAGCAGCTGCTGGAGGACATGACCCGCACGCCGTTCGCCGAGCTCGTGGACGGGCTCGTCATGCAGCCGCTCGGGCTGCGGCACAGCGGCTTCGACCAGAACCTCCCGCTCGCGGCCGGCCGTTCGGCCGCCTGGGGGCACGACGAGCTGGGCGCGACGATCGAGGGGCGCTACCGGGTCAGGGCCGACCAGGCCGCGGCCGGGCTGTGGGCCACCGCGGCCGACCTGGCCGAGGTGGTCATGGAGGTCCGCCGCGGCCGCCTCGGCAGGCCCCGCGCGCTGCTGTCGCGCGAGACCAGCGCGGCGATGCTGACGCCGGAGGCCGACAGCGGCTACGGCCTCGGCACGATCGTCGAGGTGTCCGAGGGCGACGTGCACTACGGCCACGGCGGCACGCCGATCGGCTACCACGGCTTCGCGCTCGGCCACCTGCACGCCGCCTCCGGGTTCGTCCTGCTCACCAACGGCGACCTCGGCCCCGGGATCGTCAAGGCGCTCACGCTCGCCCTCGACCGGAAGCCGGCCTGAGCCCCATCCGCCCCACCAACGAAAGGACGGGCCTTGACCGCACGCCATGTCATCTCCCTCAGCGACCTCTCGGATGAGGACCTGCACTCCGTCATGGTGCGCGGCGCCCGCTTCGCCGGCCGTTCCGGGGCGGACGGGGCGCCGCTCGCCGGCACGGTGACGGGGATCCTCTTCCGCCGCACCTCCACCCGCACCAGGACGGCGTTCTCCGCGGGCGCCCAGCGGCTCGGCGGCGGCATCGTCACCTTCCGGCCCGAGGAGCTCCAGCTCGCCACCGGCGAGACGGCCGAGGACACCGGCGCCGTGTTCGCCCGGATGCTCGACATCATGGTGGCGCGCACCGCCGACGACCAGGCGGAGATGCGCGCCTGGGCGGCGCTCGGCGGCATGTCGGTGGTGAACGCGATGAGCGCCCAGGAGCACCCGACGCAGGGCCTGACCGACCTCACCACCCTCCACCGGCGCTTCGGCCGGATCGAGGGCCTTCGCGTCCTCTATGTCGGCGAGGGCAACAACACCGCCGCCGCGCTCGCCCTCGGCCTGACCCGCTTCCGCGACGTGCACCTGCACCTGGCCACGCCGCCGGGATACGGGCTCAGCGCCGAGATCGGCACCCGCGCCGCGAAGCAGGCCGCCGCCAACGGCTCGACCCTCACCGAGAGCCAGAGCCTGGAGGACGTCCCCGAGCGGATGGACGTCGTCTACACGACCCGCTGGCAGACCACGGGGACCAGCAAGGCCGATCCCGACTGGCGGCGGCTGTTCGAGCCGTTCCAGGTGACCGGCGACCTGTGGCGCGCCAGCCCCGACGCCCTGTTCATGCACGACCTGCCCGCCCACCGCGGCGACGAGGTCACCGCCGAGGTCCTGGACGGGCCCAGGAGCATCGCATTCGAGCAGGCCGAGAACAAGATGTGGAGCGCGATGGCCGTCCTTGAGTGGTGCGCGAACGGCGTCGTGGAACGGCGGGGGGCCTGACATGAGCGTCATCGAGGACCTCCCTCCGAGCCAGGACGGCGGCAAGCCGGTCCCGCTGCGCCGCAACCGCGACTTCCTCCTGCTGTGGACGAGCGCGGGCCTGTCCACGCTCGGCATGCGCGCCGCGGCCGTCGCCTACCCGCTGCTGATGGTCTGGCGCGGGGACACCGTCGGCGCCGGCCTGGTCGGGTTCGCCGCGCTGCTGCCGCAGCTGCTGGTGCAGATCCCGGCGGGCGTGCTGGTGGACCGGGTGCCCCGCCGCCGCCTGATGATCTACTGCGACCTCGCCGGGGTCCTGTCGATGCTCGGCGTCGTGCTGGTCCTGGCGTCCGGGCATATGTGGCTGCCGCAGATCATGGCCGCCGCCTTCATCGAGGGCACCGCCGCGATCGTCTACCGGCTGGCCGAGCGGGCCGCGATCCGGCACGTCCTGCCCGAGGACCAGCTGTCGGCGGGACTGTCGCAGAACGAGGCGCGAGGGCAGGCGTCCGGGCTGCTCGGGCAGCCGGTCGGCTCCGGGCTCTTCGCCGTCACCCGCTGGCTGCCGTTCGGGCTCACCGCGCTCACCCACCTGGCCGCGCTGGTGCTCCTGCTGATGATCCGCCGCCCGTTCGAGGACCCGCGCGACGAGGAGGAGGAGAAGAGCGGCCGCAAGAAGGGCAAGTTCCGCAGGGACATCGCCGAGGGCCTGCGATGGGTCTGGCAGGACAAGGTGCTCCGGGTCGCCATCGCCCTCATCGCCGGGAGCAACATCGTCTTCCAGGTGCTGGCGATCGCCATCGTCCTGGTCATCAAGGAGCGGGACGGCTCGCCCGCCCTGGTCGGCCTCATCGGCCTGATCGCGGGCCTCGGCGGCGTCGCCGGGGCGCTGGTGGCCCAGAAGCTGCTCAAGTGGTTCGGCATGCCCGTCCTGTTCACCGGGACGTTCTTCGTCTGGGGGATCTTCCTCACCGGGATCGCCTTCACCGGCAACCCGGTGGCCCTGGGCGTGCTGTTCGGCGCGATGGTGTTCGCCGGCGCCGTGATGAACGTGGCGGCCGGCATCTACCAGGTGAAGACGACGCCGGACCGCCTCCAGGGGCGGGTCGGCAGTGTCCTCGGCCTGGTCGCGTCCGGGATGAACTCCGTCGGCTCGCTCGTCGGCGGGTTCTCCCTCCACCTGTTCGGGGCGCGCGACACCCTCCTGGTCTCGGCCGTGGCGATGGCCGCCTTCGGCGTGATCGCCGTGGCCACGCCCGCGATCCGCCGCGCCAAAATGTGATCCGCATAGCCAACGACGACGAAAGGTGCCCGTGATGGGACAGGCCGACTGGAAGCCGCGCGAGGTTCCGGTGGACGGGGGCCAGGGACTGAAGGAGTTCCTCGCCGACAACGACCTCGGCACGGTGCTCGTGGGCGACAAGGCGCTGGTCTTCCGGGGCCTCGACGCCACCGAGGAGACCCTGCCGGAGGTCCTGGACCTGCTGCTGCCGCGCCGGCTGGCCTACGTGCACGGCAACTCGCCGCGCACCAAGGTCGGCGCCAACGTCTACACCTCCACCGAGTACCCGGCCGATCTGACGATCTCCATGCACAGCGAGATGTCGTACGCGCACTCCTGGCCGGACCGCCTGACGTTCTTCTGCGCGGTGCCGCCCGGCAGCGGCGGCGCGACGCCCGTGGCGGACACCGCGCGGTGGCTCGCCGAGCTGGACGACGAGCTGGTCGCCGACTTCTCGGAAGGCGTCCGCTACACCCAGAACCTGCACGGCGGGTCCGGGCTGGGCAAGAGCTGGCAGGACACCTTCGAGACCACCGACCGGGACGAGGTCGAGGCGTTCCTCGGCGAGACGCAGGCCGAGCACGAGTGGCTGCCGGGCGGGACGCTGCGGATCGCGCAGACCCGCCAGGCCATCGTCCGGCATCCGGTGACCGGCGCCGAGGTCTGGTTCAACCAGGCCGACCAGTGGCACCCGGCCGGTCTGGGCGAGGCCGGGAAGGCGCTCGCCAAGATCCTGCCAGAGGAGGAGCTGCCCCAGTCGGTCCGCTTCGCCGACGGCCGCCCGATCCCCGACTCCTACATCCACCAGATCATGGAACGGGGCCTGGCGTGCGCCGTGGACGTCGACTGGCGCCGCGGGGATCTGCTGATCATCGACAACGTGCTGACCGCGCACGGACGCCGCCCGTTCACCGGCGACCGCCGCGTCCTGGTGGCGATGGCGTAGGTCTGTTTCGCCAGCCTGCACCCAGCTACCGGATCAAGAGTGTACTTAGCGCCAGCGACACGGACACGGCCCTTCACTAGCGTCGTAAGCGTTGGGCCCCGCACCCCACGCCTCCCCCCAGAAGCCGACGACAGGACCCGTTCATGTTCACTCTGCGAAACCGGACCACCGTGAAGGAGTCCCAGGTCGGCGAGGCCGTCGAGCTGGTCGAGGTGCACAAGGAGTACAGCACCGACGCCGGTGTGGTGAAGGCGCTGGCGGGAGTCTCGGCGGTGTTCGAGGCCGGTACCTTCACGGCCGTGATGGGGCCGTCGGGGTCGGGCAAGTCCACGCTCCTGCAATGCGCCGCCGGCCTCGACACCGTGACCTCCGGGCAGGTGCGCGTCGCCGGCGCGGAGCTGAGCGGCCTGTCGTCCAACGCGCTGACGATCCTGCGCCGCGACCGGATCGGCTTCGTCTTCCAGGCGTTCAACCTGATCCCCTCGCTGACCGCCCGGCAGAACATCGAGCTGCCCCGGCGGCTGGCGGGGCGGCCGGCGCCACCCGGCGACGTCGACGCGGTGCTGGAGTCCGTGGGCCTCACCGACCGGGCCGGGCACCGCCCGAGCGAGCTGTCGGGCGGCCAGCAGCAGCGCGTGGCCATCGCGCGGGCGCTGGTCACCCGCCCGGACGTGGTCTTCGCCGACGAGCCGACCGGGGCCCTCGACTCCGCCTCGTCCCGCGAGGTGCTCAAGCTCGTGCGCGGCCTCGTGGACGGGCCGGGCCTGACCGTCGTCATGGTGACGCACGACCCGAGGGCCGCCTCGCACGCCGACCGGGTCCTGTTCCTCGCCGACGGCCGGATCTCCGGCGAGCTGGCCGATCCGACCGCCGACCTGGTGGCCGCGCAGCTGGCCGCCATGGAGGCCGGCGCGTGAGCGGCGAGCAGTCCACCGCCGCCGTCCTGCGGCTGGCCCTCGCCACGATCCGCACCCGCTGGATCAGCTTCGTCGGCGCCTTCTTCGCCCTCGTGGGCGGCGTCGCCATCGTCGTGCCGATGCTGCTCACGCTGGCGGCCGCGCTGCAGACCCCGTTCCCCGGGCCGCAGCGCTTCGCCGAGGCGCCCGTCGTCGTGACGCCCCACGACACCCTGCCGTTCAGGTACGAGGGCATCCAGCTCGACATGAAGCTCCAGCGGCCCGCGCCGCTGCCGCCCGAGCTGGTGACCAGGCTCTCCTCGGCCGGACGCACCGTCCCCGACCGGACCTTCGACGTGCGGACGGCCGGCGGCCCGGCCAAGCAGGTCGGGCACGGCTGGTCGGCCGCCGCGCTGGGCCGCTACCGGCTCACCGCCGGGCGCGCGCCCGGCGCCGACGACCAGATCGTCCTCGCGAGCGGCTCCGCCGCCGACGTCGGCCGCAAGCTGAGCGTGGACACCGGCGCCGGCCGGCAGACCTTCACCGTGTCGGGCGTCGTCAAGCCGCAGTGGTTCGAGAGCGCGGTCTTCTTCACCGACCAGGCGGCGGCCAGGATCGAGCCGTCCACCGCGGCGGCCGCGGTGTTCGCCTCGCCGGAGGCCGTCCGGCAGGCGGTCGGCAACGCGGCGAACGTCCTGACCGGATCGGACCGCAAGAAGGCCGACCCCGACCCGAGCGGCGGCAAGGACCTGCTCAACGGCACCGAGATCACGGCCGAGACCACCACCGCCGTGGTCAGCTTCGTCGCGATCTTCGTGGTGATCGCCACCTTCGCGTTCGTCGCCGACCTGCGGCGCCGGGAGATGGCGCAGCTGCGGATGATCGGCGCGACGCCGCGGCAGATGCGCCGCATGATCATCGGCGAGGCGGCGCTGATCGGCGTCGTGGCCTCGCTCGTCGGCTGCGGGATCGGGGTCTTCGGCGGCAGGCTGGTCGGGGAGTGGCTGGTCGACGCGGAGGTCGCGCCCGGCTGGTTCACCGTCGGCGTCTCCTGGTGGCCCCTGCCGGTCGGGTTCGCGACCGGGCTGCTCTCCGCGCTCGGCGGCTCGTCCGTCACCGCCTGGCGGGCGGGACGGGTCGCGCCGGTCGAGGCGCTGCGCGACGCCGCCGTCGACAAGCGGGTGATGACGCCGACGCGCTGGCTGCTCGGCATCGCCGCCCTCGGCTCGGCCGTGGCCGTCGCCGCCTCCACGATCAGCGGCTCGCCGACCGCGATGACCAACCTGCGGAAGGTCATCGACATCCCGCTGCTGTTCGTCGGCGCCTTCGCGCTGCTGCTGCCGGTGATGGCGGGGCCGCTCGTGCGCTGGCTGACCTGGCCGCTGACCCGGATGGGCACGGCCTCCATGATCGTCAGAGCGAACGCCATGGCGGCCGCGCGCCGCACGGCCGCCACCGCCGGGGCCGTGGTGGTCGCGGTCGGCGTCGCGGCGACGTTCTTCATCATCCAGGACAACTCCGAGAGCGCGGTGACGCACCAGACCGCCCAGACCGTCCGGGCCGACTTCGTGGTCCTGCCCGGGAACGGGCGGACGCTGCCCGACGCGACGGTCGCCGCGCTCCGCCAGGTCAAGGGCGTGCAGGTGGCGCCGGTCCGCGAGGCCCAGGTCTACGTCGGGAGCCGGAACGGCGACTTCATCGACGCGCTCAACGCTCAGGTGGTGGACCCCGCCGACGTGCCGAACGTGGAGGCGCCCGCGCTGCGGTCCGGGTCGCTGCGCGACTTCGGCCCCGCATCGCTGATCGTGGACCAGAAGGCTTCCGGCGGTGGCGACCTGGAGCCGGGCACGCAGGTGTCGATCTGGGGCCCGGACGGGACGAAGCGGGACGTGACCGTCAAGGCGGTCGCCCGTACCGGCCTGGCCAACGACCTGTGCTTCCTCAGCTCCGACGCGGTCACCGGCGGCTCCCCGCGCCGGGTGGACGTGCGGGTGCTTCCGGGCACCGCCCCCGCCATGGCCGAGCAGGCCCTGCGGACGGCGATGGCGGGCCAGCCGGCCAAGGTGGTGTCCCGGACCCAGGCCCTGGAGGCCAAGACGTCCGACTCGAACGAGTCGAGCCGCACCACCACGTTCCTGGTGCTGGGCATCGCGCTGATCTACTCGCTGGTCGCGGTGGCGAACACGATGGTGATGGCCAGCACGGGACGGCGCCGCGAGCTGGCCGCCCTCCACCTGGCGGGCGCGACCCGCAGGCAGATCCTCTGGTGGGTCGCGGCGGAGTCGGCCATCGCCGTCGCGCTCGGCGCGATCGTCGCCTGCTTCGCGGGACTGTCGGTCCTGCTGGTGCAGGGCATCGCCATCCACAGCCTGATCGGGAGCTTCCCGGTCACGATCCCCTGGCTGTCCACCGGCGCCGTCATCCTCGCCTGCGCGGGGATCGGCGTCCTGGCGGCCACCATCGCGGCGGCGAACGCCATGCGCGGCCGCGTGACCGAGCTCGCCGGAATCCGGGAGTAGAGAGCAGGGGAGCAGAGGAACAGGGCTCCCGCGATGCGCGGTCCGCGGGCCGCGCATCGCGGGTCGGTGCCCCGCAGGCCACAGGCCGGCGGGGCACTGCCGCGCGGAGCGGTGGTCCGCGCGGCAGCACTCCGCGGACGGCGGGTCAGTGTTCAGCAGGTCAGCGCTCAGCGCGCGGCGCGGGTATCAGGGCCTTGAGCGCGGAGCGGTCGGTCTTCCCGTTGCCGTTGAGCGGAAGCCCGTCCACGATGACGCAGCGGCCGGGCAGCTTGTAGGGCTCCAGCTCGTCCCGCAGCCCCGCCATCACGGCGGACGGCTCCAGGCCGGTCACCGCGAACAGGACCGCCTCGGGCCTGCCGTCCCCCGGCGGGAGGACCGCCGCCCCCGCCACGCCCGGCACCCGGTGGGCCGCCGCCTCGACCTCCAGCGTGCTGACCCGGATGCCCCGCGACTTGTAGACGTCGTCGTCGCGGCCGTCGAAGTAGAGGTACCCGTCGGCGTCCAGGTGGCCCCAGTCGCCGGTGCGCAACTCGGGGAAGAGCCCGTCCCGGCGCGGGAAGCGCTCGGCCGTCAGCTCCGGCCGCCGCCAGTAGCCGCTCATCACGTGCGGGCCGCGCACCACGATCTCGCCGCTCTCGCCGGGCGGCAGCGGCGTCCCGTCCGGCGCCACGACCAGCAGCTCGGTGCCCGGCAGGGCCCGCCCGCTGGAGCCCGGGCGGCTCAGGTCCCCGTCCGGCGGCATGATGGCCGCGCGCTTGCACTCCGTCAGCCCGTACATGAGCTGGACCCGCAGGTCCGGCAGGTGGCGGCGGAGGACGGCGAG
Organism: Actinomadura rubrisoli; assembly: GCF_004349215.1. GTDB lineage: Bacteria > Actinomycetota > Actinomycetes > Streptosporangiales > Streptosporangiaceae > Spirillospora > Spirillospora rubrisoli. The sequence goes on along the minus strand of NZ_SMKU01000016.1, from coordinate 20,100 downwards.
GGTCGCGGCGGGCATCGCCGCCCCGGTGTTGGTGAGCAGCCGCAGCGGCGCCGTCCCGCCGTACCGCTTGAGCATCGTCGCCAGGTTCGCGGCCATGGACGGCACGGCCGGGAGCACGGTCGCGCCGCTGCGGCGCAGTGCCCGCAGCAGCGCGGGCCCCGCGTCGGACGGCTCGCCGAGCCACACGTGCGCGCCCGCCTGCACGGCCAGGAAGAGCTGGTAGAGGCCGTAGTCGAAGGACAGCGGGAGGGCGACGAAGACCACGTCCCGCTCCCGGTAGCGCAGGACCTGCTGGATCGCCCGCGCGGCGAACACCACCTGCGCGTGCGTGGACACGACCGCCTTGGGCGTCCCCGTGCTCCCCGAGGTGTAGATGAAGCAGACCGGGTCGACGGGCAGCACCCCGGACCGGTCCAGGGGACCGGCCGGGGTGTCGGCGACGGCGTCGGCCACCTCCTTGCCCGGGAACACCGGCACCCCTCGCCGCTCGGCCTCCGCCGCGGCCTCGGCGCCGTCGGCGACCAGCAGCCGGGGCTCGGCGTCGTCGAGCACGTGCGCGAGGCTGCGCGGCGTGGTCTGCTCGTGCAGGATCGAGAAGACCCCGCCGATGCGGGCGCAGCCGTACACCAGCGCCGCCGTGACCGTCCCGTGCGTCCCGAGGAGCACGACCCGGTCGCCGCGCCCGACGCCCTGCGCGGCCAGCCAGCGGGCCGCGCGCTCGCTCAGCTCGGCCAGCTCCCGGTGGCCGGCGGTGCCGTCCGCCGTGGTGAGCGCGGGCGCGCCGGGAGACCGCGCGGCGGCCTCGTCGAGCAGATCGTGCAGCAGGACGGGTGACATGCGGACTCCTTCAGCGGATCTTCGGCAGACCTTCAGCAGACATGTCCGGCCGGCACGTCGCAGGCCGTCAGGGACAGGTGCCCGAGGGCGGGCTCGTACTCGGCGACGAGGATCGTCCGGTCGGCGGGGCAGGGCTTGGCGAGCTGCTCCGCCAGGTCGCTCCAGACCGAGGTGCACAGGCGGTCGGCGGGCGCGCGCCGGACGGTGCCGGGCAGGCCGCGCGGCAGGCACGCCCCGGCCGTCACGGTCACCGGGCCCGGGCCCAGCTCGCGGACGGCCTCGGCGACCAGGTCGGCGACCCGCTCGGGCGCCACCGCGTGGTGCTGGACGGGCGGGCCGACGCGGACGGGACCGTCCGGGGTGAACAGCAGGCCGACGGCGTGGTCGGTCGCGGTGTCCAGGCCGCTCAGCGCGGGGTCGTCGTAGAACAGGGTGCCCTGGTCGAGGACCAGCACCGCCATGGTCCGGGGCCCGTCCTCCGCACCGGCCGGTGTGTGCGCGCGGACGAGCCGCAGCGCGGCGAAGGGGGTGCCCCGGCCCTGCTCGGAGACCGCGAAGATCGTCGGATCGCCGTCGAGGGCCTGGGCGAGGTAGCCGCCCGCCGAGACGCTCATGTCGCAGTCGGGTAGCGCGTGCGCGAGGACGACGAGGTCGGGGGCGCCGGGCAGCTCGGCCAGCAGCCGCTCGCCCATCCGCGCGTAGCCGTTCCGGTTGCCGCGCGGCGGGCGGGCGGGCGCGGTCACCGCACCGTAGCCCGTCAGGCGCTCGGCGAAGTACTCGGCCTGCACGGACAGCTCGGGCCGCTCCGGGTTCGCCCCGAATCGGACGTGCCGGACGGCGGCCAGCCGCAGTGGGCGGTCACGGAGCAAGACGGGCAAGGAGAACCCCTTCAGTGCCGCAGGACCATCGCCGAGAACGTGGCTCCGAGACCGACGCTGACCATCAGGTAGTGGTCGCCGGGCCGCAGCGTCCCGTCCTGGACGGCGCCTGCGAGGTTGATGAACGGATCGGCGCAGAAGCAGTGGCCGGTGACCGGGACGTTGTCCAGCCACAGGCGTTCCAGCGGCAGCCCCGTCGACCGGCACGTCCGGACCCAGGAGATCCGGTTGACGTTGTGCGGGAGGATCACCCGGATGTCGTCCAGGTCCAGGCCCGCCCGGCCGACCGCGGTGCGGATCAGGCCGGCGAGCGTCTCCGGGTACGCCTTCTCGAAGGCCGCCGCCGCGTCCCCGTCCCGCCCGGTCATCTGGTGGAACTCGCCGAGCGTGACCGTGGCGTAGGACAGGAGCCGGTCGCGGTCCCCGCCCTGGCCGACCAGGCAGGCGGCGGACGCCTCGCCCATCACCGTGGTGGCGGGGATGTAGCGGGTGACGTGCGGATAGGTCTTCTCGCCCGTGAGCACCAGCGCGAGGGCGGCGGGGTCGCCGCAGTCGGCCAGCAGCCGTCCGGCGAGGTCCACCGCGAGCAGCCCGGACGCGCAGGCGTGCTGGCTCACCGCGAAGGCCGTCGCGTGCTCCAGGCCCAGCGCGGCGGTCACCCGGCGCAGCGGGCCGCCGGAGTAGGGGCCGGTGGCCTCCAGCGTGCGGGCGTGGATCACGAACCGGACCCGGTGCTCGTTCCCGGGCAGCGCGGCGAGGCCCCGCCCGGCGGCCAGCAGGAGGTCCGCGACCTCGCGGCCGGGGCTCCAGCGGACGCCCTCCAGCCCGAAGAAGCGGCGGTAGCGCCGCACCTCGCGGTCGGTGAGGCCGATCTCCGCGGCGATCTTCTCCAGCGGCAGGCTCTCGTCGGCGAGATGCGCCGCGGTCTCGACGAGCGTCGTCTCAGCCAACCCCGGCCTCCCGCGCCGCCGCGGCCCCGCCGCGCTGCCTGCGGTGGGCCACGTTGAGCCGCTGGATGTGCGAGGTCCCCTCCATGAACTCCAGCGCCGCCGCGTCCCGCCACCACTTCTCCAGCAGCGGATGGTCGAGCAGCGCCCCGGGCCCGAGCAGCTCGGGCAGCCGGTCGCAGACCTTCCTGGCCAGCGCCACCGCCGCGAGCTTGGCGACGGACGCCCGGTAGCCGTCGCCCGTGTCGGCCTCCACGTCGGCGGCCGCGCGCAGGACCAGCCGCCGCGCCGCGTCGATGCGGGCCTCCGCGCTCTCCAGCGCGGCGGACGGCCCGGCCTCGGCCAGCACCACGTCGTGGACGGCCGCCGCCGTGCCGATCGCCATCGCGGCCACGTAGACGCGGACGATGTTGAACGCCTTCACCGCGCCCAGCAGCCCGCGCCCCGTGGCGGGCAGGTGCCCGCCGAGCAGCGCGTCGCCCGGCACGGGGACGTCCACGAAGACCATCTCGCTGATCCCGGCGCCGCGGAGCCCGACGGCCCCGAGCGGGACGGCGGACAGGCCGGGGGAGGGCGCCTCGACCAGCGCGGCGCGGATCGACAGCGGCGAGGTCCCGGTCCTGGCGAACACCACGCCGATCCCGCCCCTGGCCCCGTTGCCGATGTAGCGCTTGCAGCCGGACAGCAGGTAGCCGCCGTCCCCGTCCGCGCGCAGCCGCGCCTGGAGCCGCGCGGCGTCGCTGCCCGCGTCCGGCTCGGTGATCGCCATGAAGGCCCAGGTCCGCCCGTCCCGCACGGCCTCGGCGAGGCGCCGGGCGTGCGCGGGCCCGCCGAGCAGGCCGACCACGACTCCGGCCAGCGCGGGCCCGGGGGCGGCGAGCACCATCCCGGCGTCGCCGCGCGCCAGTTCGAGCAACGCGACCGTGACCCGCCGGACGCGCCGCGGCTCGCCGAGCAGGTCCCGGACGAGCCCGAGCCCGGGGCTGCGCAGGTGCGGCTCCAGGTCCAGCGGGGCCGCGTCCACGGCCAGGGCGCGCTCCCGCAGGTCGGCGGCGTACTCCCGGGCGGTGTCCCGGATCTTCAGCAGGTCGTCGTCGAGTTCCATGCTCGCCCCCCATCCGCTCGTTCCCATCCGCTCACCCCCATCTGCCGGGGTCGGCCGGGGCCGCCCACGTGTCGGCGACCAGGCGGGCCAGGTGCAGGGGCCGGGCTGGGCCGTCGAGCAGGTAGCCGCCGCCGCCGAACAGGCACGCGATCGACCACTCCACCTCCGACAGCCTCCGGTGGACGTCGGCCGAGCCGCTCCGGTCGGCGGCGCACAGCTCCAGCTCCGTGGCGGCGTCGGCGACCGATCCCTGCACGAGCTGGCGCCTGATGAGCTGCGACCCGTCCGACAGCCGCTCGCCCAGGTAGGCGGTGGCGCGGTCGAGCGCGGCCTCGGCCACCCCGATCCGCACGCCCGCCAGGTCGAGCGCGGCCGCGGCGTCCAGCCCGCCACCGGCCGGCCCGCCACTCTCCAGTCCGCCACCGTCCGGCGACGCGGCGGCAGGGGTGTCGCCCGCCGCGGTGACCTCGACCAGTTCCAGGTCCTCGGCGGCGGCCAGCCGGTGGGGGAGCCGCCGGATCCGGGCGGCCTCGCGGGTCCCGGCGCGGCCGGGGAAGCGCCAGGCGGGCACCGCCTCGGCCCACCCCGAGGGCAGGACGGCGCGTCCGCGCGCCGAGCAGGGGACCGGCCGCCCGGCGCCGAGCATGCACCGCAGTCCGGCGGCGAGGCCGTCCGCGCGGGCCGCCGCGCGCGCCCGCTCCGGGGACGCCACGCTCAGCCCGCCCCGGTCGCGTTCGCCACGTACCCGGCCAGGCTGCCCAGCGTCTGGAACGCCGACGGCTCCAGCTCGTCCACGTCGACCTCGAACCCGATGGACTGCTCCAGCTCCATCAGCAGCTCCAGGATCCCGGTGGAGTCCAGGCCGAGGTCCTCCACGAGCCGCGTCGAGGCCGTCATGTCGGCGCTCTCGTGGGGCGCCACCTTCTTCACGACGATGGCGATCTGGTCGAGGGCCGCTGTCGGCTCCATGGTCTCTCCTTCTCGAAGGGAAGCGGCAGGCGTTGCCTGTCCAGCAGGTCCGCGGGCTCGTCCCGGACGCGGACCAGGTGGGCGGTGCCCTCGTGGACCAGCACCTCGGCGGGGAACCCGTGGCTGAGGAACAGGCCGGGGGAGGCGGTCGGCCCGTAGGCCCCCGACCGCTCGATCCCCACCAGGTCGCCGGGGGCCGGATCGGGCAGCGGGACGTCCTTGGCGATCAGGTCGTGCGGCGTGCACAGGGGCCCGGTGAGCTGCCACGGGCCGTCGGCGGGCGCGCCGGGACGGCTGAGGAGCCGCACGGGGAAGTTGCGCTTGACGTACGAGCCGAGGCCGACCGCGGCCATGTGGTGGTGGGTTCCGCCGTCGGTGACCGCGAACCGCTTGCCCATCGAGTCCTTCACGTACCGGACGCGGACGACGTACGTCCCGGCCAGGGCGGCGAGGAAGCGGCCCGTCTCGAACAGCAGCCGCGTCCCCGGGTGGCGGGCGCGGAACGGCGCGACGGCGCCCGCCATGCCCTCGCGCAGCGCGTCGAGGTCGGGATCGGCCTCGCCGTCGAAGTAGGCGACGCCCAGGCCGCCGCCGACGTCCACGGCCTCAAGCCCGATGCCGGTGGCCTTGGCGATCCGCTCGGCCATGTCCAGCACCAGCGCGGTGTTGGCGACGACCGTGCCCGCGTCCAGGATCCGGGTGCCGAGGTAGGCGTGGATGCCGGCCAGCTCCAGATGGGGATGCCGGTCCCCGAGCGGCCCGGCCTCCAGCAGCGCCTTCTCGTCGATGCCGAACTGGCGCGGCTTGCCGCCCATGGTCAGCCCGGACCGTCCGGCACTGGTCGAGGGGTTGACCCGCAGCAGGACGCGCTGGCGGGTGTTCGCCGCGGCGGCGACGCGGTCCAGCTCGTCCAGCTCCTGGAAGGACTCGACCACGACCGCCCAGATGCCGGTCGCCACGCACGCCGTCAGCTCGGCCGGGCTCTTGCCCGGGCCGAGGAAGACGATGTCGTCCGGTGCCACCCCGGCGCGCACGGCCGTCATCAGCTCCACCAGCGACGACACCTCGGCCCTGGCGCCGTGCGCCGCCAGCAGCGCGCACACGCCCAGGTTCGGGTTCGCCTTCAGCGAGTAGAAGACCTCCATGCCGTCCGGCAGCGCCCTGTGCAGCCGGTCGAGCGCGCCGGCGAGGACCTCGCCGTCGTAGACGTACAGCGGGGTGCCGTACTCCGCTGCCAGCCGGTCATAGCCGTCGGCGTCCAGCATGATGTCGCCCCCCAGTTCCGTCAGCCGCAGCCTGAGGAACCCGGCTATACATTCTCTATAATTCATGAGGGCGATATAGAAGCGGTATAGCCGGGTTTCACATTATCGATCCATGACGGGAATTCAGGGCTCAGCCATTACCGGTGTCGGGACGTACCTGCCGGCCCGGATGGTCGGCAACGAGGAACTGTCGGGGCGGACGTCGGTGACCCCCGAGTGGATCGAGGAGCGCACCGGCATCCGCACCCGTCACTTCTCCGGCGAGGACGAGGACGTGGCGGCGATGGCCGTCGAGGCCGGGAAGAAGGCGATCGCCGCCGCGAGCGTCGACCCGGCCGAGATCGATCTGGTCGTGCTGGCCACCGCGACGCGGCACCAGCGCATCCCCGGCGCGGCGGCGCAGGTCGCCTTCCGCATCGGGCTGCCCGCGGCGGGGGCGTTCGACGTCAACGCCGTCTGCGCGGGCTTCGCGTACGCGCTGGCGCAGGCGTCCAATGCGGTGAAGGTCGGCGACGCGCGCAACGTGCTGGTCATCGGCGCCGACCAGACCAGTGGGATGATCAACCCGGACCGCGCCGACACCTACGCCATCTTCGGGGACGGGGCGGGCGCCGTCGTGGTGTCCCGCGACGTCGAGCAGTCCATCGGCCCGGTCGTGTGGGGCAGCGACGGCGCCCGCGCCACGGCGCTGGAGACACTGCCGGAGAACGGCGACGAGGCCATCTTCATGAACGGTCCCGCCGTCTACAAGTGGTCCACCAGCACGATGCCGAAGGTCGCGGCGCTCGCCTGCGAGCGGGCCGGGACCTCGCTGGCGGAGATCGACTGGTTCATTCCGCACCAGGCCAACCTGCGGATCATCGACACGCTCATCCGGCTCACCGGGATCCCCGCCGAGCGCGTCTCGCGCGACGTGATCGAGATGGGCAACACATCAGGGGCCTCGATCCCGCTCGCCTTCGGACGCCTGCACGAGAGCGGGCGCGCCCAGCCCGGCGACCGGGTGCTGCTGCTCGGCTTCGGCGCCGGCCTCACCTACGCGGGCCAGGTCGTCCGCATGCCCTGACCGTCCCGGTTCCCGACACGAAAGGACCCTGCGATGCCACGCGAGGAAATCGTCGCGCAGATCGACAAGCTGATCCGCCACCTCATGCCCGAGCTGGAGGCCGACATCACCCCGACCACCACCTTCGAGGAGCTGGGCATGGACTCCCTCGGCCGGGTGGACCTGTTCACCGACGCCGAGGCCGCCTTCGGCGTCGTCGTGCCCGACGAGGAGCTGGCGAACATCCTGGGCGTCGACGATCTGGCCGAGTTCGTGGCCGAACGGGTCTCCTGACCGTGCTCGCGCTCTCAGTCGGCCAGGAGTCGCTCTGGACGCTGTACCGGGTCGCGCCGGACAGCGCCGCCTACAACGACGCCGACGGCCTGGCCTTCCGGCCCGCGCCGGACGAGGCGGCGCTGCGCGCGGCGCTGCGGGACCTCGCGTCCCGGCACGACCTGCTGCGCTCCCGGTTCCACGACGGCCCGGGGCACGCGGTCCGGGAGGTCCGCGACCCCGGCCTGGTCGACCTGGAGGTCCGGGACGTGCCCGGCGGCGGCGATCCGCGGACGGCGCTGCGCCGGTCCGTGCGCGCCATCGCGGCCGAGCCGCTCGACCTCGAAGGCCGCGGGCCGCTGCGCGCCGTCCTGCTGCGCCGCCCGGCGGACGCCGTGCTCGTGCTGGTCTGCCACCACATCGCGGGGGACGCCACCTCGCAGCGGATCATCTGGCGGGACCTGCTGGAGTTCTACCGGGCCAGGATCGCGGGGGACGCGCCGGCGCTGCCGGCGCTCCGCTCGACCTACGACGACTTCGTCCGCGCGGAGCGGGAGATGCTCGGCTCCGAGCGCGGCGCCGAGCTTGCCGGCTACTGGCGGGACGAGTGCGCGGGAGCGCGGCCCGCCGAGCTGCCCACGTCCCGGCCCCGGCCGGACACGCCGGGCTTCCGCGGCAGCACGGTCGACCGCCGCCTCGACGACGACCTCGCGGACCGCGTGCGGGAGGCCGCGCGCACTCGCGGGATCACCCCGTTCGCGCTGACGCTCGGCGCGTTCCAGGCGCTCGTCCACCGCTACGTCGCGGGCGGTGACCTGCTCATCGGGTGCCCGACCACGCTGCGGCGCAGCCTCGCGACCCGCGATCTGGTCGGGCTGCTGGTCAACACCGTGCCGCTGCGCTCGGGACTGGCCCCGTCCACCACGTTCGAGGAGGTCGCGGCCGCGGCCGCCGCCCGACTCGGCGCCGCGTCCCGGCGCGCCCGCTTCCCGTTCGCCCTGATGGAGGGCGGCGGGGAGGCGGGCAAGCCGGGACGCGCACCGGCGCTGCGCATCGGCATCACGATGGTCGGCGGCCGGGGCGACCCGCTGCTGGACCTGGCGGCGTCCGGGGAGTGGATGGAGCACGCCGGCCACCGGATCGCCGTGCTGGACCTGCCGAGGCTGGAGGGGCAGACCGACCTGACCGTGGAGATCGGCCAGTCCACCGGCGGGCTCTCGGTGGCCTTCCGCTACGACGTGGACCTGTTCACCGGCGAGGCCGTCACGCGGCTGCTGGAGCGCTTCCTCCGGTTCGTCCGGGTGAGCGTGGACGATCCGGCCGCCGAGGTGGGGCGGGTCCCGCTCGCCGAGGACGCCGGCGAGATAGCGAGCCTGCTGGCGCTCGGCAGCGGATGAGGACATCCGACATGGAACAGAACTGTTGCGAATCAGTTTCGTGCCGCGTGCGCGCGGCACGGAATTCGGGGGGGAAGTGGTGGCTCTTTCCGGCCTGACCGGGATCCTGTCCACGATCGGCGGGACTCCGCTGGTGGAGCTCACAAGGCTGCTGCCGGAGCCGAAGTACCGGATATTCGCCAAACTCGAACGCTTCAATCCCGGTGGCAGCATCAAGGACCGGACGGCCCTGAACATGCTGCGCGGACGGATCGAGAGCGGCGCGCTGCCGCCGGGCTCGATCGTGGTCGAGTCGAGCTCGGGGAACCTCGCGGTGGGGCTCGCCCAGATCTGCCGCTACCACGGGCTGCGGTTCATCTGCGTGGTGGACGCCAAGACCACCGCGCAGAACCTGGAGATCATGCGCGCCTACGGCACCGAGGTGGAGGTGGTCACCGAGGGCGACCCGGCGACCGGCGAGTTCCTCCCGGTGCGCCTGCGGCGCGTCCGGGAGCTGCTGGCCGAACTGCCGGGCGCGTACTGGCCGAACCAGTACGCCAACCCCCTCAACCCCCGGGCCCACGGGCAGACGATGTCGGAGATCCTCCGCACGCTGGACGGCCCGCCCGACTACCTGTTCTGCACGACGAGCACGTTCGGCACGCTGCGCGGCTGCTCCGACCACGCCCGCGCCAACGGGCTGCCCACCACGATCGTCGGCGTGGACGCCCTGGGCAGCGCGATCTTCGTCGAGCCGGACGAGCCCGTCCCGCCGGTCCGGCGGCTGATCCCGGGCCACGGCGCGTCCGTGCGGTCGGCGCTCGTCGACACCTCCGCCGCCGACACCGTCGTCCACGTCACCGACCAGGAGTGCGTGGTCGCCTGCCGCAGGCTGGTGACGCGCGAGGCGATCCTGGCCGGCGGCTCCTCGGGCGCCACCGTCGCCGCGCTGGAGCGGCTCACCGCAGACGACGCGATCCCGCCGGGTTCCAGCTGCGTGCTGATCTTCCCGGACGGCGGCGACCGCTACCTCGGGACGATCTACAACGACGAGTGGGTCACCGCCCACTTCGGCGAGATCTCCCACCTGTGGAAGGCGCCGCCGTGGGAGCCGTCCGCGCCGCTCGTCGAACAGACCTGACCTGACCCCGTCCAAGGAGCACCATGGACCAGCTGTTGCCCGAACTCGTCGCCCGGCAGGCCGGGCGGACGCCCGACGCCGTGGCGGTGGTCGAGGGGAAGCGCACGCTGAGCTACGCCGATCTGAACGCGCGGGCCGACCGGCTCGCCGGCCGGCTGCGCGAGCTCGGCGCCGGCCCCGGGGCCTTCGTGGCGGTCTGCATGCACCGGCGGATCGGCCTGGTGACCGCGCTGCTGGCGGTGTGGCGGGCGGGCGCGGCGTACGTGCCGATCGACCCCGCCTACCCGGCCGAGCGGATCCGGCTGATCCTGGAGGACACCGGGACCAAGGTGCTGCTCACCGAGAAGGCGCTGGCCGATGGCCTGCCCCAGGGCGCGGCGACCCCCTTCGTCGTCCGCCCGGACGGCACCGTCCCGGCGCGGCGGGGCACCCCGGCGGACGCCGGGCCGTTCGAGGCCGTCGCCGTGTCCGGCGCGGACGCCGCCTACGCGATCTACACCTCGGGCTCGACCGGCCTGCCCAAGGGCGTCGTGGTCACCCACGCCGGGATCGCCAACCGGGTCGGTTGGACGGTCGAACGGCACGGCCTCGGCCCCGCCGACCGAGTGCTGCAGAAGACCTCGCTCGGGTTCGACGCCGCCGTCTGGGAGTTCTTCGCGCCGCTGGTGAGCGGCGGCACGGTCGTGCTCGCCCCGATCGGCGCCGAACGCGACCCCGCCGCGCTGGTCGCGGCGGCCGCCCGGCACAAGGTCACCGTGCTCCAGGCAGTGCCCTCGGTCTACGCGGCGCTCGTCGAGCAGCCGCGCTGGACCAAGTGCACCTCGCTCCGGCTGCTGTTCAGCGCGGGGGAGGCGCTGCACGGCGGCCTGGCCGCCCGGCTCACCGCGCACCTGGACGCGGACCTGTGGAACACCTACGGGCCTACCGAGTGCGCGATCGACATCACCGCGCACCAGTGGGACCCGGACCGCGACACCGGTCCGGTGCCGATCGGCCGTCCGATCACCGGGCTGCGCGTCCGGGTGATGGACGAGCACGGCGCGCTCGCCCCGGTCGGCGTGCCCGGCGAGCTGTTCGCGGGCGGGCCCGCCGTCGCGCGCGGCTACCTCGGGCGCCCCCGGCAGACCGCCGAGCGCTTCGTCCCCGACCCCTACGGCGCCGAGGGCGAGCGGCTCTACCGCACCGGCGACCGGGTCAGGTGGCGCGAGGACGGGGCCCTTGAGTACCTGGGGCGGCTCGACGACCAGGTCAAGGTCAACGGCGTGCGGATCGAGCCCGCCGAGATCGAGGCCGTCCTCGCGGGCCACCCGGAGGTCAACGGCGTCGTGGTCGCGGCGCGGTCCGGGCCCGGCGAGACCGGCCGCCTGCTGGCGTTCCTGCGCGGGACGGGCGCCCCCGCCGCCGGGCTGCGCGCCTACCTGTCCGAGCGGCTCCCGGAGACCCACGTGCCCTCGGCGTTCGTCACGGTCGAGGACTTCCCCCGCACCGCCAGCGGGAAGGTCGACCGGAACGCGCTGCTCGACGCCGCCGCGAGCAAGGCGCCCGAGCGTCCCGCCTACGTCGCGCCGCGCACCGCCGCCGAGCGGACCGTCGCCGAGGTCTGGCAGGACCTGCTGGGCATGGACGGGATCGGCGTCCACGACGACTTCTTCGCGCTCGGCGGCTCGTCGCTGCTGCTGACCCGGCTCGCGGGCAGGCTGCCCAAGTCCGGGGACGGGCAGGTGGTGCTGCGCGGGCTGTTCGCCGCGTCCACCGTGGAGGAGCAGGCCGCGCTGCTGGACGGCGCGGGCGAGCGGGTCCCCGCGATCCGCCCGGTGCCGCGCGACGCGCCGCTGCCCCTCTCGTCCGGCCAGCACCGGCTGTGGTTCCTGGACCGGATGAGCCCCGGCAGCCGCGAATGGGTGGCCCCGCTCTTCCTCCGGCTGCCCGCGGACACGGCCGAGGCCACCGTCCAGGACGCGCTGGCGACCGTCGAGGAGCGGCACGAGGCGCTGCGGACCCGCTACGCCGAGCAGGGCGGCGAGCCCCTCCAGACCGTGGTCGAGCCCGGACCCGTCGAGCTGCGCGTCGAGGACGCCGCCGCCGGGGACCTGGAGCGGCTCTTCGGCGAGCAGTTCGAGCGGGGCTTCGACCTGGAGAACGGCCCCCTGTGGCGGGCGCTCCTGGTCCGGATCCCCGGCGAGGACCACGTCCTGCTGGTGACGACGCATCACATCGCGTCCGACGGCTGGACGACCGTCATCCTCGAACGGGAGATCCGCGCGCTGTGCACCGGCGGCCCCGTTCCCCCCGTCCCGCCGGTGCAGTACGCGGACTACGCGGTCTGGCAGCGCGAGCGCCTCACCGACGAGGTCATGGAGACCGAGCTGGACCACTGGCGGCGCACCCTCGACGGGATGCCCGCGCTGGCGCTGCCCACCGACCGCCCGCGCCCGCCCGTCCGGGACGGCCGCGGCGCGGGGGTGGCCGTCGAGATCCCCCACGAGCTGTCCGCCCGCCTGGACGAGCTGGGCCGGCGCTGCGGCGCCACGCCGTTCATGACGCTGCTGGCCGGGTTCGCCGTGCTGCTGGCCAGGCACGGCGGCGAGTGGGACGTGCCCGTCGGGACCCCGGTCGCGGGCAGGTCCCGCCCGGAGGTGGAGCAGGTCGCCGGGTTCTTCCTCAACTCCCTGACGCTGCGGTGCCGGCTGGAGGGCGGGCTCGCCTTCGAGGACGCCGTCCGACGCGTCCGGGAGGTCGCCGCCGACGCCTTCGCCCACCAGGACCTGCCGTTCGAGCGGCTCGTGGACGAGCTGGCCTCGGCGGGCGACCTGTCCCGCACGCCCCTCTACCAGGCGGCCTTCGACCTCGCGGAGGAGGGCACGACCAGCGTCGTCACGGGCGACGACGCAGCGCTCGGGGCGTTCCAGCGGGCCTGGCGGGTCGCCAAGACCGACCTCACCCTCTTCCTGTGGCGGCGGCCGGACGGCGCGCTCGCGGGCGCGTTCGAGTACGCCACCGCGCTGTTCGAGGAGGACACCGTCCAGCGGCTCGCGGACCGCTTCGTCCGGCTCCTCACCGCCTTCGCCGACGACCCGGGGACCCGGCTCGACGCCGTGGACCTGCTGGCGGGGGAGGAGCTCGCCGAGCCCTCCTCCGGATGGAACGACACCGCCCGCGCATGGGAGCCGGACGGCGAGCCCGCCCTGACCGTGCCCGCCCTGATCGAGACGGCGATCGCGGACCACCCGGACGCGGAGGCGGTCGGCTGCGGCACCACGACCCTCAGCTACGCGCGGCTCGGCGCCGCCGCCGACCGGACGGCCCGCGCGCTCGTCCGGGAGGGCGTGCGGCCCGGAGACGTGGTGGGCGTGCTCGCCGAACGGTCGGCCGACATGGTGGTGGCCATGCTCGCGGCGTGGAAGGCGGGGGCGGCCTACCTGCCGATCGACCCCACCGTCCCCGACGAACGCGCCGCCGTCATGCTGGAGCAGGCCGGCGCCGTGCTCACCCTCGCACCGGAGGCGCACCACGCACGGCTGAGCGGCCGAACCTTGACAGTATCCTCTGACGGCCCCGATGGCACCGAACCGCTGTGGGTCCACACCGACCCCGACAGCGCGGCCTACGTCGTGTTCACCTCCGGCTCGACAGGGACGCCCAAGGGCGTGGTCGTCACCCACCGCGGGCTGGCCAACCACGTGCTGTGGGCCGCCGAGGAACTGGCCACCCGGGGCTCGGGCGGCGCGCCGATCTTCTCGTCCGTCGCCTTCGACCTGGTCGTGCCGAACCTGTGGGCGCCGCTGGTGTCCGGGCAGCGGGTCTGGCTGATGCCGGCCTCGGCGGAGCTGGACGAGATCGGCGCGCGGGTCGTCCCGGCGGGGCCGTTCAGCTTCGTCAAGCTGACCCCGGGCCACCTGGACGTCCTGCTCCACCAGGTCTCCGCCAAGGAACTCGCCGGAATGGCGGGAATCTGGGTCGTCGCGGGCGAGGCGTTCCCCCGGGACCTGCTGCGCCGGTTCCAGGACCTCGCGCCCGCGGCCGTTGTCCTGAACGAGTACGGCCCCACGGAGGCGTCGGTGGGAACCTGCGTCTACCCCGTGACCGAGCCGTTCGCCGGCGAGGTCGTGCCGATCGGCCGTCCGCTGCCCAACATGGCGATGCACGTCCTGGACGGCGGGATGCGGCCGGTGCCGCCCGGCGTCGTCGGAGACCTGTACGTCGGCGGCACGGGCGTGGCGCGCGGATACGCGGGGGCGCCCGGCATGACCGCCGACCGCTTCGTCCCCGACCCGTCCGGCCCGCCGGGCGCGCGGATCTACCGGACCGGCGACCTCGTCAGGCGCCGCGCCGACGGCGTGGTGGAGTTCGTCGGCCGCGCGGACGACCAGGTGAAGATCCGGGGATTCCGGGTCGAGCCGGGCGACGTGCGCGCCGCGCTGCTCGCCCATCCCGGGGTGCGCGAGGCGTTCGTGGCCTTCCGCGACGGCCGGCTCGTCGCCTACCACACCTCCGAGACGGCGGCGGAGGAGCTGGTCGCGCACTGCGCCGGACGGCTCCCGGAGTACATGGTGCCCGGGGCGTTCGTCCGGCTGGACCGGCTCCCGCTCAACGCCAACGGCAAGGTCGACCGGAGCGCGCTCCCGGCGCCGGAGGCGGCGACCGAGGACGACGCGCCGGTGCCGCCGGGCAACGAGGTCGAGGAGCACATCTCGTCGATCTGGTTCGACCTGCTCGGCCACGACGCGGGCGTCCGCAGGAGCTTCTTCCAGAGCGGCGGCCACTCCATCCTCGCCATCAGGCTGATCGCCCAGCTCCAGGACGACTACGGGATCGACCTGCCCATCCGGGTGGTGTTCGAGCGGCCCACGGTCGCCGAGCTCGCCCAGGAGATCGAAGACAGGGTCCGCGCGGAGATCGACGAACTCGTCGACCAGCCGGCGGGGGCCAACGACGAAGGGGGGACACGGTGACACAGGGGACCGACACGGAACCCGCACCGGTCACGGACGTGATGCGATGCGACCTGACCGGGCAGGAGCGCGCCGTCATGGAGGACCTGGCCGGGCGCCTGGCCAAGACGCCGCCCGGCCTGGTCGACGACCCGGAGTGGCTGGAGGAGGCGCGGGCGCTCTGCTGCCACCTGCCCGTCCGGCTGCTGGAGACCGTCCGGCGCTACCGCCACGACCCCGGCCCGGAGGGCGTCCTGGTGATCGGCAACCTGCCGGTGGACACCGCGACCCTGCCGCCGACCCCGACCGTCCCCGGGTCCGTGGAGCGGACGGCGACCGTCCCCGCCTCCCTCGCCGTGCTCGTGACGCTCACGCTCGGCGAGCTCGTCGCCTACCGCGAGGAGAAGTCGGGCGCCCTCGTGCAGAACGTGGTCCCCGTGCTCGGACGGGAGAGCTCGCAGAGCAACGCCGGCTCCGTCCCGCTGGAGATGCACGTGGAGAACGCCTTCCACCCGCACCGTCCCGACTACGTGGGCCTGCTCTCCCTGCGCCACGACCAGGACGGGACGGGCGGGACCATCACCTCCTCGATCCGCGAGGCCCTCCCGCTGCTGTCGGACCACGACCGGGACGTCCTCGGCCGCCCGCGCTTCGCCACCGAGCCCCCGCCGTCCTTCCAGGCGTCCTCCCACGACGCCGCGCCCGCCGGGCACCCCCTGCTCGACGGGGACCCGGGCGACCCCAACCTCAAGGTCGACTTCTTCGCCACCACCGCGCTCGACGCCGAGGCCGCGCAGGCCATGAGCCGGCTCCGGACCGCGTTCCTGGAGACCTCGCGCGAGCTGATGCTGGCCTCCGGCGAGATGGTGCTCGTCGACAACCGCGTCGTCATCCACGGGCGCGCGTCGTTCACCCCCCGCTACGACGGCCACGACCGCTGGCTGCACCGCACCTTCGTGTCCCTGGACAACCGGCGGACCCGGGCGCACCGGCCGGGCAACGGCCCCGTCATGAACTGAGAGGACGGCGACAATGGCACAGGCACTCCCGTTCGTGGTCGAGGCCGAGGGACCCGACCTCACCAAGCTGATCGAGCACGACCGGCCCCGCCTGCGCGGGCTGCTGAGAGAGCACGGCGCGATCCTGTTCCGCGGCTTCCCCATCGGCGGCGTCGACGGCTTCCAGCCGGTCGTCGAGGCCCTGTCGGGCGAGCCCCCGCTGGAGTACGCCGAGCGGTCGTCGCCGCGCAGCGCGATCAAGGGGAACGTCTACACCTCCACCGACTACCCGCCCGACGAGGAGATCTTCCTCCACAACGAGAGCTCCTACCAGCTCTCCTGGCCCAGGTTCCTGTACTTCTGCTGCGTCCGCCCGCCCGAGACCCAGGGCGCCACCCCGCTGGCCGACTCGCGGCTGATCCTGCGGTCCGTGGACCCGGCCGTCCGCGAGGAGTTCGACCGGCGCGGCTGGATGGTCGTCCGGAACTTCCAGGCGCCGTTCGGCATCCCCTGGCAACAGGCGTTCAACACCGATGACCGGTCGGCCGTGGAGGAGTACTGCCGCGACCACGGGATCGAGTACGAATGGCGCGGCGACGACCACCTGCGGACGCGGGCCGTCCGCAAGACCACGCACCGGCACCCGGAGACGGGGGCCGAGGTGTGGTTCAACCACGCCACGTTCTTCCACCACACGACCCTGCCCACCGACGTCCGCGAGGGCCTTCTCGCCGTCCTGGACGTGGAGGACCTGCCCACCAACACCTACTTCGGCGACGGCGGCGCGATCCCGCCCGCCACCCTGGACCACCTGCGCTCCTGCTACCGCTCCAACACGGTCCGATTCGACTGGCGGCAGGACGACATCCTGGTGATCGACAACATGCTCACCGCGCACGCCCGCGAGCCCTACACCGGCCCGCGCCGCATCGCCGTGGCCATGGCCGAGCCGTACGAGCCGTCCGTCTGACCGCGCGGTCCGAGGTGCGCGCCCGGGGCGTCCCCCACCCGCCCCGGGCACAAGTAGGCAATGCGTGCCAGGTTGCTTCCGTTCCCGCAGGTCCCGGCAAATCGGGTCTTCTCGGGCATCGGTTCCGTGGTTAGCATCACGCAGCCAGGATCTTCGGCACCAACGTGGGCCATGCCGGCCGCGAGACCCGCACCGGTGTGCCCTCGTTCGCTTGCCCGCTCGTCCACCCCAGCGAGAGGACCCCCCGCATGTTCAGACGCATTCTCGGCGTCGCCACCGCGGCACTGATCGGCGCCGCCACGCTGACCGCGCCCGGCTCGTCCACGGCGCTCGCCGCGCCGGCGCCGCCCAAGGTCGCGGTCGACTTCACCGGCATCGTCGCCCTCAACAACTGCTCGGGCTCCCTGGTCCGCACCCCGAGCGCCGCCGACACCGACCCGGCGCTCGTGCTGACCAACGGCCACTGCTACGAAGGCGGCCAGCCCGGCGCCGGGCAGGTCATCACCAACCGCGCGTCCAGCCGCACGTTCAGCCTGCTGGACCCCAGCGGCAGCCGCACGCTCGCCACCCTGCGCGCGACGACGCTGCTGTACGCGACCATGACCGACACGGACGCGGCCATCTACAAGCTCAACACGACCTACGCCGCCATCCAGCAGTCGTACAAAACGCCGGCGCTCCAGCTCCTGACCGACCACCCGACCAGCGGCGCTGACCTGCGGGTCGTCTCCGGCTACTGGAAGCGGATCTACTCCTGCCGTCTCGACGGCTTCGCCTACCGCGTCCGCGAGGCCGCGTGGACGTGGAAGGACTCGCTGCGCTACACCTCCGAGTGCAACGTCATCGGCGGCACCTCGGGCTCCCCGGTCATCGACGCCGGCACCGGCAAGGTCGTCGGCGCCAACAACACCATCAACGAGAGCGGCGGCCGCTGCACGCTCAACAACCCGTGCGAGGTCGACGAGGCCGGCAAGGTCACGGTGCGTCCGAACATCGGCTACGCCCAGCAGACCTACACCCTGGCCAACTGCATCGCCCCCGGCAGCACGCTCGACCTGAACCGGGCCGGCTGCACCGTCCCCAAGAGGCGCCCCGCCGCCTGACCGGCGCCGCCCCATAGCCGATGGCCCGCCCCGCGAGCCGGCGCGACACGAGTCCGCGCCGCCCCGTGAGGGCGGGCCGTTTCGGTTCCTACTCCGCGTGGGCGGGACTCTCATCGGACGCGGGCACCGCGCGCACCAGCGCGATCCCGATGGCGATGGCGGCCACGACGAGGCCGGCCGCGATCCAGAACGCCAGGTGGTAGCCGCCGTTCAGGGCCTCCGCCGCGGACTTGCCCTCCCCGCGCAGGCCGTCGGAGTGCGAGGCCGCCAGGGTGGCCAGCACGGCCAGGCCCAGCGCGGCGCCGACCTGGGCCGTGGTGTTGATCAGGCCGGACGCCAGCCCGGCGTCCTCCGGCTTCGCGCCGGACATCGCGAGCGTCATCAGGGCGGGGAAGCAGGTCCCGGCGCCGGTGCCGAGCAGGATCATCACCGGCAGGACGTGCGTCAGGTAGTCCCCGTCGACCGGGGCCCGGGTGAACAGGACCAGCCCCGCCATGATCAGGACGAGCCCCGGGTACAGCGTGTTGCGGGCGCCGAACCGCGTGATCAGCGGCTCGGAGAAGCGGATCGACATGAGCCCCATCGCGATCGTGACGGGCAGGAAGCCCAGCCCGATCTCCAGGGCGTCGTAGTGCAGGATGCGCTCCAGGTAGAGCGAGCCCAGGAAGAACATCGCGAACATGCCCGACACCATCAGCGCCTGGACCAGGTTGGCGCCGCTGACGTTGCGCGACCGGAAGATCCGCAGCGGGATCAGCGGGTTGGCGGCCGTCGCCTCCCGGACGACGAAGGCCACGAGCAGCAGCACCGAGACGGCGCCCAGCCCCAGCGTGCGCCCGGCCGTCCACCCGTCCTCGGCGGCCGGCTTGACGATCGTGAAGACGGTCAGCATCAGCGCCGCGGTGATGAGGACCGCCCCAGGCACGTCCGCGCCCCGTCCGAACCCGAGACCGGCGTCCTTGTCCAGGTAGCGCACGGCGAGCAGCGCCGTCGCGACGCCGATCGGCACGTTGACGAAGAAGATCCAATGCCAGTTGATCGACTGGGTGAGGACACCGCCGGCCAGCAGGCCCACCGAGCCCCCGGCGGAGGCGACGAAGGCGTACACGCCGATCGCCTTCGCCTGCTCACGAGGCTCGGGGAACATCGTCACGATCATCCCCAGGATCACCGCGGACGTCAGCGCCCCGCCGACGCCCTGCAAGAACCGGGCCGCGACCAGCATCTCCTGGCTCTGCGCCACTCCGCACAACACCGATGCCACCGTGAACACGGTCAGCCCGATCAACAGGATCCGCCGCCTCCCGACCAGATCCCCCAGCCGTCCGGCGAGCAGCAAAAGCCCCCCGAACGCGATCAGGTACGCGTTGACCACCCACGCCAGGCTCGACGCCGTGAACCCGAGATCGTCCTGGATCGCCGGCAGCGCCACGTTCACCACCGTGACGTCCAGCACGATCATCAGCATCCCGACGCACAGCACGTACAGCGCGATCCACCGCGACCGATCGCTCTTCCCCTGCGCACCCTCGCGCCCGGCGGGCCGCCTCATAGTCTGTTCGTTCATCGAGTCCTCTTCACAGAGCGGCCCCCGTCGAGGGCTCACGACACATCGAATCGACCCCGACTCCCGGGCGCCGACGAGTACTCAGACCGTCCCCGCCCCCAAAACTCATCGCTCCGTCCGCAAGAACCTTCCCGCTCGGGAAAGAGGGCCGGCGCACAGCACGGCCAGCGCTATGAAGGAGACCGCCACGATGATGCGGACGGCGTCGTACTGGGCCGGAACGGTGCCGATGCCCGGCAGGAGCACGCAGCTCAACAGTGCGATGCGGACCGTCAGCACCTCGTCGAAGAGGCTCGGGCGGAGCAACGCAAGCAACGGGAGGAACGCAGCGTCGTACCACGGGTACTGCACAGGCGAAACCACGACGCACGCGATGGCGAACGCCGCCGCCGGGCGGATGTCCAGAGGACCGGGCAGCGCGAGCGCGGCACGGACCCCGCCGGCGATTCGCCACCAGATCAGGAGCGCGACGATCCCGGTCGCCACGATGACGGCCGCGCTGTAGAGGCCGGGCCGCTCCAGTAACGCCCGTGGGATCGGCAGGACCAGGTCGCCGTCATGGGCTATCCGCTTGGTGAGCGCGGTGATCGCCGAGTTCCCCGCGCTCAGGTAGGAGACCCCAGTCGCAAGGCCGTCGAAGAGGCCGGCGACCCGGTGGGCAGAGAAGGCCCCGCCGCCCAGGCCCCACCCGACAC
>NZ_SMKU01000169.1 GCF_004349215.1 Actinomadura rubrisoli | reverse complement strand
GGCCGTTTCGCTGACGAGGACCATGGCGGCACCCAGGCGTCCAGCGCGGGCAGGGTGGCGGGGAAGGTGCGGCCGGCCTCGCGGACGAGTACCGGTACCAGCTCTCGTGCGTGTTCGCGCAGCGTCGTGATCAGGCCCGGCAGCCACGGCAGCAGGACGGTGTCGGGCAGCCGCGCGAACGCCTTCGACATCACCTCGACGACGACCGGCGCCAGGGCGGGGGCCGGTTCGAGGGCTTGGACGAATCCGCTCATGTACAGCGGGAACGACGGGATGACGAGCGGGTTGTCCAGGAGTTCGTCGCATCTGTTCCGCAGGTCGGCGAGCGGCATCAGGCCGAGCTGCGACTTGGCGGCCCACAGAAGGGCCGCCTTCGCGGGCGCCTCCGGATGCGACTGCCGGACGGCCAGTTCCAGCTGGGCGTGGTCGCAGCCTAGCGACAGGGCCAGGCTTTCCATGCCGAACAGGAACCCGAGCATGGCGGCGACCTGGCGGACGCCGGTGTCCTCGTCCACGAACGCGGTCGGCAGGAGCGTGCAGTAGTGCGCGTATCCCTCGGTGACGAACGCCTGGCACCACGCCGGGAGTTCCGGTTCCGTCGCGCGGTAGTAGATGAGGAGGCGCCGGATCCGTCGCAGCACCTCTGGCGCGTCGTCGACCGTCCGTTCGGCGGCCAGTAGTTCGACCGCCCGTGCGCCCAGTTCGTCGGTGAACCGCCGGCCGTTCAGGTACAGGACGGCGTCCTCGACGGCCTCCAGGGCGAGCGCGGCGGTGGCCTTCGGGTCCCAGACGGAGCGGCGGAGGCGCTGTTCCAGCACCTGCTCGACGGTGACGCCCTCGTAGCCCAGCTCGACGATCGCGCGCTGGTTGCGGCCGAGGGCGAGGTCCCAGCTCTCCTGGATCGACCGCTCGCCGAGCTTGCGCGAGCCCATGATCGGACGGACGGCGCCGTCCGGCAGGAGGCGCCGCAGGATCCACAGCAGGTGCGAGCACGGCACCAGCTCCGGGTTCGCGTCGAGGTTCAGCAGTGCCCGCTGGATGGTGCGCTTCTGCGGGTCGAGCCCGAGCGGCTTCAGCCGGTCCAGGACGTCGCGGGCCAGGGGCGGGAGGGATTCGTAGCCGACCTGGCCGATCCGGTCGCCGCCGAGGAGGATCTCGCACAGGCGGCGCACGTCGCGGCGGCCCGGCACGGCGTCCTTCTCGATGCAGGTGACCGCGGCGTCCTGGAAGTCGTACGGCGTCGGACGGGCCCGGCCCCGCATGCCCGCGAGCAGGATGGACGTCTCGAACACCGCGATGGCGTCGGCCGTGCTGGACAGGTAGCCGTTGCGGCGGGCCAGTCGGACGATGTCGACGCACCAGCCGAGCAGTTCCGCCTCGTCCAGCCCGTCCAGGACGGGTGGGATCGACAGGAAGCCGGACAGCCGGTCGGTGGCCGGTTCCTCCACGGCCGGTGCCGCGGCCCGCGCGCGCTTGGACGTGCCCTGCTGTCCCTCTAGCCGGAACGGCTGCACCTTGCTCCGCTTGAGGGCCTTCGTGAACGTCGCCGCCGCGATGGACACCGAGCCCGACGCGAGGCCGAACTGCGCCTCGATCGCCGAGTGGCTGGACGGGATGAGCCCGTACTGCCAGCGCGTCGCCGTCCGGGGAGTGATCTCGAACGGCTCGGCGGAGGACAGGCCGAACTGCTCCACGCGGCTGGCCGCGTGGAACGCGCCGCACACGTACAGGCAGCCCGACGGGTCGGTACCCGTCGCGGCCAGGTGCTCGCGCATCCGCGTCCACATGTAGCGCTCGCGGTCCTCGTCGCGGCGGTCGCGGTCGTCGCGCTCGGGGCGCAGCCGCCGGAACAGGCTGCCGATCAGGACCATGACCTGCCGGTAGGTGGCGTAGTCGGCGCTGGACAGCGGCTGTTCGACGTACTGGTCCCACCATTCCGACCAGTGCCGCACCTTGCCGTGGTGCAGCAGGTGCGCCTCCAGCTCGGCGAACCGGGGGCGCAGGTCGCCGATCTCGACGCCGACCGCGTCACCGTGCAGGGCCGCCTCGTCGTCGTCCGCGTCGGGACCGGGGTCGGACGGGCCGCCGTCGCGCGGCTCCCACTGGAACACGTGGTCGGTGGACCGGTCGACCAGGACGATCTCCACGCCCGGGGTGTCGAGCGCGTACGCGATCGCCTGGTACTCCGCCGACGCCTCGGTGATCGGCGCGATCACGCTGAGCGGCGCCCACGCGGCGGGGAAGCCGTCCAGCTCGCCGGCGAACGCCTGGAGCGCCACCGGCAGACGGCAGTTGCGCAGCTCGTCCAGGAGCGGCGCGAGGTCCTCGCACAGCTCCAGGTAGATGACGGAGGGACGCTTGTCGCGCAGCCGCCGCGCCATCGCCAGCGCGGACGCGGGCGAGTGGTGGCACACGGGGAAGATCTCCAGCTCCTCGCCGAGCGCCCGGTCGACGTCGTCGACCAGGCCCGACAGGATGCCGGACACGGCGTCCTCGCCGCCGAACGCCTCGGCGGCGCCGCGCAGCTGCTCCCGGAGCGGGCCGAACAGGCTCATGACAGCGTCGAGATCGCCTGGCAGCCGCCTTCGAGGAAGCCGCGCCACTCCCCGTCCTCGTCCTTCTTGCTGCGCGGCTCGACGACGCCGTGCCAGAACTTGTTCAGGATGGCGAGGTCCTCGGGGGAGCGGCGCGCGAGGGAGCCGACCAGCGAGCCGCCGAGCGTCTCGGCGCGCAGCGTCCGGTCGCCGAAGAACTGGCTGTGCAGGATGGCGTCCTCCAGGACGCCGATCTGCTCGGCGGTCGACAGCGCCGACTCCAGCTTCTCGTCGTCGCTGGTGGCCGACGCCGCCGCCGCGCGCAGGTCGGCGAAGCTCTGGAGCAGGACGTCCAGCAGCGTGGGCGGCAGCTCCAGGTCGATCTGGTGCCGTCGCAGCAGCTCGGCCGTGCGGAACCGGACGATCTCCGCCTCGCTGCGCTTGTTCGTCACCACCGGGATCCGGACGAAGTTGAACCGCCGCTTCAGCGCCGACGACAGGTCGTTCACGCCCCGGTCGCGGCTGTTGGCGGTCGCGATGATGGAGAAGCCGGGCTGCGCGAAGACGATATTGTCGGTGTCCAGCTCCGGGATCGAGACGTACTTCTCCGACAGGATCGAGATCAGCGCGTCCTGGACGTCGCTGGTCGAGCGGGTCAGCTCCTCGAACCGGCCGATCACGCCCGCCTCCATCGCCGTCATGATCGGCGAGGGGATCATCGAGTCCCGCGACTGGCCCTTGGCGATCACCATGGACACGTTCCAGGAGTACTTGATGTGGTCCTCGGTGGTGCCCGCCGTCCCTTGGACGACGAGGGTCGAGTTCCGGCAGATCGCCGCCGCGAGCAGCTCGGCGAGCCAGCTCTTGCCCGTGCCCGGGTCGCCGATCAGCAGCAGCCCCCGGTCGGACGCGAGCGTGACGATGCTCCGCTCCACGAAGCTGCGGTCACCGAACCACTTCTGCGGGATCTCCCGGTCGAGGCCGTCCGAACGCTCGGAACCGAGCACGAACAGCCGCACCATCTTCGGACTGAGGCGCCACGAGAACGGCTTGGGCGAGTCGTCGATCGACTCCAGCCAGTCCAGCTCCTCGGCGTACTTGATCTCGGCCGGGGCGCGCAGCATCTCGTCGGTCATTCGTCACGTCTCCTCTGTGGTGGCGGTTCAGCGAGCATGGGGTGGCGGTTCAGGCGAGGAAGTTCTTCAGTTCGGACACGAGCTTGCGGACATGGCCCGAGATCACGGGCGTGCCGATGCTCTTGAGGCGCTCGCGGTACCACGGGTCGACGCTCCCGCGCCCCGAGCTGCTGACCGAGCCGACGGGGATGAACTTCACCCCGGAGCGGTGCAGCGCCGCGAAGTCGTTGATCAGCGACCGGTCGTCGTAGAAGTCGGAGATCCACACCATCACGGTGTTGCGCGGATCGGAGATCTTCGGCCGGGCGAGCGCCATCGCGACCGTCCCGTCGGTGCCGCCGCCGAGCGTCGTCCGCAGCAGCACCTCGAACGGGTCGTGCACCCACGGCGTCAGGTCGAGGGCCCGGTGGTCGTAGGCGACGAGGTGGACGTCCACCTTCGGCAGCCCCGCGAAGATGGACGCCAGGATCGTGCAGTTCACCATGGAGCCGACCATCGAGCCCGACTGGTCGACCACCACGATCATCTTGGCGGGCGTCGTCCGCTTGGCGGTGCGCCGGTAGAACAGGCGGTCGACGTAGAGCCGCTCGTCGTCGGGGCTCCAATTGACGAGGTTCTTCCAGATCGTCCGCTCCAGGTCGAGGTTGCGGAACACCCGCTTCGGCGGGACGGACCGGTCGATGGTGCCCGCGCTCGTCTGCTCGACCTGCGTTCGCAGCACCTCGGCGACCTCGTCCACGAACCTGCGGATGAGCGCCTTGGCGTTGGCGAGCGCCACGCCCGACAGGTTGGCCTTGTCGCGCAGCAACTGCTCGATCAGCGACATGCTCGGCGTCAGCCGGTTCGCCAGCCGCGAGTCGGCGAGCACCTCGCGCAGCTGCATGCGCTTGACCAGCTCGCCCTCCAGCTCGGTCAGGACGCCGCCGACCTGCTCGGCGCCCTCGTCGCCGAGCGCCCGCCGCAGCCGCCCCGCGTCCTGCTGCCAGCAGGCCAGCTGGGTGGCGGTGACGTTGCCGGTGCCCGTGGAGAACACGTTGAGCAGGAGCTTGGACACGAGGGCCGCCCTGCGCACGCGCGCGCCGTCCTCGTCGTCGCGGGGCGCCATGAGGCCGTCCAGCTCCGCGTCCAGTTCCGGGAAGCGCTGGACGAGGTCGTCCAGCGTCACGTCCGGGTCGAGCAGTGCGGGCGGCAGCCCCAGATCGTCCACGATGGCGACGCTCGCCGCCTCCAGCGACGGCTGCTCCTCGGGGTCGAACACGCGGGCCAGCAGCCGCCAGTAGAGGACCTGCCGCCGGGTGTCGTCGGATTCGCTCATTTGCGCAGCAACCGTCCCGCCCGCTCCTGGAGCACCGCGACGACGTCACCGGACTTCGCCACGGCCTTGACGACCTTCGGATCCGTGGCGCCGAGCGCCCAGTCGCCGGTGTGCGCCTCGACCGGCTTCTTCTTGACCGTCGCCTGGACGGCCAGCGGTTGCAGCGTCCACCGCCCGCCGTCCCACCGGACGAGCCCGATGCACGCCGACGACGCGGCGACCAGTTCAGGGGTGAGAGGGCCGCACGACGGAAGCCGCTCCACGTCGACGTCGATGCGGTGCCCGTCCAGTTCCCAGGTGGTGCCGTCGACCGCGTAACCCTCCAGCAGGACGGGCTCGGAGATCCGCACGGGATGCCGGTCCAGCGGCGGGACGGCCGGGGCGAGCGCTCCGGCGAGCATGACCCGCGCGGTGGCGAACGGCTCGGCGGCCTCGCCCGCCTCGGCACGGGACTCGTCCCACACCAGGTGGCCGTCCAGCAGAGGAAGGTCTCGCACGTCCAGGCTCCGGCGCCCGGCCAATGCGTTCATTAGGACGGGGTACCGGCCCAGCAGTTGCCACACGGCCGGACCGACGATCGTGTCGACCTTCGCCACGGCGACGCCCGTCCGCACCAGGCGCGGCGCTCCGCCGGACGGCTCCAGGACGCCGTGGACCTCGATCCGCACGGCCGTCCCATGCTCGTGCACGTCGACGCCCAGCGGCAGCAGCCGACCCGACACCGTCCCGGACGGGCCGCCCGCGTAGCCCGCCCGCGCGAGCAGCGCACCACGCGCCCACAGGTCGGCCCATCGGCGCGCGGGCAGCCGGTCCATCGTCGCCACGGGGCACGACGCCCGCAGCTCGGCCGCCAGCCCGTCCAGCAGCACCGCCAGCCTCCGCAGCCGAGGCTCGGCCAGCAGCGCCTCCACCGTCTGGTCGGACGCGGACACCAGGTCATGGTCGACGCCGCGCCATCCGGCGATGGCCACCTCACCGAGCCATGACCGGGCCCCGCTCAGCAGGTTCTCCGGGACGTCCACCGCCTTTTGCGGCTCGTCCCAGCGGGCCCGCTCACGCCCGAGCGCATCGTCGAGCCGTCCAAGAAGGGCGTCGTGCACGGCGCCGAACACCGCGCTGCGGGCCCCGGCCAGCGCGGCCAGATGCTCGTCCGCGACCGACCCGGCGGCGACCTTCTCGACGGCCTCGCCCACCGGCCGCCCGAGCGGCGAGCCCTGAAGGGCACCGGCCAGCGCGCCCAGCGCCGCCCCCCGCTCCTCACCCAGCCGCCCGAACCCGTGCACCAGCGCCTCGTCGAACCCGTCGACCAGGCCGAGCGCCTCGTCCACCCCGGACGGGGTGCCGTCAAGCAGCTCGCCGAGCTGCACACCCAGCATCATCGGGCCCCCACCGCCGGGAACCAGTGCATCTCCACCAGCGGCTCGGTGACGCCCGGCAGTTCCAGATAGGCCAGATGCCGCAGGAACCTGCTGAACACCACGGCGGCCTGCGCCGGCTCGTGCGACCCGCTCACGCAGTCGATCAGGCTGTCGCCCTCACCGGCCTCGACCCGCAGATAGCGGGCCACCCGCTCCAGCCCGTACTGCCGCACCGCCTCGTCGGCCAGCGCCCGCAGGTGCTTGCACACGTACGACCCGCCCAGCCCGCCGCACGGCCGGTTGTTGTTGGTGCTGCAACTGAGACCGTGCGTCCCCGCCGCGATGGACGAGACGTACACGCGGGCGATGTCCGAGCCGCTCGACACCACCCCCTGCAACCGGCCGTCCGCCAGCTCGACGAAGGGGACCTTCGCCAGCTTGCGCGGTTCGACGGGCGGCACCACCCGCACCGCGCTCCGCCGCTCCCAGGCGGCAACCTCCGCGTTCACAACCCTCGACCCCCAGCCCCGGAAAGGACGATCATGGACCCGGCAAACTACCGAAGCCCGGACCCCTCACGGGCCCGAATTCCTCAGCCGCAAGCACCTTCGCAGCGGGGTCCGACAGTTCCACGAAGATCACCGGAGGCCGTGGGACGGTGGGACGCCGCATGGCCGACGAACTTCCGAAAACTGTGCACGAGCCGTCACGGAGAGTGGATAATGGCGGCACGGCGGGGACGGGAGGAGTCGTCCTCCTGGCGGAAGGGTGCCGACACCATGACCGAACAGGAACGCCGCGCTGTTGGCGCTCGTCTCCTGGCCGAACGCAAGGCGCGCAGATGGAGCAGACACGGCATGGCTCGCAAGCTGCTGAGCGCCGTGGGAATCGCCCCCGACCCGAAAAGGGTCAGGAACATGGCCCGGCAGATTCTCGATTGGGAGAAGGGCAAGAACTTTCCCCGAGACTGGGCGGAGGCTTACACGATCGCCTACGACATCCCCTACGACGAGTTGTTCGGGACGGTCGGCCTCGACTGGCGGGATGACCTGCCGTCTACTCTGGAGGCAGATCCACGACCCTCCAGTCAG
This sequence comes from Actinomadura rubrisoli, assembly GCF_004349215.1. Taxonomy (GTDB): domain Bacteria; phylum Actinomycetota; class Actinomycetes; order Streptosporangiales; family Streptosporangiaceae; genus Spirillospora; species Spirillospora rubrisoli. The sequence goes on along the minus strand of NZ_SMKU01000169.1, from coordinate 12,715 downwards.
GGGGACGACCCCGTGCGACGCAGAGCGCTCCTCCAAGGCGGCACCGTCCTGGCCGCCGACGCGACCATCGCCCCGATCCTCACCACGCTCACCAGCGCATGGCAGGCCAGCGAACCGACCCTCCCCGGCGCGACCGTCTCCCGGTCCATGCTCGACGACTGGGAGAACGCCTACGAGGTTCACGCGACCAGTTACCGGATCGACCCTCCCACCGTCGTGCTGACGGCTCTCGCCTGGGACTGGGCCGATATCGCCCCCCACCTTCGCCGCAAGCAGCCGGACGGCATCGACCGCGATCTCGCGCATGCGGCTTCTCGCCACGCATTCCTCATCGCCGGTGGAATGTTCGAGATGGGGAACCGTCGTCATGCACACCGCTGGTGGACCACGTCACGTGAGCTGGCCGATAAATCGCGCGACCACCGTCTCGCCTCGCTGACGCGCAGTTGGGAGGTGACGAACCGGTTCCAGGACGATCGCGAGGACCCCGCGGAACTTCTCTTGCTCGCAAGAGAGGCGCGACGCCTCGCGGGCGAGCGGCCGAGCTTCGCCCTGATCTACTCGGTAGCCGAAGTGGCATGGGCCTATGCAGCGGTCGGTGATCAGGACTCGTCGATCGCTACTATCCACGAAGTCGAAACGCTCTTCGAGCGGCTTCCGAGCACTGGCGACAGACAATGGGGAGAAGAGCGGTTGCGGTTTAACCAGAGCCGTACGTACTCACTCGTGGGAGACGTGAGGCGGGCCAGTGAAGCCCAGGCCGCTGCTCATGGCCTCCATCGGCCGAACACGTACGCCACGGTGCAGATCGCCTTGCATGAGGCCCTTCTCTGCGCACGGAGAGATCCAGAAGAGGCACTCGCGCAGGGGCTTCAGATCGTCACGGAACTTCCGCAGGAACGACGCATTGCCCGCGTGCAATCGGCGGCCCGCCAAGTCGTCACAGCCCTGCCCGACAAAGCGCGGGAGCTTCCAGCCGCGCGCGAACTCCAAGCACTCATCACCGCCACCTGAACGCCACCCGCTCGATCAAGGCACCGCGCAACCTGGAAGAAGGACGGTCATTATCGCCGTTCCTCCAGCATGACGTCACCTCGGCGAGCCTTTCGGAGATCGGCTGAAGGGGTTCTCCTGTCAACGGCTTCCCGAATCACGGGAATCATGGGAGGACTCCATGGCACCTCAATTCCCCGGCCGCCGCACAGATCCTTTTCATCCGCCCGCCGAGCTGGCCGTGGGGCCGCCCGCGCGCGTCCGTCTGCGGAACGGTTCCGAGCATTGGCTGATCAGCCGGTTGGACGAGGCGCGCGACGTGCTCACCGATCCGAGGTTCAGCGCGGACGACCAGCATCCGGGCTTCCCGCGGGCCTTCCCGCTGCCGCCGGAGCCGGGCGCGCTGTCGTTCCTGCGAATGGACGACCCTGAGCACGGCAGGCTGCGCCGCGTCCTCACCACCGAGTTCACCGTCCGGCGCATCAACGCGATGCGGCCCGCCATCGAACGCATGGTGGACGATCTGCTGGACGGCCTCGAACCGCCCGTCGATCTGGTCTCGCGGTTCGCGTTCCCGCTGCCGTCCCTGGTGATCTGCGACCTTCTCGGCGTCCCCTACGCCGACCACGACTTCTTCCAGGAGCGCAGCATGGCGTCGCTGTCGCTGGTGCTCAGCAAGGAGGAGACCGCGGCGGCGCTCGCCGACCTCGGCGAGTACCTCTCCCGGCTCGTCCGCGACAAGGTGCGGCGGCCCACCGACGACCTCCTTGGCAGGGTCGCCGAGCGCCGTGTCATCACCGGCGAGCTGACCGAGGACGAGCTCGCCGTGATGGCCCGCCTCCTGCTCGTGGCGGGACACGAGACCACCGCGAACCTCCTGGCGTTCGGCACCCTGTCGCTGCTGCGCCATCCCGCCCAACTCGCCGCGCTGCGGGCCGACCCCGCGCTGGTGCGGCCGGCCGTGGAGGAACTGCTCCGGCACCTGACGATCACCCATCTGGGCCTGCCGCGGGTGGCGCTGGAGCCGGTGGACGTGGGGGACGTCAGGGTGTCCGCGGGCGAGGGCGTCCTGGTGTACCTCTCGTCCGCCAACCGCGACGCGGACCATTTCGAGGAACCGGACGCCCTGAACATCCACCGGCCGCCCGTCCACCATGTCGCGTTCGGATACGGGATGCACCAATGCATCGGCCAGACCCTCGCCCGCGTCGAACTGGACGTCGCGTTCGCGCGGCTCTTCGCGCGCTTCCCGGACCTGCGGCTCGACTGCGATGTCAGCGATATCCGGTTCCGTGACGGCGAATTCGTCTACGGCGTCCACGCGCTTCCGGTGACATGGTGAGCGCACGGCTCCGAGCGGACCTCACCTCCTGCCGCGGCGCGGGCCAATGCGCCTTCCAGGCCCCCGCCCTCTTCGACCAGGACGAGGAAGACGGACGCGTCGTCATCCTCCGTCCGGAGCCGTCCGAGGAGGAGATCCCTCTCGCAAAGCACGCCGTGGCGGCCTGCCCCAACCGAGCGCTCACCATAGAGGGCCGATAGCCGGGTTCGCCCTCACCCCGGCTGCCTGATCGGCGGCCGGGCCGGGCCGGGGCGGAGCCGGACGCGGCGTAGCACCGCTGTCACCCTCCGCGCCACCCCGGAGGGTGCAGGCTGACCTGCGGAGATTCAGTCGGGGCGGGTCCCGGTTCCTCAGGGAGTGATCGGGTTGTCGGGTGAGTCCAACCAGATCGTTTGACCCTCCGGGGTCACGGTGACGCCGTAGCGGCTGATCGCAGGTTCACCGAGGGCTTTCCAGCGCTCCTCCGCGTCCTGCGTGGCAAATCGGGCTGGACGCTGCCCCCGGAGCGGCATGAACCCTGACGGCGCAATGAACCGCCCGTGCACGACGCCATCTTCTTCCACCACGAGACGGCACAGAGGCCAGTCGGGATGTATCGGGCCCCAAGGAGCGAGTATGACGCCCCCTGCCCGCGTCTGCTCCACCCATGAATAGGGCAGAACTGACACGGCCGCCGTACAGATCACGCGGTCATAGGGAGCGTTCGCGGGGTAGCCGAGTTCGCCATCCCCGGTGATGACTTCGACTGGGCAGTCAGTCTGCCTCAATTTGCCACGGGCCTGTTCCGCCAGGTCCGGATCGATCTCGACCGTGGGCACATTCTCGGTGCCAGCGAGCCGAGACAAGAGAGCGGCATTCCAGCCCGTTCCGGTTCCGATCTCCAGCACGGCCGACCCGGTATGAAGATCCAGAGTCTCAAGCATCCTCTGAACGATGCGGGGGGCACTGCTGGAGCTGGTCGCTTCCACCCCGGCACCGGTAGCGGCGTTGCGATACTCGGCGGGAATGGCCGGATCGAAGGCTGTCTGTGTGACCACCGCGTCATCAGCGTCCACCGCCGCCCGCCAACGCTCGGGATCCTCCCTGCGGTGGACGGGTATCAGGTAATTCCTCTCGTTGAGGACGAAGATCTGATCAGGAATGAAGAGCTCGCGAGGTACCGCCCTCATGGCGGCTTCCGGTGTCACTGTTTCCCGACCCGTTGCACAGCACGCACGGTACCCAGAACTTCTCGCTGTCGTGGGTCCTCCACTCACCCTTCTTGCTCGGTGGGGGCGGGTTCGCCCGGTCTGTCCCGTGACGGGCTCAAATGTTCTGCGTCGTGAACGGATCGTGTTCGGCGAGCAGTTTGTCGAGGCGGGCTTGGTCGACGCGGTTGGTGATGTTCTGGATCTCCTGCTTGTCGCGCACGCATTTGGCGAGGGTGAATGTGGAGGTGATGACGTACAGGACGCCGAGCGCCAGGAACGCGCGGACCCAGGGATTGACCGGCAGGTAGGCGACGCCGAACGCGATGGCGACGCTGGAGACGGCGAACGAGATCGCCGCCTGGACGAAGAACGCGGTGGTACTGGCCGCCGAGGGCGCCTTGGAATTCGTCATGCCCCGAGTTTCCGCCGCCCCCTGTCCCGGGTCATGAGTACAGATCCCCATGTCCGCGTGAGTACCGCAGCCTGCCCCGCGTTTACTTCAGTGGTTCAGATCAGCCCGCGCACTGCCTGCGGGTCCACTGCGCGGCGGCGAGCCGGGTCAGGAATTTTCCGGTTGGTACCAGGTCTTTGCATTCAGGTCGCTGCGGAGCTTGACGTAGAGATCATCAGGACGCGCGCAGGAGTCGGCGAGCTCAGCGTGGGCCGCAGCCGGTGCATCAGCCGCACGGCGGGGCAGACGGATGGGAGGATCCTGTCCCAGGACGGCATCACGGACTGGTTGAACGCCTTCCCGGCGCGTCGTCCTCGGTCCAGTCCGCATGCCATCTGGATCGCGACCCGGTTCGTCAGCGGCGCCGGTGGGATCGAGCACGCTCTCGCGGCCGAGGGGAGCAGCACCGCGTCTCTGGCGGCCAGTGGATCGGCTCAGGATTGCGTCCGAGTCGGCACGATGCACCGTATGGCACGGGACACGCTGTACGTCTCCTACTCCGGTGATCACCACCACCGAGCGTGGACGACGCGCAGCCGCTCGGCGGTGACGGCTGCGTTCCACGCTTCTCAGGGTGTTTGTTCCCCATGTTCGAGGTAGCGCGTGATTCCCTCGTGGTGAGCGGCGTGGCTGTGGATGAGGCGCCGGGCCAGCCGGGGAATGGTGAGCTCGTGGGCCTGGTCGACGTCGTGGAAGCCGTAGCCGGTGAGTTCGGCGGAGTCGAGCCGGATGGCGGCGAGCTGGTCGGTGGGCAGCGTTCCGCCGTCGAAGATGAAGAGGATCTTGTCGCCTTCGCTGGCATTCGGGGCCCAGTCCGCGACGAGGAGGCGACCGATCGGCGGCTCGATACCTAGCTCCTCTTGGACTTCGCGGGCTGCGGCCTGCCGGGGTGTTTCGGCGGTCTCGACGTAGCCGCCGGGGATGTCGCGGTATTCCTTGTAGGACGGGGTGACCAGCATGATCTGGTCATGTTCGTTGAAGAACAGGACGCCGGCTGCGGCGCGGGCGCGGGCGAAAGTCGCTGTGGGGTCTTCGGTCACGGGTCGAGGGTAGGAGATCGTTCAGATCAGCCTCATGCGGCGGGCGAGATCGGCCAGGATCCGGCTCCGGCGTCCTGCTGCGGTGGCGCGCAGTTTCAGCACGAGCTGGCGGCTCATGACGTGCGCGTGAATCTGCTCCGGCGCACGGCGTTCCGCAGCCAGCAGTTCCTCGATCGCTGCGTCGACCTTGTTGCGTGCGTGGTAGGCGCTGACCAGTTCGAGGCTGTGGCGGACGGCGCGTTCGGCAGGCAGATGGGCGGTGTCGATGCCGGGGGCGAGGTCGAGGGCCACGGGTACGTCTCCCAGCGCCATCGCGGCGACGACGCGGTGGATCCGGACGTTGGTGGGGCCGAACGCCGTCCACAGGTGGTTGGCGTCGGCCCCTAGGTCGTCGGCCATCTGCTCGGCTTGTGCGAGGTAGTCGTCGGCGGTCGCGCGATCGTCGGCCTTGGCGGCGGCGACGGCTCCGGGGAGCAGGAGGGTGCCGTGGATCGACAGCAGCGCGGGGTCGGTATGGTTCAGGTTGCGGCGAAGGTGGATGGCCGCGCGTTCGGTCATGGCGTTGGCGTCGTCGAGGCGGCCTTGCGACTGGAGTGCGTGGATGACCGAGCGGAACAGCGACCCGGTGATGGCGGGGTCTTCGGTGCGTTCGGCGGCGGCCAGGCCACGTTGGGCGGCGACCCAGGCCAGGTCGGTCTCGCCGAGTTTGGTGAGGATCATCGCTGCGGATTGGCCCGCCAGTGCGGCGAGCCTGTGCGCGTCTCGCAGCTCGGCAGTTGCGTGCTCGCGGGCGGCCAGACTGGTCTGCGTCAGCAGTACGGGAAGCCGGCTCAGCATCCGGCCGTACCGTGAGCTCTGGTAGGCGGCCATCACTTCAGCCAGGTCGCGGCGGAGCAGGTCCAGGGGCGGCGGGTCGGGCTCGGCCTCGACGGCTGCCAGCAGGGGTGAGAGCTGCCGGTAGTCGGTGAGCGCGGAACGGACTCTGCCGATGTCGAAGATCTGGACGGCAGATGCCCCGTGGACGGGTACCTGCTGGTCGCCGATGATGTCGAAGACCGAGATGCCCAGAGCGTCGGCGAGTGCGCGAATCACGGAGATCCTGTCAAGGGCCGCCCGATCATTTTCGATCTTGCTGAGCCAATCCTCGGTACGGCCGATGAGCCCGGCCAGGACTTCTTGGGACATGCCGCGACGGACGCGATGCCACGCCACACGCTGCCCCGGGGACAGGTGTTGCCGGTGATCGGTCATCGCGGATCCCTCCTGGGAAGCGACCCCGGAATTTCTTTCCGGGTTAGGGCCTGCCTGCGGTTCTAACTTCTTAGCCAGCACACGGCAATCGGTTCGGTGAATCGTTGCCGGGACGGGAGAGGACCGCCGCACGCAAGCTACGTGCGAATCCTGGCCGGCGACGTGACAGCCCGCACTGGCCGTTCCCGACGGTGCGCATGTTTCCGAGGTCAGGGCATCCGCGCTTTGGCCGCCATAGGAAGGACAGGTACGTGCCCATCTCCTCGAATCCCGCGCCGGCCAGCGACTTCGATCTCGTGGTCACCGTCATCACGGACGTTGAGGCCAGTGACGCCTCCGCGCCCTGCAACACCGACGACGGGTGCGCCCCCACGTGCGACTCATCGTGCAACAGCGGTGTGTGAGCTGAGCTGATCCATCACCAGCACCTCGGGGACCGGAGGCATTCTCCGGCCCCTTCCCTTCAAGACCGGGACGCTGGAGGTACCGATGCCCGCATCGCCTCACCGCACTCCGCTCTACCGGCACGATGGTGGCGCCCTCCTGCGTGCCGCGGTCGTGCCGCTGAACCACACCGCCCACGGTCTACCGCGCATGTGGCCAGACTTGACCGACACTGAGACGGCGCGTGCCTGGTTGCGCCAGGTCTGGTTCCAGCACGACTTCGCCGCGGCGGTCCGGCACGCCAGCCCGGCTTTGGCCGGCCGCCTCGACATGATCTGCGTCGGCAAGCCCCTATCTACCAGGCAGGTACGACGTGCCGCCACGTCCGTCGCCCGCTATATCCTGCGCGCTTCTGGCCGTCCGACTCCGTTCGGGCTGTTCGCCGGTGTCGCCCCGGTGTCGGTCGCGCCGGTCACCCGAGTGCGCTGGGGGAACAAGCACCGTCCGATCATCCGTGTCGACGCTGAATGGCTGTCCGACGTCATCACCCGTCTGGAGGCGTGCCCACAGCTCTTGGAACGCCTTGATGTGGCGTTCAGCAACCTCGCGGCCGTGCGGGGCGGGCAACTACAGGTGCCGCGCGGTCCGAATCGCGTGAGCGTCCCTTACACCGAGCCGGTCGCAGCCGTCCGCGAGGCAGCGGCGGCTCCCGTACAGTTCGGCGCCCTGGCCGCCAGGCTCGCCGGCGCCTACCCGGATGCCGATGCGATGACGGCCCGGTCGATGCTGACCGTGCTCGTCGAGCGAGGCTTCTTGATCACCTCGTTGCGTGCACCGTTCACGGTCATCTGCCCGCTCTCCCATCTGACCGACCGCCTCCACGATGTCGGAGCCGGCGACCTGCCTGACATCGCGCCGCTGCTGCGGGAGCTCGATATCCTCCGCGCCGAGGTTCGACAGCACAACCGCGAACACGCTCCTGATGCTCTTGGAGCCAGAACGCGTCAGGGGCTCGTCCGGCGGATGCGTGATCTGTCGCCCGCTGGGCGAACCGCGCTGGCCGTGGACCTGCAACTCGATTGCGACGTGCAGCTCCCTCGTGGACTCGTCTGCGACCTGGAACGAGCGGCGGACCTGCTGGTGCGTCTCACGCGTCGACCGGCAGGGCAGGCGGCCTGGCGGGACTATCACGCCAGGTTCTGCGAGAGGTACGGCACCGGCGTGCTGGTCCCCCTCGCCGATGTCGTCGATCCCAACGCGGGTCTGGGATATCCAGCCGGTTACCCAGGCAGCGGCCTGCCGGCCCCCGTCCCCGTCCCGCCTGCCAGGCAACAGCGGCTGCTGGCGCTGGCCTGGCAGGCGATGGCCGACAGAACCACAGAAATCGAGCTGTCTGAAGAAGACGTCATCGATTCGCTGACCGATGGCGAACATCTCGACGAGCTCCAAGTTCCCCCGCACGTCGAGATGGCCGCCCGCGTCAACGCCGCCAGCTCCGAGGCCCTGGAGCGCGGTGATTACACGCTCACCATCGCGCCCGCTCGTGCCGCTGGGACCTTGACCTCACGGTTCACGCCACTGGCCACCGGGGCCGGTCTGGAGCAGATGTACCGGTCAGCGCCGACCGCAAGTGAGGCGGCACTGCCCGTCCAGATGTCCTTCCCACCCGTCTACCCGCACGCTGAGAACATCTGCCGTACCCCGGCGTATCTCTCCCACATCCTCCCTCTCGGGGAGCACCGGACCAGTACCCAGGCAGTGCTGCCGCTGGACGACCTCGCGATCACCGCGACCCAGGACCGCCTCCATCTGGTCAGCATCTCGCAGCGGCGCGTTGTCGAACCGCAGGTGTTCCACGCGCTCGCGCTGGAGAAGCAGCCCCCGCCGCTGGCCCGGTTCCTAGCACACCTCACACGAGCGTTCACCGCGGATTGGCACGACTTCGACTGGGGGCCACACGCCCGTCACCTGCCGTTCCTTCCCCGCATCCGCTTCCAGCGCATCGTCATCGCGCCAGCGCGATGGCGCCTCACCGGCACGGATCTTTCGCCGGGCAAAGTCGACCAGCAAGAATGGCGGCAAGCCCTCGACCGCTGGCGGAAGCGGTGGCGTTGTCCCTCCGCGGTGGAGCTACGCGATGGCGACCGCAGCCTGCGGATCTCCCTCGATGAGCCGGCCCACGCCTTCCTGCTGCACGCGCACCTGGAACGTCACGGGCACGCGATCCTCACCGAGAGCACCACAGCCGAGGACTGCGGATGGCTGGACGGACATGTGCACGAGGTCGCCGTCCCCTTGGTGACTACCCGCCCGCCTGCACCGTGTCCGCTCCGCGGCTCGCTCCCTCTGGTAACCAACACCGATCACGGGCACTCGCCCGGTTCAAGCGAAAGCGCCTGGTTGCAGGCGAAAATCTTCTCTCACCCCGAACAGCACGAAGCAATCATCACCGAGCGCCTCTCCGAACTCCTCACCACACTCGGCGACACCGCACACAGCGACGGCCCGGCTGTTCCGGTGCCGTGTTGGTTCGTCCGGTACCGCAGCCCATACGAGACCGACCACCTGCGCCTGCGTGTCTACACGCCCGACAGCGAGAACTGTGCGGCCGCCGTGACCGCGGTCGCGGACTGGGCGGCCGGGCTGCGGCGTGACGGTGCCGCCGGATCGCTCGTCTTCGACACCTACAGACCCGAGGTCGGCCGCTACGGGCCAGGAGAGGCGATGCGAGCGGCCGAAGCCGTCTTCGGCGCCGATACCCGAGTGGTCACGGCCGGGCTCCGGCACCTGTCGGCCCTGGCCATCGACCCCCTCGCCTGGGCGGCAGCAAACATGCTGCACATCGCCGGAGGCTTCCTCGGCGGCCTCGAAGCAGCCGCGGCATGGCTGATCGATCGCACCGCGCCAACCGCGGCTCCGATCCGTCGAAGTGTCATGGACCAAGCTGCCACCCTGGCGCATGACATCGCGGTGCTTGAGCTGACAAGCCACCTGGACCACCTCGTCAGGGCATGGCGTGATCGCACCGCAGCGCTCGCCAACTACCGGGAACGTCTTCCTGCCGATGCCGACCCCGACGCCGTCCTGGAATCCCTGCTGCACATGCATCACAACCGCGCCATGGGCATCGACCGTGACCGCGAACGACAATGCCGACGCCTGGCCCGGCAGTCGGCGCTCGCCCAACGAGCACAGCGCTGATGCGGCCTACAGCCACACCACCGGCAATCGACCCGGCACCAGGCTGGAGCCAGTCCCTCGCCAACGGTGCGCCGGGCATCACACTGCTCCACATCGAACGCACCCGCGCCAGTACCGGAGACCAGACCACTGTCAGGCGCTGGGTCACCGCCATGACGCGCAATCCGATCACCGCGCACCCGCAAGTCTCCGGGCTCTTCCGCGGTGCCCCAGCCGTCGCGTTCGCTCTCCACACTGCCGATGATGCCGCCTACACCCACGCCCTGATGGCCCTGGACCAGCACATCACCACCCTCATCCAGCACCGCCTCCAGCAGGCGCACCAACGCATCGACGACGGACGGCTACCCGTGTCGCGCGAGTTCGACCTCATCAGCGGACTGACCGGCCTCGGCGCCTACTTGCTGCACCGCCATAACGGCGGCGACCTGCTAAGAGACGTCCTGAACTACCTCATACGGCTGACCAAGCCCCTGAAATTCGGCGACGAAACCGTACCGGGCTGGTGGTGCCGCCACGGGCCCAACAGCCGTCCGTCCCCCCACTGGCCAGACGGGCACGGCAACCTTGGCATGGCACACGGGATCGCCGGGCCGCTGGCGCTACTGTCAGTGGCGATGAGACGCGGCATCACGGTCACCGGACACGCCGAATCCATCCGCCAAATCTGCGCTTTTCTGGACCACTGCTGTCGCCACAGTCGCTTCGGAACATGGTGGCCGGGGGTCATCTCGTTCACCGAATGGCGCTTGCGCACCGTCCGCCAACCCGGCCCGCAACGGCCCTCATGGTGCTACGGCACTCCGGGCCTGGTCCGCGCGCAACAACTTGCCGGAATAGCACTCGCGGACACGCACCGACAACACCTCGCCGAGCACGCCCTCTCCTGCTGCGTGACAGACGAGCACCACCTCTCCCAGCTGCGCGACAGCTCGCTGTGCCACGGCTGGGCCGGCCTCGTCCACGCGACTTGGCGAGTCGCCGCAGACGCACGCGATACCGACTCCGGGAAGATCCTGGCCGAGCATCACCGGCACCTGCTGACACGCATGCACCACCACTCCAATCGCCATGGACTCCCACCCGGCAATGGACTCCTAGAAGGCACAGCCGGGCCGAAGCTGGCCCAGATCACTGCCGACAGCCGGCTTCCACCCCGCTGGGACGCCTGTCTTCTCCTAAACGGCTGACACCGCAGCAACGACCAATCCGTCCACCCACGCCCATGGAACCCGAGGACTGCAATGAACACCGCTCCCGACGCTCCACCTGAATTCCTACGCGCCGACATGGTGGACCAGATCGTCAAGGCCCGACCCCGTTCCGCCCGGGTCGAGAAAGTCATGCACACCGTTCCCCGCCATCGCTTCCTCCCCGAAACCCTGTTGAAAGACGCCTACGCCCCCAACAAAGCAGTCATCACCAAACGCGCCGCCGACGGAACTGCACTGAGCTGCTCGTCGGTCCCCACCCTCGTCGCCACCATGCTCGACCAGCTCAACGTCGAACCCGGCGACCGCATCCTGGAGATCGGCGCCGGAACCGGCATCAACGCCGCCTACCTCGCCGAACTCACCGGACGATCCGGCCACGTGACCACCGTCGACATCGACCCCCAGGTCACCGCGCAGGCACGACAAGCACTCGACGCCAACGGATACGGCCACATCCAAGTGATCACCAGAGATGGAGCGCTCGGAGCCGCAGAGCACGCCCCGTTCGACCGCATCATCGTCACCGTGGGCGCCTGGGATATCCCACCCGCCTGGTGGGATCAACTCAGACCCGGCGGACGCCTCGTCGTCCCCCTACGCTGGCGCGGCCAAACCCGCAGCATCGCCTTGACCCACGGTGATCAACAACTCCGCTCAGACTCCGTCGAACTGTGCGGCTTCGTCCCCATGATCGGCCAACCAGGCGAACACAGCGCCACCATCGACGCAGGCCAGCGCGTCACCCTCTACTGGGACACCGACCAACCCATCAACCCGTCCGATCTCCAGGGCGTCCTCAACCATCCCAAGACGGCGACCTGGTCGAGCGTGACCGTCGGCCCGAATGAGCCCTTCGACGGAGTATGGCTCCGCCTGACAGCCACCGAACCCGGGACCTGCCGCATTGCCGCCAGTACCGAAGCCGTCGAGACCGGCCTGTGCATGCCCGCCATCGCCATCCGCAGCCCTGCCATCGCCGAAAACGCCTCCCTCGCCTACTTCGCCCAACGCCGCCTGGACGATGAAGACACCGGACGCCGCTGGGAACTCGGAGCAATCGGCCACGGCCCAAAAGGCCCCGAACTTGCAGAACGCCTGGCCGACCAGATCCGAGCGTGGAGCCACAATCGCACGTGTCACCCCCTCATCACCATCGCTCCACCTAGCGCACGCCCCGGTCTCCCCCGAGACGAAGGAGCCATAGAAAAGCCAGGCGCCCACTTGAAGATCGAGTACTGACATGTACGCCAACGAACGCCAGGAGAATCGCCGACCGTGGCGGTCAGCTATAGCGGGACGAGGAACGGTTCGGCGAATATGAACCTCTGCTGAAAACGGTGCGGGACGCGCGAGAGCGGGAATGCCTGGAGCGAGTGCCGCACGGTCCTGGGGGCCGTCGACGACTACACAAGCACCGCCCGGCATTCGTGAGCGGCGAGGTCAGGGTGGGGATACTTGGCCTGATTCGTGGGCGATTATTACTAGTTGGATGCGGTCGCGGGCGTTGAGTTTGGTGAGCAGGCGGGCGACGTGGGCCTTGGCGGTGGCGGGGCTGATGGACAGGTGGGCGGCGATCTCGGGGTTGGACATGCCGCGTCCGACGAGGGTGAGGACCTCGCGCTCCCGGTCGGTGATGCCGTCAGGGGGAC
>NZ_SMKU01000168.1 GCF_004349215.1 Actinomadura rubrisoli | reverse complement strand
GCGTAGAGGTTGTACGGGATCGGGTGGGGCCCGGCGCGGAAGTAGGCGGAGCCGCCGTTGTCCTGGGAGATGTCGTACACCGGCGCCGCGCGGATGTGCTTTTTCATCTTGCTCTGGACGCCGGAGAAGGCGAAGGCGGGGCGGCCGAACTGCGGCAGGATGTGCAGGTCGGAGATGCGGGCGCTGCGGACGGGCCCGACGCGCCTCGGCAGCTTGGAGGAGAAGACCGCCATCAGCCGGGTCTCGCCGCCCTCGACCTGCTCGACGTAAACGATGTCGGCGGCCGACACCCCGCTCTGCGGCATGGCGGGCCGGGTGTTCTCGATCTTGACGGCGAGGACGGGGCCCCGCAGCCCCGTCTTGCCGCCGTTGAACGGGTGCGTCGCCGGGACGGCCGCGCCGGGGTCCTGGCCGCCGGAGGCGTCCGGCGGCTCCGCCCGCTTCGAGCCGTCCGAGCCGGAGCACGCCGACAGGGCGGCGCCGAGGACGAGGGCCCCGAGCCCCGCCGCCGCCCGGCCCCGCAGGGGTGTCTCCCGCGCGTTTCCCAAGATCTGAGCCTCCCTTGCGATCTGCCAGAGGGTAGCGAACGCCCTTCTGTGCGCCCGCCCACCCGGCGGTACGGACGGGCGGGCGCCGGGCGGTCAGATCCCGGGCGGATCGTCGTCGATCTCGAAGAAGCCCGGCAGCGGGGCCCTCCCGGCGAGCGGCAGCACCCGGATGAGCAGCTTGCGGCGCGCGATCCGGGCCTGGGACACCGCGTCGTTGTAGAACCGGCGGGCGTAGGCGACCTTCGCGGAGGCCGAGGACAGCTCCTCCAGGACGGCCCGTCCCTCGCCGTCGCCCTTGGCGGTGAGGGTGCCGACGAACTCCGGCTGGTCGACGACCGCGCGCAGCGCCCGCGACAGGTCGCTCTCGGCGAACTCCCGGTTGTCGGCGTCGGCGGTACGGGCCTCGTGGGCGGCGGTGGCCAGCACCAGGCTGGTGGCCGGGTCCAGGAGCCGGGACGCGGCCAGCTCCAGCGCGGCGGCGGCCCGGCGGACGAGCGCGGCGTCCAGCGCGGCCCGGGCCGTCTCGACCCGGACGTGGAGCCGGTCGAGCCGGGTGGCGCGCCACGACACGTACACGCCGACCAGGAAGACGACGGCGATCCAGAACAGGACGTCGATGATCCAGTCGTAGGTCATCGCGGGCTCCCCTACGCGCCGAGGCCGGACTCGACGACGCGGGCGCTGCCGAGCGAGACCGTCTCGTACACCCTCAGGACGTCCCGGGCGACCGAGGACCAGTCGTAGGCGCGGACGGCGGCGCGGGCCTCGGCGGACAGCTGCTTGCGCCGCGCCGGGTCGTCCAGGAGCGCGCCGGCCGCCGCGGCGAGGGCCTCGTGGTCGCCGGCGCGGAACAGCGTCCCGGCGCGGCCGCCGAGCAGCACCCGGTCGAACGCCTCGATGTCGCTGGCCAGGATGGGGGCGCCCGCCGACATCGCCTCGGCCAGCACGATGCCGAAGCTCTCCCCGCCGAGGTTCGGCGCGACGAACACATCCACCGAGTGGTAGGCCCGGATCTTGTCCTCCTCGCTGACCATGCCGAGGACGGCGACGCGGCCGCGCAGCTCGGGCGAGACCCGGGCGACCACGTCGTCGGCGTCGCCGGGGCCGGCGAGCAGCAGCCGGAGGCCGGGCCGGCTCCGCCCGAGGATCTCGAAGGCGCGCAGCAGGACCTGGAGGCCCTTGCGGGGCTCGTCCATGCGCCCGAGGAACCCGAGCGCTCCCCCGTCGCCGCCGCGGGGCGCGTCGCCGCGGCCCTGCCAGCCCGGCAGCGGCTCGGCCATCGCGTACCGCTCGGTCGCGACGCCGTTGGGGATCAGGACGGCGTCGCCGCCGAGGTGCTCGACGAGCGTGGTGCGGGCCGCCTCCGACACCGCGATCCGGCCGGTGATCTTCTCCAGGGCGCTCTGCAGGATCGGCGCGGTGACCGACACCATGCGCGACTTCTGGTAGGACGCGTGGAACGTGCCCACGATGGGGCCGTCGGCCGCCCAGCAGGCCAGCAGGCCCAGCGAGGGCGCGGCGGGCTCGTGGACGTGCAGGACGTCGAAGCCGCCCTCGTTGATCCAGCGCCGGACCCGTCCGGCCGACAGGAACCCGAACGCCAGCCGGGCCACCGAGCCGTTGTAGGGGACGGGGACGGCGCGTCCCGCCGAGACCACGAAGGGCGGCAGCTCGGCGTCGTCGTCGGCGGGGGCGATGACCGACACGTGGTGGCCGAGGGCCGCCAGGGCCTCGGCGAGGTCGCGGATGTGCTGCTGGACGCCGCCCGGGACGTTCCAGGTGTACGGGCAGACGATGCCGACCCTCATCGGCGGTTCCCGGCCAGGTCCTCGACCCAGACCTTCTGCAGCATGTGCCAGTCCTGCGGGTGCGCGGCGATGCCCTCCTGGAACACCAGCGCCATCTCCTGGGTCATGGCCTGGATCTTCTCCTGTCTGCCGCCCACGTCCGGGACCGGGATCTCCTCGTGCACGCGCGCCGCCCAGTACCGGCCTTCGTACCACAGGGTCACGGGGATGAGCGCGGCGCCGGTCTGGATCGCGAGCGCGGCCGATACGGCGGGCATCCGGGCGGTGGCGCCGAAGAACTCGACGTCCACCCCGTTGGCGGTCAGGTCGCGGTCGACGACCAGGCACACCGGGCGGCCGGCGCGCAGCCGCTGCGCCATCCGCCCGAACGCGGACGCGCCCCGGTGCGGCAGGACCTCCATGCCGAGACCCTCGCGGAACTCGACGAACCGGTCGTACAGGGACTCGGGCTTGAGCCGCTCGGCGACGGTGGTGAAGGGGTGGCCCTTGTGCACCAGCCAGGCGCCCGCGTGCTCGTAGTTGCCCATGTGGGGCAAGGCCAGGACGACGCCGCGACCGGCGTCGAGGTTGGCGAAGATCTTCTTCTCGCCGGTGATCCGCATCCGGCCGAGGATCCGCGCCCGGTCGTACTCGGGCAGCCGGAACACCTCCAGCCAGTACCGGAAGTACGAGCGCAGCACCTTCTTGCTGAGGATCCGGACCTCGTCGTCCACGGCGTCCTTGCCGAGGACGCGGCACAGGTTGCGCTCCAGCTGCCGGACCCCGGAGCCGTGCCGGTGCCAGGTGCGGTCGGCGAGGGCGGTGAACGCCAGGCGGGCGGCCCCCTCCGGCATCTTGCGGACGACCGTCCAGCCCATCGCGTACGCGGCGTCCATTACCTCATTCCGGAGCGACGCGTACGCGGAGTCGCCGGAGGGCGCTTTCATGGTCGCCGCTCCGGGCCGGTTCTCGCGGCGGGCGCGGCCGTCCCGGCCTCAGCGCCGCTCCCCGCGGCGGTCTCGGGCCCGGCGGTCTCAGCGGGCCCGGCGGGCTTGGCGGAGGGGGGCTTCGGGGACGGGTCGTCCTTCGCCTGGACGTAGACCGTGGCGAACCGCTGCCCCACCGTGACGGTGCTGAGCACGGCGAGCGCCCACAGGGCCAGGGCCAGGATGTACGGGACGCCCAGGCCGTCGAACCCGGCGGCCACCAGCGCGACGATCAGGCGCTCGGCGCGCTCGGCGATCCCGACGTCGCAGGTGTAGCCGAGGCCCTCGGCGCGGGCCCGGGCATAGGAGACCACCACGCCGGAGACCAGGCAGTAGAGGGCGACGGCGGCGAGCGCCTGCTGCCCGTCCCGGTACAGGCCGATCATGAGCCCGGAGAAGATCGCGGCGTCGGCGACGCGGTCCATCGTGGAGTCCAGGAACGCGCCGAACTTGGAGATCTTGCCGGTGACGCGGGCGACGGCGCCGTCCAGCATGTCGAACAGCACGAACGCGGTGATGACCATCGTGCCCCAGAAGAACTGCCCGCGCGGGAAGAGGACGAGCGCGCCGGCGCCGACGCCCACCGTCCCGACGACGGTGATGGCGTTGGGCGAGACCCCGGTCCGCGCGACCGCCCGTCCGATAGGGGTCAGGACGCGCCCCAGCGCGGGCCTGATTCTGTTGAGCATCGCCGTCCGTTCTCGTGGTGTCGGGTAGAGGCCCCCCGCGGGCTGTCGCAGCGCGTTCATCGTAGTGCGCGTGCCGCCCATGGGTGGTCAAGCCGGGGCCCCGCCCCCTCCGGCACCGAGAGATGACGGATGTTTGTCGTTCACCCCTTGTGATCCTGCCCGTCACGGGAAAAGGTGTTGACACGGGTGTGACGTCGGTCACGCGCGTTGGACGAGGTCGTACGCCGCACTCGGACGTCAGGGCCGGGCCCGCCGGGCCGGGCCCCAGCCGCACGCGGGCCTCCGCGCGGAGACCCGTCCGAGGAGGTAGGCATGGCGGACAAGGGAGGACACCCGGGAGCCCCCGGCAGGGCACCGGAGGCCGGCGGGTGCGACAAGGTGCGCAACGTCGCGCTGGTCGGCCATTCGGGGGCGGGAAAGACGACGCTCGTGGAGGCGATGCTCGCCGCGACGGGCGCGGTCCAGCGGGCGGGGCGGGTCGAGGACGGCACCACCGTCAGCGACTTCGACGAGGTGGAGATGCGCCAGCAGCGCTCGGTCAACCTCGCGCTCGCGCCGTTCATGTACGGGGACACCAAGATCAACCTGATCGACACGCCGGGGTACGCCGACTTCGTGGGCGACCTGCGCGCCGGGCTCCGCGCCGCCGACGCGGCGCTGTTCGTGATCTCGGCGGTGGACGGCATCGACGGCCTCACCCGGATGCTGTGGGAGGAGTGCGCGGCGGTCCAACTGCCCCGCGCGGTGGTCATCACCAAGATCGACCAGCAGCGCGGCGACTTCGACGACGTCGTGCTGAGCTGCCAGGACGCCTTCGGCGAGGGCGTCCTGCCGCTGTACTTCCCCGCCGCCGGCGGCGACGGGCTGAAGGGCCTGATCGGGCTGCTCACCCAGCGCTGCCTCGACTACTCCACCGGCGAGCGGACCGAGTGCATGCCGGATCCCCGGTACCTGGAGCAGATCGGCGAGCAGCGGGCCTCGCTGATCGAGGGGATCATCCAGGAGAGCGAGGACGAGACCCTCATGGACCGGTACCTGTCCGGTGAGGAGATCGACGTCAAGGCGCTCGTCGAGGACCTGGAGACCGCGGTGGCGCGCGGCAGCTTCTACCCGGTGCTGGCCACCTCCGTCCCGCACGGCGACCACCCCGGCCCGGTCATCGGCATGCTGGAGCTGCTGGAGCTCATCGCGCAGGCGTTCCCGTCCCCCCTGGAGCACGGGATCCCGCCGGTGACGCCGGTGAAGGGCGGGCCGCCGCGCGAACTCGGCTGCGACCCCGCCGGGCCCCTGGTCGCCGAGGTCGTCAAGACCACCTCCGACCCCTACGTCGGCCGGATCTCGCTGGTCCGGGTGTTCTCCGGGACGCTGCACCCCGACACCGTCGTGCACGTCTCCGGGCACGGCATGGAGGACCGCGGGCACGAGGACCACGACGTCGACGAGCGCGTCGGGGCCCTGACCTCCCCGCTCGGCAAGACCCAGCGCACCGCCTCGTCCTGCGCGGCCGGCGACATCTGCGCGGTGGCCAAGCTCAGCCGCGCCGAGACCGGCGACACCCTCTCCGACCCCTCCTCGCCCATGGTGATGGCGCCGTGGACGATGCCCGACCCGCTGCTTCCGGTGGCGATCCGCGCCAAGTCCAAGGCGGACGAGGACAAGCTCAGCCAGGCGCTCGCCCGGCTCGTGGCCGAGGATCCCACGCTCCGGCTGGAGAACAACGCCGAGACCCGCCAGCTCGTCCTGTGGTGCATGGGCGAGGCGCACGCGGACGTGCTGATCGAGCGGCTCAGGACCCGCTACAGCGTCGAGGTGGAGCGGGTCGGCCTGCGGGTGCCGCTGCGCGAGACGTTCGGCGGGCCGGCCAAGGGCCTCGGACGGCACGTCAAGCAGAGCGGCGGGCACGGCCAGTACGGCATCTGCCACGTCGATGTGGAGCCGCTGCCGTCCGGTGAGGGCTTCGAGTTCGTCGACAAGATCGTCGGCGGGGTGGTGCCGCGGCAGTTCATCCCCTCGGTGGAGAAGGGCGTCCGGCAGCAGATGCGGCGGGGCGTGTCGGCCGGGTACCCGCTGGTCGACATCAAGGTCGTCCTGCACGACGGCAAGGCCCACTCGGTCGACTCCTCCGACATGGCGTTCCAGGCCGCCGGCGCGCTCGCGCTCAAGGACGCGGCGGGCCAGGTGCCGATCCTGCTGCTGGAGCCGGTCGACGAGGTCGCCGTCCTGATCGCCGACGAGTACGTGGGCGCGGTCATGTCCGACCTCACCTCCCGGCGCGGCCGGGTGCTCGGCTCGGAGGCGGTGCCGGGCGGCCGCACGATGATCAAGGCGGAGGTCCCCCAGCTGGAGATCATCCGGTACGCGATCGACCTGCGGTCCCTGTCGCAGGGCACGGGCTCGTTCAACCGCGCGTTCCTGCGGTACGAGCCGCTCCCCTCGCACCTGGCCGACAAGGTCGCCGCCGACTCCAAGGACACCTAGGGAATCCGGCGCCGGGCGGGGGCGGGGCCCCCAGCGAACGAACCGCTCCCGCCCGGCGGTTCGGGGTGAAGTTCATCCTTCGGTCATCTGCCCCTCATCCCGGAGAGTGAGCCGCGGTTCGGCCGTCAGACCGACGATCACCCCGAATCTCCATGAAAGTCTGATTTGGCTATGAACGATTCGGGGAATCCGCGGCGGCCCGAGGGGCCCGGGCGCCGCAGGATCGTCAAGGGCCTCGGCATCGCCGCCGGAGGGCTGCTCGCGGGCGGCGCCGGCTTCGTGGGCGAGCAGGCATGGCAGGAGAAGGACCCGCCGACCCCCGCGTCGGCCGCGTCCGTCGACTCCTGGCAGCCGCCCGGCCGCCAGGTCGACGTGCTCTGGGCCGTCGACACCGCCCAGCGGCTCGTCGCCCTGACCTTCGACGACGGGCCGATGGAGCGGTGGACGCCGCAGGCGCTCGACACGCTGGACGCCGAGAAGGTGACCGCGACGTTCTTCGTCGTCGGCAGCCGCCTCGTCCGCAACGCGCGCCTGGTCCACGACCGCCTCGGCCGCCACGAGGTCGGCAACCACACCTGGAAGCACGACGACCTGTCCAAGATGAGCCACGCCAACGCCTACCGCTCCATCCACCGCACCCACACCGCGATCAAGGAGATCACCGGCCGGGAGGCGACGCTGCTGCGGCCGCCGTGGGGCCGGCTCGGCGGGACGACCCTGCACGTCGCGGCCGAGCACGGTTACGACCTGGCCCTCTGGTCGCTGCTGGTGCAGGACCGCCGGTACGGCGACGACCCCGCCGGGCTCGTGGAGGCCGTGGTGGACAACACCCGTCCCGGCACCATCGTGCTCGCCCACGACGTCGGCGCGCCGAGCCGCAAGGTCGCCGTCCAGCAGCTGCCCGCCATCATCCGGGGGCTGCGGGCCAAGGGCTTCGAGTTCGTCACGGTGTCGCAGCTCCGGCAGGCCGCGAGCGGCCGGGCGACCCCCGGCACGGGACACGCCGCCCCGATCACGGCGCCGTCCCCGCCGTCCCGGCCATAGTCTGACGAGATGCACCTCCCGGCCCACCGGCTCGGTGCCCGCGCGCGGCTGTGGCGCTCCCTCGCCGCCGCCGCCGGCATCGGCGCCCTGTTCTACACCAGCGCGTACGGCGCCGACGACGACTTCCCGTTCGGGCCCATGACGCAGTTCGCGTTCTCGGTCAAGAACGACGGCGGGGAGATCCACTCCCACTGGCTGGAGGCCGACACCGCGGCGGGCGCGCACGTCAAGCTGTCCATGGACGCGGTGGGGTCGGGCATGAAGCGCGCCGAGATCGAGGGCCAGATGGACCGTCTCGTCCGCGACCCGTCCCTGCTCCAGGGCATCGCGGACGGGCAGCGGCGGCTGCATCCCCGGGCCCCCAGGCTGACCAGGATCTACATCGTGAAACAGGTCCAGACGCTCAGGCACGGCAAGGTCGTGTCGACCACCAGGGCCAACCGCGTGGTCTGGAACGTGCGATGACCGCCGCGACACCCGGGACGCCCCGTCCCGTCCCCGCGCCGGACGGGGCGGACGGCCCGCGCCGGACGCCCTGGGGCCGGTGGTGGTACGGGCCGGTCCCGCGCGCCAGGATCGCCTGGCTGCGGATCATCGGGTACGTGTTCCTGCCGTTCGACATGCTGCTGCTGACCAGCAGCTCGATGGCGCACGCCCGGCTGCCCGCCGACCTGTACCAGCCGGTGCGGCTGGCCCGCTGGCTCCACCTGCCCGCGCCCACCCCCGCCGCCATGTACACGCTGCTGGTGGTGACGATCGCGGCCGGGCTCGTCGCGGCGACCGGCCGGGTCCTGCCGCGGCTGACCGGCTACGTCGCGGCCTGCGGCTACCTGTGGTGGGTCACCATCAGCATGTCCTACGGCAAGGTCGACCACGACCATCTGGCGCTGATCATCGCCCTGTTCGTCCTGCCGAGCGTGGGACGGGCCCGGATCGGCGACCAGCGGGGCTGCGAGGCGTCGGCGTGGTCGGTGCGCGGCATCCAGGTGTCGGTCGTGGCCGCCTACTTCCTGTCGGCGTGGGCCAAGGTGCGCATCGGCGGGTTCCCCGAATGGCCCAACGGCGCGACGGTGCAGTGGGCCCTGAGCCGCCGCGGGACGCCGTTCGGCCGGAGCCTCATCGGCTACCCGGTGCTGCTGAAGATCAGCCAGTGGTTCATGCTCCTGGCCGAGGCGACCTCGCCCGCGCTGCTGTTCCTGCGCGGGCGGCCCCTCTATCTGCTCGTGCTGTTCTTCGCGGGCTTCCACGCCGTCACCTACGCGCTGATGACGATCCACTTCCTGCCGCACGCCATCTGGCTGGCCGCGTTCCTGCCCCTGGAGCGCCTCACCGACCGGCTGCCCGAGCGGATCCGGGGACGCCTCGTCCCGGCGGCCACGGAGCCGGCGACCGAGCCGGAGCCGCTCCCGAGCAGCTGACCATCCGGTCACCTCGGGTCGGGCTGCGGCTCCCGCCCGGACGGCCGGTTCTTAGCTGGAGGGCTTCGGCGTCCCGGGGCGCTGGGCGGCGGGCAGCATGCACGCGGCCGTCCCCCCGGGCATCCGCCGGCGGTTGTCCGCGACGAGCCGGTAGACGGCGTGCGCGGCCCAGCTCACCGGCGGCACCCGCATGATCACGCCTAGGGCGCGCCAGGGGCCCCCGGCCGCCGTCAGCAGCCGTCCGATCGCCTCGGCGCCGCCGCTGACCCGCCCGGCCCGGTCGACCCACAGCACCTCGTGCGCGGCCCGCTCCGCCGTCGTGCCCAGCCCGTCCAGGTCGGCGAACTGGAAGGCGACGACCTCGGCCTGGACGGGGACGTACCGCTCCAGGAACCGCACCGAGGACGTGCAGAAGCCGCAGTCGCCGTCGTACACCAGCACCGGTCGCTCTCGTCGCGTCATGGCTCCATCATGCCGCCGGATCAGGCGTCCTGCGGCCAGGCGTCGGCGAGCAGCTGCCGGGTGTCGCGCAGCAGCTGCGGCAGCACCTTGGTGTGCCCGACGACCGGCATGAAGTTGGTGTCGCCGCCCCAGCGCGGGACGACGTGCTGGTGCAGGTGCGCCGCGATGCCCGCGCCCGCCACCAGGCCCAGGTTCATGCCGACGTTGAAGCCCTGCGCGCCGCTGGCCTTGCGCAGCGCCGCGAGCGAGCGCCGGGTGTAGACCGCCAGCTCCAGGTACTCCGCCTCGTCCAGGTCGGCGTAGTCGGCGACGTGCCGGTACGGGACGACCATGAGGTGGCCGGAGTTGTAGGGGTAGAGGTTCAGCACGGCGAAGACCGACCGACCGCGGGCCACGACGAGGCCCTCCTCGTCGGACATCCGTGGGATCTCGCAGAACGGGCAGCCCTCGCCCGCGCCCGTCCCCGTCGGCTTGTTCTCGCCCTTGATGTAGGCCATCCGGTGCGGGGTCCACAGGCGCTGGAAGTTGTCGGGCGCGCCCGCGCCGCCCCTCTCCTCCTCGATGCGGGGCCGGCGTTCGCTCCCGGCGTCCGCCAGGGGCACGTCGTCGCGCTCCCGCTGCACCACGGGCTTCTCCGGCTCTGCGCTCAAGGCGGCGGTCTCCTTTTGTTCACGGCCTGACCAGCAGCATAGAGAGGGACACGGGGCGGCCTGAAGCCGGGATGCCCCGCGGCGGCGGGGACGCGCCCGCAAATCCCCACTTCCGTGACGTCTCACGGGTCACTCCGACACCATGGTCACCTAACCGACCCGTGGGGAGCGATCATGGCCGAGCTCGAAAAGGGCGGCACCGGGAGCGGCGGGGAGCCGCGTCCGGAGGTCAGGTCCATGCCGTTCTTCCCGGGCAATCCCGGCCAGCCGGGACCAGGCGGGCCGGTGCCGCGGCCCGGCACGCCGCTCTCGGCGCCCACCGTGTCCCCGGCGCACTCGGTCCCCTCGGCGTCGCCGGCCCCGTCCGCGCCTCCGGCGGCCGCGCCGGCCCCGCCCGCACCGTCCGCTCCCGGCGCGCCCGGGCCTTCCGCGCCCGGGACGCACGCCCCGGTGACGCCCGGCGCGCCCCTGCACGGCGGCAGATCGTCCGGCGAGGGCACCGCCCGCGAGCCGGACGCGCCGCCCGGCGGCGGGCCGGGACCGGGGGTGGAGGGCCGCATCACGATCGAGGACGAGGTGATCGAGAAGATCGCCGTGATGGCCGCGCTGGAGGTCTCCGGGGTCGTCGCGCTGGCCGGGCCCGCCGCCGGGCGCGAGCCGGGCGATGGAGCGGGCCAGGGCGGGGGCCGGCGGCAGGGCGCGGAGGCCGTCCGCGTCCGGCTGCACGACGACGAGGTGACGCTCGACCTCGGCATCGCGGTCGGGTACGGAAGCGTGATCATGGACGTGGCCACGGCGGTGAAGGCGAACGTGGGGCGGGTCGCGGGGCTGATGCTCGGGATGCGGATCGCGGCGGTGAACGTGTCGGTCGAGGACGTCCGCATGCCCCCCGCCCGGGGATGAGGTCAGGCGACGCGGGCGTAGCAGGTCTGCATGGTCACCCCGACCGAGACCGTGGTGATCTTGACCCGCTGGACGAGGTGCGGCGGGATGTCCGTGAAGTGGAAGGCGTGCGGGGCGCCGCCCCTGACCGTGGCCTGCCGGGCCTGCGGGGCGTGCCCCTGGACGGTCACCTCGGCCCGGACGGCGCCGCTGGCGGAGACGGTGATGACGACGTCCACGCCCTTGGTGGCGACGCGCCAGTAGGCCGTCCCCTGCGGGCACCAGGTGGCCCCGGTCCCTGAGCCGTTCTGGCCGGGCATCTGGGGCCCGCCGCCCTGCGGGCCGCCGGGATCGGGTTGCCCGCTCTTGGTCCGCCGGGGCACGGGGCCGATCGGATCCACCGGCGGGACCGAGACCCCGGGAGCGACCTGCTGACCGGTCGGGACCGCGGCGCCGGGGCCCGCGGCGCCCTGGGGACCGGCGGCGCCCGTGCCGTCCTTCCCCTCGTCGACCAGCGGCCTGAGCAGCACCACGACGGCCACCACCACGAGCAGGACGGCGCCTCCGTAGCCGGCGGCCTGGCCCAGGATCGGCCGCGCCGGTCTCGTGGACTTCATCTGCGCTGTCTCCCCGGTCGTGGCACGTGACCGCCGAGGCTACCAACTCCGGGGATCGCCCACCCCCGGTCCGCGGGACCGCGTCCAGCCCGGGGACGGCGCGGGCCGTCCCCGGGCGGACGCGGCGTCAGATCTGGATGCGCGCCTCGACCGCCTTGACGATCTCCTCGACCGCCTCGCCGATCGGGACGGCGTTCTTCTGCTCGCCGCCCCGGTAGCGGAACGACACCGCGTCCTTGGCCACGTCGTCGTCGCCCGCGAGCAGCATGTAGGGGATCTTCTGCTTCTGCGCGTTGCGGATCTTCTTCTGCATCCGGTCGGACGAGGTGTCGACCTCGACCCGGATCCCTCGCTCGCGCAGCCGCTCGGCGACCTTCTCCAGGTGCGGGACGTGGGGGTCGCCGATCGGGATGCCGACGGCCTGCACCGGCGCGAGCCACGGCGGCATCGCGCCCGCGTAGTGCTCCAGCAGCACGCCGAAGAACCGCTCGATCGACCCGAACAGCGCCCGGTGGATCATGACGGGCTGCCGCCGGGTTCCGTCTGCGGCCTGGTACTCCAGCTCGAACCGCTTGGGCTGGTTGAAGTCCACCTGGATGGTGGACAGCTGCCAGGTCCGGCCGATGGCGTCCTTGGCCTGCACCGAGATCTTCGGGCCGTAGAAGGCCGCGCCGCCCGGGTCGGCCACCAGGTCGAGCCCGGACGCGTCGGCGGCCTCCTGGAGCGCGGCGGTGGCCTCCGCCCAGTCCTCGTCGGCGCCGATGAACTTCTCCGAGTCGTCCTTGGTGGACAGCTCCAGGTAGAACTCGTCGAGCCCGTAGTCGCGCAGCAGGCCGAGGACGAAGGTGAGCAGGTTCTTGAGCTCGTCGATCATCTGGTCGCGGGTGCAGTAGATGTGCGCGTCGTCCTGGGTCATGCCGCGGACGCGGGTGAGGCCGTGCACCACGCCGGACTTCTCGAACCGGTAGACCGAACCGAACTCGAACAGCCGCAGCGGCAGCTCCCGGTAGGACCGCCCGCGCGACCGGAAGATCAGGTTGTGCATCGGGCAGTTCATCGGCTTGAGGTAGTAGTCGCCCCCGTCCACCTCCATGGGCGGGAACATGTCGTCCTTGTACCAGCCGAGGTGCCCGGAGATCTCGAACAGGTTGCCCTTGGTGATGTGCGGGGTGTTGACGAAGTCGTAGCCCGCGTCCTCGTGGCGGCGGCGGGAGTAGTCCTCCATCACCTTGCGGACGACGCCGCCCTTGGGGTGGAAGACCGCGAGGCCGCTGCCGATCTCGTTCGGGAACGAGAACAGGTCGAGCTCGGCGCCGAGCCTGCGGTGGTCGCGCTTCTCGGCCTCCTCCAGGAGCCTCAGGTACTCGTCCTGCTTGTCGCGCGACTCCCAGGCGGTGCCGTAGATCCGCTGGAGCTGCGGGTTCTTCTCGCTGCCGCGCCAGTAGGCGCCGCCGCTGCGCATCAGCTTGAACGCCGGGATCACGCGGGTGGTGGGCAGGTGCGGCCCGCGGCACAGGTCCTTCCAGCGCAGGTCGCCCGACTTGGGATCGAGGTTGTCGTAGATGGTCAGCTCGCCGCCGCCCACCTCGACGTCCGCGCCGTCCGCCGCGTCCCCGACCGGGCCGCCCGCGCCCTTGAGGCCGATCAGCTCCAGCTTGTACGGCTCGCCGGACAGCTCGGCGCGCGCCTGCTCGTCGGAGACGGGCCGCCGGGAGAACCGCTGCCCCTGCTTGACGATCTCGCGCATCCGCTTCTCGATGCGCTTGAGGTCGTCGGGGGTGAACGGCTCGGCGACGTCGAAGTCGTAGTAGAAGCCGTGCTCCACCGGCGGGCCGATGCCCAGCTTGGCCTCGGGGAACAGCTCCTGGACGGCCTGCGCCATGACGTGCGCGGCCGAGTGCCTCATGATCGCCCGGCCGTCGCCGGAGCCGATCTCCACGGGCTCGACGGCGTCGCCGTCGCGCAGCACGCCGGCGAGGTCGCGCAGCTCGCCGTTGACCCGGGCGGCGATCACGGTGCGGCCGTCGGCCTCCAGCGCCTGCCCGGCGGTCGAGCCGGCGGGCACCACTCGCTCGCTCCCATCGAGGGTGATGCGCAGCTCAGACACGGTGGACACGGGTACTCCTCGGGATGGTGGGTGGGAGTCGGCGGCTTGAGATGCCTGAGATGCTATCGACTCGGGCGCCGGCCCGAGCGCGTCCGGTTCCATCGCCTGTTCCATCGCCTGCTCCTGTCGTCTCCTGGGCGAGCCCGCCGGAACGACCCCGGAAAAGCGGTGAGGCCCCGGGATCGCTCCCGGGGCCTCACCGCGTGCAATGTCAGGACATGCGGCCGTCGCGCCGGAAGTGGTCCGGCGTCGTCGTCTCGAATACGGCTCGCATGCCGCCAGTATAGCCGACGGCGAGTCAGTCCCGTACGGCGATTCCCAGCACGTGCGGGGAGGCCGGGTTGGGCGCCCGCGTCGGCGGGAACTCGAACCGCCGCTCGCCGCGGACGGTGAACCCGCTGCCGGCGATCCATTCGTCCGTCGGGCGGGACACCCGGCACCCGCCGGAGATCAGCGGCCAGACCAGATCCGCGTACCGCTGGAGCCGCACCTTCCCGGCCGTGCGCCCCCGGACGTGCTCGTAGTACCGCAGCTGCCCGCCGGGCCGCAGGACGCGCCGCAACTCGGCCAGCGCCCGGGCGGGGTCGCGCACCGAGCACAGCACGAGCGACGCCACCGCGACGTCGAACGAGGCGTCGTCCAGGTCGAGGTCCTCGGCGACGCCGGGACGGACCGAGATCGGGACGGGCGCGCCGGCGGCGGCCCGCGCGGCCAGCGCCCGCAGCCGCGGCTCGGGCTCGACGGCGACCACCTCCGCGACGGCCGCCGGGTAGTGCGGGAAGTTCGCCCCGTACCCGGCCCCGAGCTCCAGCACCCGCCCGGACGCCCCGTCCAGCAGCTCGGCGCGGTGGGCGTCCCCGCCCGCCTTGGCGGTGGCGGCGTCCAGGCGCGGATAGAGCCGGGCGAAGATCGGATGCCTGAGGTCGGTCATTCCCGCAGTCTCCGTCGCCCCGCCGATCACCGCAAGATCGCCGGCTGCCCACCCGCGCGCGGGAGTCTGTCAGGCGGTGGCCCGCAGACGGGGGACCGCTCCGCGGCGGCGGAGTTCGGGGAGGACGCCCTCGCCGAACCAGTACGCCTCCTCCAGGTGCGGGTAGCCGGACATGACGAACTCCTCGATGCCGAGCGCGGCGAACTCCTCGATCAGGTCGGCGACCTCGGCGTGGCTGCCGACCAGCGCGGTGCCCGCGCCGCCGCGCACGAGGCCGACGCCGGCCCACAGGCCCGGGTGGATCTCCAGGTCGCGGGCGGAGGGCGGGCCGGACGAGGCGCGGTAGTCCTCGTGGAGGGTGCGCATCCGCTGCTGGCCCACCGACTCGCTCGCGGCGAGGGCCTGCTGCGCCTGGGCGATGTGGGCGGGGTCGACGCCGTCCAGCAGCCGCTGGGCCTCCGCCCAGGCCGCCTCGGAGGTGTCGCGGCTGATGGTGTGCAGGCGGATGCCGTAGCGCAGGGTGCGGTCCCGCTCGGCGGCCAGCCCCCGGATCCAGTCGAGCTTGCCGGCGACCTGCGCGGGCGGCTCGCCCCACGTGAGGTAGGTGTCCACGTGGCGGGCCGCGACGGGCCCGGCGGCCGGGGACGAGCCACCGAAGTAGATCTCCGGCAGCGGCTCGGGCGGCCGCGCGACCAGGGCGCCCTCGACGCGGTAGTGCTCGCCCTCGAAGTCGAACGGCTCGCCGCTCCAGGCGCCGCGGACGACCGTCAGGAACTCGTCGGTCCGCGCGTACCGCTCGGAGTGGGAGAGGTGGTCGCCGAAGCGCCGCTGCTCGGCCGCCTCGCCGCCGGTGACGACGTTGAGCAGCAACCGCCCGTCCGATATGCGCTGGTAGGTGGCGGCCATCTGGGCGGCCAGCGTCGGGGACAGGAACCCGGGCCGGAACGCCACGAGGAACTTCAGCCGGGACGTCTCGCGCAGCAGCGCCGCCGTGACCAGCCACGCGTCCTCGCACCACGTGCCCGTCGGGGTCAGCACGGCCTCGAAGCCGAGCTGCTCGGCGGACCGGGCGACCTGGGCGAGGTAGCCGATGTCCGGCGGGCGGATCTGGTCGGCGGTGCCCTGCCGCGCCCGCGGCCGCCCCACCCCCGCCGGGACGCTGTGGCCGCCGCCGATCAGGGCGCGGCTGTCCCCCGTGGTGGGCAGGAACCAGTGGAAGCGGAGCGTCATGCGGGGTCCTTCAGGTCGTTGAAGCGGGTGTCGACGAAGTCGGCCATCGTCACCTTGCCGGGGATGAGGCCCTGGCCCTGGAACGCGTCGGCGACCTGCTGCTCGTTCTGGACGAACCGGCCGTCGAGCTTGATCAGCGTGGCCGCGCGGCGCCGGGCGGCGACCTCGGCCACCGCGACCGGCAGACCCGTGTCCTTGGCCCAGACGGCGGCCCACTCCTTGACGTGGGTGGTGGCCCAGACGAGGGCGCGCCGCTGCCGGGCGAGGTAGTCGCGCAGGGCCGCCTCCTTCGCCTTGTCCTTGAGCGTCCTGCCGGAGGCGACGATGATGTTGTAGCCGGTGGTGTAGCCGGTGCCGTCGACGAGGATGCGCCCGCCCGCCTGCGCCTCGCCCTGCGCGGTGTAGGGGTCCCAGATGACCCAGGCGTCGAGCTTGCCGGTGCTGAACGCGGCGAGCGCGTCGGGCGGCGCCAGGTACTGCGGCTGGATGTCCTTGAAGGTGAGGCCGGCCTTCCGCAGGACGGTGAGCAGGTGGTAGTGCGCCGAGCTGCCCTTGGCCGCCGCGATCCGCTTGCCCTTCAGGTCGGCCGGCGTCCGGATCGGCGAGTCCTTCGGGACCAGGACCGCCTGCCCGGTCAGCCCGATGTCGGCGGCCGCCACGATCTTGATCTTGGAGCGGGCCGCGGCGGCGAACACCGGCGGGGTGTTGCCGACCGCGCCGAAGTCGACGGCGCCGGCGTTGACCGCCTCCAGCAGCGGCGGCCCGGAGGTGAACTGCTTCCACTCGGTCCTGTACGCGACGCCGTCCAGCTCGCCCGCGGCGCCGAGCAGCGCGTGCTGGCCGCCCTTCTGGTCGCCGATCTTGAGGGTGACCTTGGACAGGTCGATCCGCCCGTCCGCGCCGATGGCGGCGTTCCGCGCGTCGTCGCCGCCCCCTCCGCACGCGGCGGCGAGCGCCGTCGCCGCGAGGGCGAGGAGCGCGAGCGACGTGCGGATCGGGGGGCGGATCCTCTTGGGGGTCATGCCGTTCCTTCGGGGGTGACGCCGAGCCGCGCGAGGAGGGTCGCGCGCAGGGCGGTGAGGTCGGGGTGCTCGCGGTGCCGGGGGCGGGGCAGGTCCACGCGGGTCTCGTGCGCGATGCGGCCCTCGTCCAGGACCAGGACGCGGTCGGCGAGCAGCAGCGCCTCGTCCACGTCGTGGGTCACCAGCAGGACTCCGGGCCCGTGCCGCTCCCACAGGTCGAGGACGAGCCGGTGCATGGTGATGCGGGTGAGGGCGTCCAGCGCGCTGAACGGCTCGTCCAGCAGCAGGAGGCCGGGGTCGCGAACGAGCGCGCGGGCCAGCGAGGCGCGCTGGGCCTCGCCGCCGGACAGCGTGAGCGGCCAGGCGCCGCCGCGCTCGGTCAGCCCCACCTCGGCCAGCGCCCGCTCGGCGTCGGCGCGCGGGTCGGCCGAGCGCAGCCCGAGCGCGACGTTGGCCCGGACCCGCTTCCACGGGACGAGCCGGGGCTCCTGGAAGGCGACCGCGACGGTCCCGGGCACCTCCAGGTCGCCCTCGGCGTCGCGGTCGAGCCCGGCCAGGGCGCGCAGCAGCGTGGATTTCCCGGAGCCGCTGCGGCCCAGCAGCGCGACGAACTCGCCGCGCCCGATGGTGATCTCGACGCCGTCCAGGACGGTCCGGTCGCCGAAGCGGCGCGTCAGCCGGTGGACGCGGGCGGCGGGCTCGCTCACACCGGGAAGCCCTTGCGCCATGTCAGCGCCCTCCTCTCCAGCAGCCGGACGAGCGCGTCCGTCAGCAGGCCGAGGACCGCGTAGACGGCCAGGCCCAGCACGACCACGTCGGTGCGCAAAAACTCGCGGGCGTTGTTGATCATGAATCCGAGGCCGGAGTCGGCGTTGACCTGCTCGGCCACGATGAGCGCGAGCCAGGCGAAGCCGAGGCTCTGGCGGAGCCCCACCAGCGCCTGCGGCAGCGCGCCCGGCAGCACGATGTGCAGGATCAGCCCGGCCCGGCCCAGCCGCAGCACCCGCGCGACCTCGGCGAGCCCGCCGTCCACGCCGCGGATCCCGGCGAAGGTGTTGAGGTAGAGCGGGAACGCCACGCCCAGCGAGACCAGGGCGATCTTGGGCGCCTCGCCGATCCCGAACCACAGGATGAACAGCGGGATCAGCCCGAACAGCGGCAGCGCGCGCAGCATCTGCATGATCGGGTCGACGGCGTGCTCGCCGAGGCGGCTGAGCCCGGCGACGACCGCGAGCCCGACGCCGGCCGCGGCGCCGACGAGGAACCCGAGCGCCGCCCGCTGCACCGACACGCCGATCGCGCCGGTGAGGGTCCCGTCCTCGATGAGGTCGAGGGCGGTGGAGGCGACGGTGGACGGCGCCGGGAGCAGCTTCTCCGCCAGCAGCCCCGTGCTGGAGGCCGCCTGCCAGGCGACGAGCAGCGCCAGGGGGCTGATCAGGCGGGCGAGCGCGGCCCGCGGCGGGCGGACCGCGCGGAGGTTCGGGCGCGCACGCGCGCGCGGGCGCCCGAGATCGAGGGACGAGGTGGACATGTCGGCGTCCTTCCGCAGATCACCAGTCTTCTGCGGACTCCGAGGCGAGCTGGACCAGCGCGCCCTCGGCGTCCACGTCGTACCGCCGCATGGACGACAGCGGCGGCGAGTACACGTGCACGCTCACGGCGGGGGCGGCCGAGGTGTTGCGCACGTCGTGGACGTAGTCGGGCCCGAACGAGCGGGCCTGCCCCGCGCCCACCTCGCGCACGGCCCGGACGCGGTGCTCCTCCAGCGCCCCGAGGGCGACCGCGAACGCGCCCGCCGAGTCGCCGTGGTCGTGGAAGCCGGTCGACTGGCCGGGCAGCCAGCTGATCACCCAGATCTCGTGGTCGGCGTCCTGGTGGATGCGCTCGTACCAGCGTCCCTGCGGGTCCAGCCGGACCCGGTGCAGCCAGTCCTCCGGGTTCTGGGCGAGCTCGCGGGCCCGCTCCGCGAGCCGCGGCGGTGCGAACGGCGAGCCCCCGCGGGTCTGTGTCCCCCGCGTGGAAGTCCCCCTCGTGGAAGCGGGCGCGGGCGTGCCGGACTTGGTCGTGACGGTCATGCAGTCGCTCCTTGCTGTGCGTCGGCGTCCTTGCTCGGTCAGCGGGACGGCCGGCGACACAGCGCGCTGGCCTGGCGGCGCAGGTCGACGTGCAGGCGTTCGTGAAGTGGGCTGGAGAACGTCACGCTTCGAGCGTGGCCCATATTCCCTATAAAGTCAATCGGGAATGATGGGTATACGCGGAACCGGCCGTGAAACCACAGCTCAGGGCTGATACCCAGGGCCCAGGTCGGATCTCCCTCCCCCGGGGCAGGCGGCCGGGGCGCCGCGCGTCTTAGGCTCGCAGTCAAATGAACGAACCATCCCGTCCCGGCTCCAACGGCCGGGCGCTGCTGCTCAGAGGGGTCCGCTCCGCCCTCGTCCCGGGCCAGGACGACCCGACCGTCACGCTGCTGCCCGAGCGGCTGGCGCTGCGGATCCCGATCCTGGTGTTCCTGACGGCGCTGACCATCGGCTTCACCGCGGGGTCCATCGCCATCCCCATCGAGGTGTACCACCTCGACGCGGAGCTCTCCTGGCCGCTCGGCGTGCTCCAGGCGACGCCGCTGGTGTTCGCGGCCCGGTGGCCACTCGCGGCCTGGCGCGCCTCGGGGATCGGCCTGCTGCTGACGGTCGTGGTCCGGCACGGCGAGGGCTTCATGCCGTGGCCGGTCACCGCGATCCTGGGCCTGGTCGTCATCCTGTTCTTCGCCGGCGTCGGCTGCGACCGGGAGACGACCATCGGCGTGGGCGCGGTCACGATCGTCGGGGCCCTGGTGCCCGCGGTGCTGGTCGGCATGCCCGGCTGGTTCGGGATGATCCTGGCCGGGATCGTGATCGTGGCGCTGACGTTCGGCGACGCGGTCGGCGGGCGCCACTCGGCCGTGGAGGAGCTGCGCCTGCGCGAGGAGCAGCACCGCCAGGACCTCGCCCGGCAGGCCGTCCTGGAGGAGCGGGCCCGCATCGCCCGCGAGCTGCACGACGTCGTGGCGCACCACATGTCGGTGATCGCGATGCAGGCCGAGGCCGCCCCCTACAAGATCCCCGACCTGCCGGACGCCGCCAAGCAGACGTTCGGGGTGGTGCGCGACGCCGCCCGCGAGGCCCTCACCGAGACCCGCCGCGTGGTCGGGCTGCTGCGCGCCGACGACGAGGGCGCCGAGCGCGCCCCCCAGCCCGGCCTCGACCGGCTGGACGACCTGGCCGCGACGGCCCGCCGCTACGGCCTCTCGGTCGCCACGGTGATCGTCGGGATGCCCCGCCAGCTGGACGTCGGAGTGGACCTGTCGGCCTTCCGCATCATCCAGGAGTCGCTCAGCAACGCGGCCCGGTACGCGCCGGGCTCCCGCGTCCACGTGGAGATCAAGTACGGCACCGGAACGCTCACGGTGTCGGTCACCGACGACGGGGCCCGCAGCACGCCGGAGGAGTCGCACGGCGGCGGCCACGGCATCGTCGGGATGCGCGAGCGCGTGACGATGCTGGGCGGCACCCTCTCGGCCGGGCCGCGGGACGGGAAGGCCGGCGGGGGCGGGGACCGGGC
>NZ_SMKU01000167.1 GCF_004349215.1 Actinomadura rubrisoli | reverse complement strand
GTCCGAGGACGTCGCGCAGGGGGTCGCCTCGGGACGGGCCGGGCGGAACGTGTTCGTGTTCCCCGGGCAGGGCTCGCAGTGGGCCGGGATGGGAGTGGCGCTCGCCGCCGCCTCCCCGGTGTTCGCGGCGAAGCTGCGCGAGTGCGAGCGGGCCCTGAAGCCCTTCGTCGACTGGTCGCTCACCGAGGCGCTCGGCGACAAGGCGCTCCTGGAGCGGGTGGACGTGGTGCAGCCCGCGCTGTTCGCGGTGATGGTGTCGCTGGCGGAGCTGTGGCGGGCGCACGGGGTGGAGCCGCACGCCGTGGTCGGGCACTCCCAGGGCGAGATCGCCGCCGCGCACGTCGCCGGGATCCTGTCGCTGGAGGACGCAGCCCGGGTGGCGGCGCTGCGGTCCAAGGCGCTGACCGGGCTCGCCGGGCAGGGGGCGATGGCGCAGGTCGCCGTCCCGGCCGAGCGGGCCGAGGAGGCGGCGCGGCGGTTCGGCGGACGGGTCGGCGTCGCGGCCGTCAACGGGCCGGACGCGACCGTGATCTCCGGGACGGTCGAGGCCGTCGCGGAGCTGTCGGCCGAGCTGGAGGGCGAGGGGGTGCGCGTCCGGCGGATCCCGGTGGACTACGCCTCCCACTCGCCGCAGGTCGCCGCGATCGAGGACGAGCTGCTGGAGCTGCTCGCGCCGATCCGTCCGGGCGAGGCGCGGATCCCGTTCCACTCGACGGTCACCGGCGAGGTCGCGGACGGGACCGGCCTGGACGCGGCGTACTGGTACCGGAACCTGCGCCGGCCCGTGCTGCTGCGGCCGACGATCTCCGCGCTGGCCGCCGCCGGGCACACGCACTTCCAGGAGGTCTCGCCGCATCCGGTGCTGACCGGCGCGCTGCACGACACGCTCGCCGACGAGGCGGTCACGGTCGGCACGAGCCTGCGGCGGGACCGGGGCGCGCTCGCCGACTTCCACTCCGCGCTCGGCCAGGTCCACGTGCAGGGCGTGGCCGTCGACTGGACGGCCGTGATCCCCGGCGGCGAGCGGGCCGAGCTGCCGACCTACCCGTTCGCGCGGGAGCGGTACTGGCTGCGCCGCCCGTCCGGCGGTGACGTCACCTCCGCGGGGCTCGGCGCGGCCGACCACCCGCTGCTGACGGCGGTCCTGGAGCTGGCAGACGGCGGCCTGGTGCTCACCGGCAAGGCCACTCCCGCCGAGCACGCGTGGCTGGCCGGGCACTCGGTGCTCGGCACCGCGCTGCTGCCGGGCACCGCCCACGTGGACCTGGCGCTGCACGCGGCCGACCTGGTGGGCTGCGGGACGGTCGAGGAGCTGACGCTGGAGACCCCGCTGATCACCTCCGGGCCCGCGCTGCGGCTGCGGGTCTCGGTCGGCGGGCCCGACGAGCACGGCCGGCGGAGCCTGGAGATCCACTCCCGGCCGCACGCGCCGATCCTGGAGGCCGCTCCCGGCTGGACCAGGCACGCCGTCGGCACCCTGCTGCCCGGCGAGCCGGCCGCGTCCCCGTCCGGACGGCTGCTGCCGCCCGCCGACGCGGTGGCGCTGGACACCGCCGGGCTGTACGAGCGGCTGGCGGAGTCCGGGGTCGGCTATGAGGCGGTCTTCCGCGGGCTGCGCTCGGTCTGGCGGGACGGCGGCGACCTGTACGCCGACGTCGAGCTGACCGGCGACGCCGCCGGGCACGCCCTGCACCCGGTGCTGCTGGACGCCGCGCTCCAGGCCCGGTTCATCGAGGCGACGGCGACGGGCGCGGAGACGGGCACGATCGACCTGCCGTTCGCCTGGAGCGGCGTGCGGCTGCACGCGAGCGGGGCGACCGAGCTGCGGGTGCTGATCTCCGCGCTGCCCGGCGGCGGGTTCTCGGTGCTGGCCGCCGACCCGTCCGGCGCGCCCGTGTTCGCCGCCGATTCGGTCGCGACCCGGCCGGTCGACCCCGAGCGGCTCGCCGTGGTGCGGGAGGCCCCGGCCGCCGAGCCCGTGCGGGTCAGGACCCGGGCGCGGGCGGCCGTCGCCGGGGACACCGCGCTGGCCGAACGGCTGGCGGAGCTGCCCGAGGCCGACCGCGTCCGGCTGCTGCGCGACCTGGTCCGCACGCACGCGGCGGCGGTCCTCGGCCACGGCGCGTCCGCCGGGATCGGGGCGGACCAGGCGTTCAAGGAGCTCGGCTTCGACTCGCTGACCGGCGTGCGGCTGCGCAACCGGCTGACCTCGGCGACCGGCGTCAAGCTGCCCGCCACGCTGGTGTTCGACCATCCGACGACGGCGGCCGTCGCGGCGCACCTGCTCGCCGAGCTGTCGGGCGACCTGCCGGCAGGCGGCGCGGCGGTGCGCAGGACGACCGCGTCGGACGAGCCGATCGCAGTGGTCTCGATGGGCTGCCGCTACCCGGGCGGGGTGGCCTCGCCGGACGACCTGTGGCGGATCGTCTCGTCCGGCGAGGATGTGATGGGGCCCTTCCCCACCGACCGCGGCTGGGATCTCGACGCCCTCTACGACCCCGACCCGGACCATCCGACGACCACCTACACGCGGCACGGCGGCTTCGTCCACGACGCCGCCGAGTTCGACGCGGCGTTCTTCGGCATGTCCCCGCGCGAGGCCCTCGCCACCGACCCGCAGCAGCGCCTGCTGCTCCAGACCGCGTGGGAGACCTTCGAGCGCGGCGGCATCGACCCGCTCGCGCTGCGCGGCAGCCGCACCGGCGTCTTCGCCGGACTGATCTACACCGACTACGGGGGCCGGTTCACCCCGCCCGCCGATCTGGAGGGCTACATCGGGACGGGCAGCGCGGGCAGCATCGTGTCCGGCCGCGTCTCCTACGTCTTCGGTTTCCAGGGCCCGGCCGTCTCGGTGGACACGGCCTGCTCGTCGTCGCTGGTCGCGATGCACATGGCGGCCCGGTCGCTGCGGGACGGCGAGTGCGACCTGGCGCTCGCGGGCGGCGTCGCGATCATGTCGACGCCCGCGATGTACGTGCACTTCGCGCGGCAGCGCGGGCTGTCCCCCGACGGCCGATGCAAGGCGTTCTCCGCCGGTGCCGACGGGACGGGGTTCTCCGAGGGCGCGGGCCTGGTGCTGCTGGAGCGGCTGTCGGACGCGCGCCGCAACGGCCACCAGGTCCTCGCGGTCCTGAAGAGCTCGGCCGTCAACCAGGACGGGGCGAGCAACGGCCTGACCGCGCCGAACGGCCCCGCGCAGCAGCGCGTCATCCGGCAGGCGCTCGCCGACGCCCGGCTGTCGCCCGCCGACGTGGACGCGGTCGAGGCGCACGGCACCGGCACGACGCTGGGCGACCCGATCGAGGCGCAGGCGCTGCTGGCGACGTACGGGCAGGACCGCGAGGAGCCGCTGTGGCTCGGCTCGGTGAAGACGAACATCGGGCATACCCAGGCCGCCGCCGGGGTCGCCGGGGTCATCAAGATGGTCATGGCGATGCGGCACGGCACGCTTCCCCAGACCCTGCACGCCGACGAGCCGTCCCCGCACATCGACTGGGACGCCGGGGCGGTCCGGCTGCTCACCGAGCCGAAGGAGTGGCCGGACGGCGGGCGCCCGCGCCGTGCGGCGGTATCGGCGTTCGGGATCAGCGGCACGAACGCCCACGTGATCCTGGAGCAGGCTCCGGAGCAGGCGGCCGTCAAGGCCGCGCAGGCGCCGCCGGTCATGCCGTGGCTGCTGTCGGCCCGGTCCCCGGAGTCGCTGCGCGAGCAGGCGCGGCTGCTCGCGGAGGGCGATCTGGATCTCGCCGAGGCGGGGCGGTCGCTGGCGACGGCGAGGGCGCGACTGGACGTGCGGGCGGCGGTGTTCGGCACCGGCCGGGACGAGCTGCTGGCCGGGCTGCGGGCGCTCGCCGACGATCAGCCGTCGCCATGGCTGGTGCAGGGGACGGCGGGCGGCGGGAAGACGGCGTTCCTTTTCTCGGGTCAGGGTTCGCAGCGGCTGGGAATGGGACGCGAACTGCACGCTGCGTTCCCCGTCTTCGCCGAAGCCTTCGACGAAGCCTTGGAACTCCTCGAACCCGGGCTGCGCGAGGTCATGTGGGGCGACGACGCGGCACTCCTGGACCAGACCATCCACACCCAACCCGCCCTGTTCGCCTTCCAAACCGCCCTCTACCGACTCCTCACCCACTTCGGGCTGCGACCGGACAGCCTGATCGGGCATTCCATCGGCGAACTCACCGCCGCACATGCCGCCAGCGTGCTGTCACTCCGCGACGCCTGCGCCCTGGTCACAGCACGCGCCCGACTCATGCAAAGCGCACCCGACCACGGAACCATGGCCGCCATCCAGGCGACGCCAGACGAGATCATCCTGCCCGAGGGCGTCAACATCGCCGCGATCAACGCACCCGGCTCACTGGTCATCTCCGGAGACCCCGACGCAGTCAGCGAACTCGTTCAGCACTGGACGGAGCAGGGACGCAAAACGCAGGCCCTGAAAGTCAGCCACGCCTTCCACTCCCCCCACATGGACCCGATCCTGGACGAATTCCGGGCCACCGCCGAAACCATCACCCACCACGCCCCCACCATCCCCGTCATCTCCAATATCGACTGCCAGCCGGTCGAGGAATTCACCGCCGACTACTGGACCCGGCACCTGCGCGGCACCGTCCGCTTCGCCGACGGCACCGCCACCCTCGACAACAACGGCACCACCACCTACCTCGAACTCGCACCACAAGCCGTCCTCACCCCACTCGTCCGCACCACCCTCCCCGACGACAGGCTCGTCCTTCCAGCGCTCCGCCGCGACCGACCCGAACCGGTGACCGTCACGGCCGCGCTCGCCGAAGCCCACTGCCACGGCACCGACATCGACTGGCAGGCGTTCTTCGGACCCGGCCGCAGCACTCTGCACGCCGCCCTGCCCACTTATGCCTTCCACAAGGACCGGTACTGGCTCATCGAGCCTCCCGGCAGGTCGGGCGATCCCGGCGGGTTCGGTCTCAGCGCCGCCGACCATCCCGTCCTGCGCGCGGCCACGCGCCATCCCGACCGGGACGAGCTGCTGCTGACCGGCTCCCTGTCGGTCGCGGCCCAGCCCTGGCTGCCCGACCACGCCATCGGCGGGACGCCGATCCTGCCGGGCACCGCGTTCCTCGACCTGGCGCTGCACGCCGCCGCCGAGGCGGGTGAGGAGGGTGTGACCGAGCTCGCCCTCGAAGCGCCGCTGCCCGTCCCCGCGACGGGTTCGGTCCAGATCCAGGTGATCGTCGAGGGAGCGACCGGGGACGGCCGCCCCTTCGCGATCCACTCGCGCCAGGGCGACGCCCCCTGGACCCGGCACGCGGGCGGGTTCCTCGGCCGCGTGGCCGCTCCGGCCCCGGCGGCCGGAGACTGGCCCCCGGAACAGGCCCGGCCGCTGGAGCTCACCGACCCCTACGCCCGGCTCGCCGCCGACGGCTACGCCTACGGGCCGTCCTTCCAGGGGCTGCGCGCCGCCTGGCGGGACGGCGACACCGTCTGCGCCGAGGTGGCGCTGCCCGGCGACCCGCCGGTCGAGGGCCACACCCTGCATCCGGCGCTGCTCGACGCGGCCCTGCACGCCCTGCTGCTGGACGGCTCCTCCGACGAGGGGCTCCGGCTGCCGTTCACCTGGTCCGGCGTCCGGCTGCACGCCACCGAGGCGCGGTCCCTCCGCGTCCGGATCTCCCCGGCGGGCCCCGGCGCCGTGCAGGTCACCACGACCGACCCGTCCGGCGCCCCCGTCCTCACCGCCGAGGCGCTGACCATGCGCCCGGTGACGCTCACGGCTCCGTCCCTCACCGGCGACGCCCTCTTCGCCGTGGACTGGACCCCGCTGCCCGCCGCCCCCGCCGACACCCCGTGGAGCCTCCTGGACGAGCCCGCCGCCGAGGTTCCCGGGACGCTCGTGCACCTCGCGGGAGGCGTCGACGGCCCGTGGCCGGCCGCGCCCGCCCGCACCCTGGCGGCGCTGCGGCGCTGGCTGGAGGACGAACGGCTCGCCGACAGCCGCCTGGTCGTGCTCACCCACGACGCGATTGCGGCCCTTCCCGGCGACACCGTCGGCGACCTCGGCGGCGCGAGCGTCTGGGGCCTGGTCCGGTCGGCCCAGTCCGAGCATCCGGGCCGCATCCTGCTGGTCGACACCGACGCGCCCGACCGCCCCGAGCAGGCGGTGGCCCTGGTCCTCGGCTCGGGCGAACCCCAGCTCGCCGTCCGCGACGGCGAGCCCTACGCGCCCCGCCTCGTCCGGGCCTCCGCCGAGACCGTCCCGGCGGGGGACGGGTTCGGGGAAGGCACCGTGCTGGTCACCGGCGGGACCGGCGCGCTCGGCAGGCGCGTCGCCCGGCACCTGGTGGCCGAGCACGGGGTGCGGCGTCTGCTGCTGGTCAGCAGGAGCGGGCCGGGCGCGGACGGGGCGGGCGAGCTCGTGGACGAGCTGTCCGGGCTGGGCGCGGAGGTCGAGGTCGTCGCGTGCGACACCGGTGACCGGGAGGCGCTCGCCGGGGTGCTGACCGGCGTGGAGCTCACGGCGGTCGTGCATCTGGCCGGGACGACCGATGACGCGGTCGTCGCCTCGCTGACCGCCGAGCGGCTGGAGGCGGTGCTGGAGGCGAAGGCCGTGTCGGCCTGGAACCTGCACGAGCTGACCCGGGAGAACGGGCTGTCGGCGTTCGTCCTGTTCTCCTCGGCCGCCGCGACGTTCGGCGGCCCCGGCCAGGGCAACTACGCCGCCGCCAACGCCTTCCTCGACGGGCTCGCCGCGCACCGGCGCGCGCTGGGCCTGCCCGGCACGTCCCTCGCGTGGGGGCTGTGGGAGGGCGGCGGCGGGATCACCGGCGGCCTGCGCGAGGAAGACCTGCTGCGCCTGCGGCGCGGCGGTATCCTGCCCATCCCCGGACCGCAGGCGCTGGCGCTGTTCGACGCGGGCGTCGCGCACCCGGCCGCCGCGCTCGTCCCGGTCAGGCTCGACCTGCCCGCGCTGCGCGCCGGGGCGCGGGCCGGCGCCGAGGTGCCCGCGATCCTGTCGCGGCTGGTCCCGCGGGGGCCGCGCCGCGCGGCGGGAGCGGACGCGGGCGGCTCCGACCTGGCGGCGCGGCTCGCCGGACTCGGCGAGGAGGAGGGGCGCAGACTGCTCGCCGAGACGGTGGCGGGCGGGGTCGCTGTCGTGCTCGGGCACGGCTCCGCGTCGGCCGTCCAGGCGGCGCGGGCCTTCAAGGACCTGGGGTTCGACTCGCTGACGGCGGTGGAGCTGCGCAACCGGCTGACCGCGGCCACCGGGGTCCGGCTGCCCGCGACGCTGGTGTTCGACCACCCGACGCCGGAGGCGGTCGCCGGATACCTCTACGAGCGGCTCGCCGGGACGGCGGCGCCGGTCGCGGCGGCCGTCGCGGCGGCCCCCTCGGACGAGCCGATCGCGATCGTCGCGATGGGCTGCCGGTACCCGGGCGGCGTCTCCTCGCCCGAGGAGCTGTGGCGGCTGGTGGCGACCGGGACGGACGCGGTCGGCGAGTTCCCGTCCGACCGGGGCTGGGACGCCGAGGCGCTCTACCACCCCGACCCCGACCACCTCGGGACGACCTACTCCACGCAGGGCGGCTTCCTCTACGACGCGGCGCGGTTCGACGCGGCGTTCTTCGGGATGTCGCCGCGCGAGTCGCTGGCCACCGACCCGCAGCAGCGGCTGCTGCTGGAGACCGCGTGGGAGACGTTCGAGCGGGCCGGGATCGACCCCGCGGGGCTGCGCGGCTCCCGGACCGGGGTGTTCGCCGGGATCATGTACGACGACTACGGCTCGCGGCTGCTGGAGCGCACGCCGGAGGGCTTCGAGGGGTTCATCGGGACGGGCAGCGCCGGGAGCGTGGCGTCCGGGCGGCTGTCGTATGTGTTCGGGCTCGAAGGCCCGGCGATCACCGTCGACACCGCGTGCTCGTCGTCGCTGGTGGCCGTCCATCTGGCGGCGCGGGCGCTGCGGCAGGGTGAGTGCGATCTGGCGCTGGCGGGCGGCTCGACCGTCATGGCCACGCCGGGGATCTTCATCGAGTTCAGCCGCCAGCGCGGTCTGGCCCCGGACGGGCGGTGCAAGGCGTTCTCGGCGGACGCGAACGGCACCGGCTGGGGTGAGGGCACCGGCCTGCTGTTGCTGGAGAAGCTGTCGGACGCGCGCCGCAACGGACACCGCGTCCTGGGCGTGATCCGAGGCTCCGCCGTCAACCAGGACGGCGCCAGCAACGGCCTCACCGCACCCAACGGCCCCTCCCAGCAACGCGTCATCCAAGCCGCACTCGCCGACGCCCGGCTCACCCCGACGGAGATCGACGCGGTCGAAGCGCACGGCACCGGCACGACGCTGGGCGACCCGATCGAAGCGCAGGCGCTGCTGGCGACGTACGGGCAGGACCGCGAGGAGCCGCTGCGGCTCGGCTCGATCAAGTCCAACCTCGGCCACACCCAAGCCGCCGCCGGAGTCGCCGGAATCATCAAAATGATCATGGCGATGCGGCACGGCACCCTCCCCAAAACCCTGCACGCCGACGAGCCGTCCCCGCACATCGACTGGGACTCGGGCGCGGTCCGGCTGCTGACCGAACCAGAGAACTGGCCGGAAACCGGACACCCACGCCGCGCCGCGGTCTCCTCCTTCGGCATCAGCGGCACCAACTCCCACATCATCATCGAGCAGGCACCCGAGGAGCCGGAGATCCCGGCCGGGGCGGCCCCGACCGCGGCGGCACCGGCCGTCGTGCCGTGGCCGGTCTCGGCGAAGACCGAGGCGGCGCTGCGCGACCAGGCCCGCCGGCTGCTCACCTTGGACGACGCCGATCCCGCCGACGTGGGACGCGCGCTCGCCACATCCCGCGCCCGGATGGAGCACTACGCGGTCGTTACGGGCGCGGACCGGGACGAGCTGCTGGCCGGGTTGACGGCGCTGGCCGAAGGCCGTGGCGCTCCGAACCTGCGCCAGGGCCGGGTCGTTGGAGGCGGGAAGACGGCGTTCCTGTTCTCGGGTCAGGGCTCGCAGCGGCTCGGAATGGGACGCGAACTGCACGCCGCGTTCCCCGTCTTCGCCGAAGCCTTCGATGAGGCGCTGGAACTCCTCCAACCCGGGCTGCGCGAGGTCATGTGGGGCGACGATGCGGCGCTCCTGGATCAGACCATCCACACCCAGCCCGCCCTGTTCGCCTTCCAAACCGCCCTCTACCGGCTCCTCACCCACTTCGGGCTGCGACCGGACAGCCTGATCGGGCATTCCATCGGCGAACTCACCGCCGCACATGCCGCCAGCGTCCTGACACTCCACGACGCCTGCGCCCTGGTCACAGCACGCGCCCGACTCATGCAAAGCGCACCCGACCACGGAACCATGGCCGCCATCCAAGCCACACCAGACGAGATCACCCTGCCCGAGGGCGTCAACATCGCCGCGATCAACGCACCCGGCTCACTGGTCATCTCCGGAGACCCCGACGCGGTCAGCCAACTCGTTCAGCACTGGACCGAGCAGGGACGCAAAACGCAGGTCCTGAAGGTCAGCCACGCCTTCCACTCCCCCCACATGGACCCGATCCTGGACGAATTCCAGGCCACCGCCGAAACCATCACCCACAACACCCCCACCATCCCCGTCATCTCCAACCTCGACGGCCAACCCGTCACACAATTCACCGCCGACTACTGGACCCGGCACCTGCGCGGCACCGTCCACTTCGCCGACGGCACCACCACCCTCGACAACAACGGCACCACCACCTACCTCGAACTCGCACCACAAGCCGTCCTCACCCCACTCATCCGCACCACCCTCCCCGACGACAGGCTCGTCCTCCCCACC
Source organism: Actinomadura rubrisoli (assembly GCF_004349215.1). Classification (GTDB taxonomy): domain Bacteria; phylum Actinomycetota; class Actinomycetes; order Streptosporangiales; family Streptosporangiaceae; genus Spirillospora; species Spirillospora rubrisoli. The sequence goes on along the minus strand of NZ_SMKU01000167.1, from coordinate 10,648 downwards.
CAACGCTGCGACCGGCCCGGACCAGAGACCCTCGCAGCCGCGCTCGCCGAAGCCCACTGCCACGGCACCGACATCGACTGGCAAGCGTTCTTCGGACCAGGCCGCCCGGTCGACCTGCCGGTCTACGCCTTCCAGCGCCAGCCCTACTGGCTGGACACCGTCGCCCCGGCCGCCGACCTGGGCAGCGCCGGTCTGGACGTCCCGGACCACCCGTTCCTCGACGCGTCCGTCGCGCTCGCCGGGGACGCGGGGACGGTCCTCACCGGCGCGGTCTCCCTCGACGGCCATCCCTGGCTGGCCGACCACGCCGTCCACGGCGCGACCCTGCTGCCCGCCACCGCCTTCCTCGACCTGGCCCTGACCGCCGGTGCCACCACCGGCACCCCCCGGGTCACCGAGCTGGAGCTGCGCGAGCCGCTGATCCTTCCTCCGGCCGGGGCCGTCCGGCTCCAGGTGGTCGTCGGCGCGCCCGACGCCACGGGGCTGCGGCCCGTGGACATCCACTCCCGTCCACACGGCGAGGACGACTGGACGCACCACGCCCACGGCACCCTCGCCCCGGCGGCTCCCGCCGCACCCGACCCGGCGACGGCCTGGCCGCCGCCGGGCGCCGATCCGGTCGCGCTGGCCGACGCACTCGCGCCGATGGAGGCCGCCGGAGCCGCCTACGGCCCCGCCTTCCAGGGCCTGCGCGCCGCCTGGCGCGACGGCGACACCCTCTACTCCGAGGTGGCGCTGCCCGATGGCGCCGACCCGGCCGGGTTCCTCGTCCACCCCGCGCTCCTGGACGCCTGCCTGCACGTCCTCGGCCTGTTCCAGGACTCGGCCGACCCCCGCCTGCCGGTGGCCTGGAGCGGTGTCGCCGCCCATGCCGGCGGCGCGGCGGCCGTGCGCGTCCATGCCGAGCGGACGGGCCCCGACACGGTCGCCATCGCGGTCACCGACACCTCCGGCGCCCCGGTCCTCACCGTCGACGCCCTCACCGTCCGCGCGATCGGCCGGGCCCAGCTGCCCTCGGCGCGTCCCGACTCCCTCTTCGTGCTCGATTGGATCCCCGTCCACCCGGCGGAGCCCGTCCCGGCCCAGTGGACCGTCCTCGGACCCGATGTCCACGGCCTCGGTTCCGGTGAACCGGATCTCGCCGCGCTCGTCGCGGCGATCGACGCCGGGGCGCCGGTTCCCGCGACCGTCCTGGCGGCGTGCGCGCTGCCCGGGCCGGACGCCACCGTCGCCGCCGTGCACGAGGCGGCGGAGGCGGCGCTGGCGCTGGTCCAGGGATGGCTGGCCGAGGAGCGGTTCGCCAGGAGCAGGCTGGTGCTGGTCGGCCGGCGTGCGGTGGCCGTGACGGCCGGCGAGGAGGTCGGCGGGCTGGCCGCCGCCGCGGTCTGGGGCCTGGTCCGGGCGGCCGAGTCGGAGAATCCGGGGCGGTTCGTCCTGCTCGACACCGACGGGTCCGCCGGGCCCGGGACGGTCGCGGCGGCGCTGGCCTCCGGCGAGCCGCAGGTCGCGGTGCGGGGGGACCGGGTCTTCGCGGCCCGCCTCGCGCGGGTCCCGGCCGCGCCCGCCCGGCAGACGGCGTTCGACCCGGACGGAACCGTGCTGATCACCGGCGGGACGGGCGCGCTCGGCGCGCTGCTGGCCCGGCATCTGGTCGCCGAGCACGGCGTGCGCAGGCTGCTGCTGACCGGGCGGCGCGGGCCGGACGCGCCCGGCGCCGCCGAGCTCGCCGCCTCGCTGGACGCCGAGGTCGAGGTGGCGGCGTGCGACGTCGCCGACCGGGACGCGCTCGGCGCGCTCCTCGCCGGCATACCGGCGGACCGGCCGCTCACCGCCGTGGTGCACGCGGCGGGAGTGATCGACGACGCGACGATCGGGTCGCTCGGGCCGGACCGGCTGCACGCGGTGCTGCGGCCCAAGGTCGACGCGGCCTGGACGCTGCACGAGCTGACCCGGGGCCACGACCTGGCCGCGTTCGTCCTGTTCTCCTCGGCGGCGGGCACCACCGGCAACCCCGGCCAGGGCAACTACGCCGCCGCCAACGCCTTCCTCGACGCGCTCGCCCTGCACCGCGCGTCGCTGGGGCTGCCCGGAACATCCCTCGGGTGGGGCATGTGGGCCCCCGACGGCGGCATGGCGGCGAGCCTGGACGAGGCCGACCTGGCCCGTGCCCGGCGCGGCGGGATCGTGCCGCTGAGCGCGGCGGAGGGGCTGGCGCTCTTCGACACCGCGCTCGGACGGGACGAGGCCGCGCTGCTGCCCGCCCGGGTCGACCTCGCCGCGCTGCGCGTCCAGGCCGAGGCGGGCACCCTCCCGCCGCTCTACCGGGGCCTGGCCGGGGCGCCCGCCCGCGCCGCCGCGCCGCCCGGCGGGGTGCCGCTGGCGGACCGGCTGGCGGGACTGGACGGGGACGAGCGCCGCGAACTGGTCCTCGGCGTGGTCACCGGCGAGATCGCGGCGGTGCTCGGCCACGCCTCGGCCGCCGAGATCGATCCCTCCCGGGCCTTCACCGAGCTGGGCCTCGACTCGCTGACGGCGGTGGAGCTGCGCAACCGGCTGACCGCGGTGACGGGCCTGAAGCTGACGGCGACCCTCGTGTTCGACCATCCGACCCCCGACGCGATCGCCGCGCATCTCGACGGCGAGCTGGCCCCCGCGGGCGACCCCGACGAGATCCGGTTCCGCCGGCTGCTGGAGTCCGTCCCGTTCGCCCGGCTGAAGGGCACCGGCCTGGTCGAGGCGCTCTACCGGCTGGCCGGGGCCGGCGACCCCGGCGCAGGCGACCCGGATGCCGCCGACGCCGACCTGATCGACGAGCTGGACGTCAACGCCCTGATCCAGCTGGCCCTCGAAACGTCCGAGTGAAGGAGTCCCCATGACGACCGCCGACGAGAAGGTCGTGCGGGCCCTGCGCGCCGCACTCAAGGAGAACGAGCGGCTGCGGCAGGCGTCGCGGCGGCTCGCCGTCCCCGCCACCGGTGACGAGCCGATCGCGATCGTCGCGATGGGCTGCCGCTACCCCGGCGGGGCGGGCACGCCCGAGGAGCTGTGGCGGCTGCTGGCCGACGGCGCCGACGCCATCGGCCCGTTCCCCGCGGACCGGGGCTGGGACGTGGAGGGCCTCTACGACCCCGACCCCGACCGTGCCGGCACCACCTACACCCGGCACGGCGGCTTCCTGGAGGGCGCCGGGGACTTCGACGCCGCGTTCTTCGGCATGTCCCCCCGCGAAGCCCTCGCCACCGACCCCCAGCAACGCCTCCTCCTCGAAGTCGCCTGGGAAACCCTCGAACGCGCCGCCATCGACCCCGCCACCCTCCGCGGCACCCGCACCGGCGTCTACACCGGCGTCATGTACGACGACTACGGGTCGGTCGCCAAGGCCGGCGGGTCGCTCGGCGAGGTCGAGGGGTTCCTGGGCGTCGGCACCGCCGGGAGCGTGGCGTCCGGGCGGATCTCCTACGTGCTGGGCTTGGAGGGCCCGGCCATCACCCTGGACACCGCCTGCTCGTCCTCGCTGGTCGCGATCCACCTGGCCGCGCAGGCGCTCCGCAACGGCGAGTGCGACCTGGCGCTGGCCGGAGGCGTCACCGTCATGGCGACGCCGGGGGTGTTCGTGGAGTTCAGCCGCCAGCGCGGCCTGTCGCCCGACGGCCGGTGCCGGGCGTTCTCCGCCGACGCCGACGGCACCGGCTTCGCCGAGGGCGCCGGGCTGCTGCTGCTGGAACGCCTGTCCGACGCCCGCGCCAACGACCACCCGGTCCTCGCGCTCGTGCGCGGCTCGGCCGTCAACCAGGACGGGGCGAGCAACGGCCTCACCGCGCCGAACGGGCCGTCCCAGCGGCGGGTGATCCAGGCCGCGCTCGCCGCCGGCGACCTCGCCCCCGCCGACGTCGACGCGGTCGAGGGCCACGGCACCGGCACCACGCTCGGCGACCCGATCGAGGCCCAGGCGCTCCTGGACGTCTTCGGGCCGGACCGCGACCGGCCGCTGTGGCTCGGCTCGGTCAAGTCCAACCTCGGCCACACCCAGGCCGCCGCCGGGGTCGCCGGCGTCATCAAGATGGTCATGGCGATGCGGCGCGGCACCCTGCCGCCCACCCTGCACGCCGCCGAGCCCACCCCGCACGCGGACTGGACGGCCGGCCCCGTCCGGCTGCTGACCGAGCCGGTGCCGTGGCCCGGCGGGGAGCGGCCGCGCCGCGCCGGGGTGTCGTCGTTCAGCATCAGCGGCACGAACGCCCACGTCGTCGTCGAGCAGGCGCCCGAGCCCGGGGCGCGGCCCGCCGACCCGGCCCCGCCCGCCACCGTCTGGACGCTGTCGGCCCGGACCGAGGAGGCCCTGCGCGGCCAGGCCGCCCGGCTGCGCGACCACCCGGGGCCGACCGTCGACGTCGCCCGCGCCCTGGCCGCCACCCGCGCCCGGTTCGCCCGGCGCGCCGCGATCGTGTGCGGCGGGCCGGAGGAGAACCGGCGCGCCCTGGACGCGCTGCGCCGGGGCGGGTCCCATCCCGCGCTGGTGCGCGGCGAGGCCGGGCCGCCGGTGCCACTGGCGTTCGTGCTGCCGGGCCAGGGGTCCCAGCTGCCCGGCATGGGACGCGCGCTGTACGAGGCGCACCCGGTGTTCGCCGAGACCCTCGACGCGGTGTTCAAGCACCTCGAACCCGACGTCCAGCCCGTCATGTGGGGCGACGCGCCCGCGCTGCTCAACCAGACCAAGTTCACCCAGCCCGCACTGTTCGCCTTCCAGGTCGCGCTCTACCGGCTGCTGGAGAGCTGGGACATCGTCCCCGACCGCCTCATCGGCCACTCCGTCGGCGAGCTCACCGCCGCCCACCTGTCCGGGGTGTTCTCCCTGGAGGACGCCTGCCACCTGGTCTCGTCCCGGGCCTCGGTCATGCAGAAGGCACCGCCCGGCGGCGCGATGATCGCCGTCCAGGCCCCGGAGCGGGAGGTGGCCGAGAGCATCGCCGCCTACACCGGGCCCGGCCGGGCCGGGCTCGGCGCGGTCAACAGCCCCGGCTCCGCCGTGCTGTCGGGCGACGAGGAGGCCGTCACCGCCATCGCCGAGCAGTGGCGCGAGCGCGGGCGGCGGATCCGGCGGCTGGAGGTCAGCCACGCCTTCCACTCCCAGCACATGGATCCGATCCTGGCCTGCTTCCAGCGGACCGTGGCGGAGGTGGCGGCGGGCGTCCCGCTGATCCCGCTGGTGTCGAACCTGACCGGCGAGATCGCCACCGTCGACGAGCTGCGGTCGCCCGCCCACTGGGCCGGGCTGGTGCGCGGCACCGTCCGGTTCGGGGCGGGCGTCGAGACCCTCCTGCGCCTCGGCACCGGCCGGTTCCTGGAGCTGAGCCCCCGGCCGACGCTGCTCCAGGCGATCGGCGAGACGGCCGGGCGCCGCCGCACCCCGGCGCTGATCCCGGCGCTGCGGCCCGACCTGCCGGAGCCGCAGGCGCTGGCGCGGGCCGTCGCGACCGTCCACGTCGGCGGCGGGCACGTCGACTGGACGCGGTTCCTCGGCCGCGGCCCGCACGCCGACCTGCCGACCTACGCCTTCCAGCGCAAGCGCGCCTGGATCGAGGACGGCCCGCGCCCCACCGGCCCGGCGGTCGCGGTCACCGACGCGGGCGCCGACGCGGGCGCGGAGGAGACCGGCCCCGGCGACCTGCGGGACACGCTGGCCGCCGCCCCGCCGGAACGGCGCGAGACGCTCCTGCTGGACCTGCTGCGCGGGCAGCTCGCGGCCGTCCTCGGCCACGACGAGGCGGTCGGCGCCGACACCGACCTCATGGACCTCGGCCTGACCTCGTTCGCCGCGCTCGAGGTCATGACCCGGCTCAGGACGGCGACCGGGCTCGAACTGTCGCCCGCCGAGCTCTACGACAACCCCACCTCCAGGGCGCTCGCCCGGCATCTCGCCACCACCTTCGCCGAAGGGACCGGAACATGAACGACACTGTGATCATCGCGGGAGCGGGGCCCGCCGGGCTGATGCTCGCCTGCGAGCTCGGCCTGGCCGGGGTCGAGACCGTGGTCGTGGAGCGCACGCCCGAGCCCCGGGTCGACGCGCCCGGCGTCGCCATCAACGCCGGCACCATCGAGCTGCTCGACCAGCGCGGTCTCATGGCCGAGCTGCGGGAGGGCGCGCTGGTGCTGCCCACCGAGCACTTCGGCTTCCTGTTCCTCGACTCGGCCCGGCTGGACCGCCCGCACGAGAACACCGTCCTGATCCTCCAGCCCAAGCTCGAACAGCGGCTGGAGCGCCGGGCCGCGGAGCTCGGCGTGCGGATCCGGCGCGGGACCGAGGTCACCGAGATCCGGCGGACCGCCGAGGGCGTCGAGGTCGGCGTGCGCGGCCCGGCCGGGGACGAGGTGCTGCGCGGCCGCTACCTGGTCGGCTGCGACGGCCGCGACAGCACCGTCCGCACGCTGGCCGGGATCGACTTCCCCGGCGTCGACGCGGTGTTCCACGGGATCGTCGGCGACGTGGAGATCGACGTCGCCGACCTCGGGCCGGGCCAGATCGGGGCCTTCCACCACGCGTCCGGCGGCCACTACCTCGGCGCGCCGCTGGAGCCGGGCGTGCTGCGGATCATGACCGCCGAGTTCGGGGTGGAGCCCCCCGCGGGCGACGTCCCGGTCGGCATGGACGAGCTGAAGGCCGCCACGCTGCGGCTGACCGGTCACGATCTGAAGACCGACACCTTTCGCTGGCTGCGCCGCTACCAGAACACCACCCGCAACGCCGACCGGTACGCCGACGGGCCGGTCTTCCTCGCGGGCGAGGCCGCCCACGTCCACTACCCGTTCAATGGCCAGGGCATCGGCACCGGCGTCCAGGACGCGGTGAACCTCGGCTGGAAGCTCGCCGCGACCCTCCAGGGCTGGGCGCCGGCCGGGCTGCTCGACACCTACCACGCCGAGCGGCACCCGGCCGGGGCGGCGGCGTGCGCGAACGTCCGGGCGCAGGTGGCGCTGTGCCACCCTCCCGAGGCGGTGGCCCCGCTGCGCGAGATCTTCGCCACGCTCGCGTCGTTCGAGGAGGTCAACACCTACCTCATCGAGCTGGTGACCGGGCAGTCGGTCACCTACCCCGCCGCCGAGGGCGCGCACCCGCTGACCGGCCGGCGGCTGCCGCACGTGCCACTCACCGTCGACGGCGCGGACAGCGGGACGGCCGCGCTGCTGCGGCCCGGCCGCGGGACCCTGCTCGACCTCACCGGCGGCCGGTCGGCGCCGGCGACGGCGTACGCCGCGCTCGCCGAGGGCTTCCGGGTGGACGTGCGGGCCGCCGCGCCGTCCCGGCACATCGCGGCCGAGACCGTCCTGCTCCGGCCGGACGGCCACGTGGCCTGGGCCGCCGGGGACGGCAAGGACCTCGACGGGCTGGACGCCGCGCTCCGCGCCTGGTTCGGCGCGCCCGCCGGCGGCTGAGCCCGGAACCGGAATACGGCCTCTCTGGAATTCGACGGCCCCTTCGCTTCCCGAAGGGGCCGTTGACACTTTTACTGACCGGATTCGGTCAGTTATGTCACCCTCACTCCACGCCAAACACCCTGCTTAGCGGCCATGACTTGGCGGGGGTCCGCCGTATTGTTCCACCTGCCGCCCCATTCCGGGGTCCATTCACCCAATGTAACTTTGCATTGACTGCGGGCTCCTACCCCCAAGACCGCCGCTCCAGTATATTGTGGTAGCGGAGCGATCTTCTTGCACTCACTCGGGGGCGTGGCAAGCCAGCGCGGGCACGGACGGGGGTCCTGAGCCGTGAAGGTCATCAGCAAAGATCCGGCCACCATTCTTTGATCCGTGCTCGAAATTGACCAGGAACCAACCACATCCTGCATGTCACTGATCGGGGAACGGTGTCACAGTGGTTTTCGTTGAACGCGACAAGGAAGTAATGCAATGGGAGGAGGCCCGCCAGGCCAGTGCTCTAGGGCACTGCCAGGTGGTTCTCATAGACGGGCCGGTCGGCGGGGGCAAGACCGAGCTGCTGCACACCGTCACCGAGCGTGTGGCCCGGCAGGACGCCGTGGTCCTCACCGCGCTCGGCTCCGCCGCCGGCGCCCTGGTGCCCTGCGGGGTGCTGAGCCAGCTGTTCCGGCCCGTCCAGGCGCCGCCGGACAGCACCGAGACCGTCTCGCGGATGTTCGACATCGTCACGTCCGGGTGGCCGCGGGGGGCCACCGACGAGCCGGTGCCGCTCCAGGTCCTCTTCGAGCTCAGCGCGCATCTGCTGGAGCTCACCACCCGGCATCCCGTGATCATGCTCGTCGACGACGTCCAGCACGCCGACCCGCCGTCCCTGCACACCCTGCTGTTCCTCATGCGCAGGCTGCGCTCGGCCCGCCTGCTCATCGCGCTGGCCGAACCCGAGCACGGCCTGCGCCACAACGCGATCTTCCGGACGGAGCTGCTGCGCCACCCCGGGTTCCGCCGGATCAGGCTGGAGCCGCTGTCGCCGGAGAGCGTGGGGCTCATCATGGCCGAGCACCTGGGGACCGAGCCCCAGGACCTGCGGGAGTACCACGCGATGTCCGGCGGCAACCCGCTGCTGACCAGGGCGCTCGCCGACGACCTCTCGGTGGCGGCGGGCGGCGGCGACCCCGTGTGCGGCGAGGAGGCGGTGGCGGGCGGCTCCTTCACCCAGGCCGTCCTCGCCTGCCTGCACCGGGGCACCGCCTCCATGCTCGCGGTGGCCCGGACCCTCGCGGTGTTCGACGACCCCTGCTCCCCCGAGACCCTCGGCCAGTTCCTGGACCTGCCCCCGACCATCACCGCGCAGGCGCTCAACGACCTGTCGAGCGCGGGCCTCATCATCGGCGAGCGGCTGCGCCACCACACGATCCGCGACGCCGTCCTCAGCGACCTGACGGCGACCGAACGCGCCGACCTGCACCGCCGCGCCGCCCGGCTGGCCCACCGCCTGGGCGACCCCGTCACCCGGATCGCCGAGCATCTCGTCGCGGCCGGGCACTGCGACGAGAGCTGGGCCGTCGCCACCCTGCGCGCCGCCGCCCAGACGGCGATCCACGACGACCAGACCAAGACCACGATCAAGATCCTTGAGCTGACGCTGCGCGCCGACCTGACCGGCAAGGAGCGGCTCGCCGTCACCATGCAGCTGCTGCGGGCGGACTGGCGGCTCAACCCCGCCGCGTCCGCCCGGCACCTCGCCCCCCTCGTCCAGGCGTTCGAGGACGGCCTGCTCCAGCTCCACCAGACGATCACCCTGGTCAAGTTCCTGCTCTGGCACGGCAGGCTCCAGGAGACCGCCGACATCCTGGACGCCCTGAAGCCCGACGACGTCACCACCCCCGAGGCCCAGGCCGAGCTGGCCCTTCTCGAATGCTGGCTGGCGACGACCTACCCGTCGCTGGTCGGCCGCCTGCCGCTCCCCGCGCAGAACGCCCCGGCCGTCACCGGGCGGCTCCGCACCCGGATCAGGGCCGCCGAACTGCTCGCCGAGGTCCTGTCGGGCCGGACCGGCGCCGACCTGGCGCACGACGCCAAGCAGTTCCTGCACCAGGTGCCCCTTGAGGACTCCTCACTCGAACTGATCGAGGCCGGCCTGTCCACCCTGACCTACCTGGACCGGGCGGGCACCGCCGCCGCGCTCTGCGACCCGCTGCTGAAGGAGGCCGCCAAGCGCGCGATCCCGACCTGGACGGCCCTGCTGTCCGCCAAGCGCGCCCAGATCGCGCTCCGCCAGGGCGACCCGGCGGGCGCGGCGCGGCACGCCAGAGCCGCCCTGTCCTTCGTCTCGGCGGAGGGCTGGGGAATGACGGCCGCCGCGCCGCTGGCCAGCCTCGTCCTGGCCCTGACCATCCTCGGCCGCCAGGACGAGGCCGGCGCCCTGCTGCTCAACCGCCCGATGACCGAGATCGCCCAGAACAGCCGGTTCGGCCTGCACTACCTGCACGCCAGGGGCCGCCACCACCTCGCGGTCCACCGCCACCACGCCGCGCTGGCCGACTTCCTCAACTGCGGCGAGCTCATGACCCGCTGGGACCTCGACCTGCCCGCGCTCATCCCCTGGCGCTCGGAGGCGGCGACCGTGCTGCTGCGCCTCGGCGACCGCGAGCAGGCCGCCCGGCTGGCCGGCGAGCAGCTCGCCAAGGCCGGCCCGGAGTGGTCGCGCTGCCGCGGCGTGTCCCTGCGCGTCCTGGCCAACGCCTCCAGCGTCGAGCGCCGCCCGCCGCTGCTCCAGGAGGCGATCACGATCCTCGGCGAGCACGACGACCCGCTGGAACTGGCCCACGCCTGCGCCGACCTGGCGACGGCCTACCAGTCCCTGGACGACCTCGACCGGTCCCGGCAACTGCTCGACCGGGCCGTCCGGCTCGCGGACGAATGCCAGGCCCGGCCACTGCGCGACGCCCTCAAGAACCAGCGTTCCACGCAGTCCGAGCCCTTCACCGAACCCTGCCCGACACTCAGCGGCGCCGAACTGCGGGTGGCGACACTGGCCGCCGAGGGCCGCACCAACCGCGAGATCTCGCTGGCCCTCTTCATCACCGTGAGCACGGTCGAGCAGCACCTCACCCGCGTCTACCGCAAACTCAAGGTCCGCACCCGCGCCGACCTACGCCGCCACCTGAGCACCACCTCATCCTGCTGACCCCCACCGCCGACCCCACAGGGC
>NZ_SMKU01000166.1 GCF_004349215.1 Actinomadura rubrisoli | reverse complement strand
GTCGGGGGTTCTGCGCGGGCTGCCACGGGGTTACTGCGGCGCGGAGTTTGTACTTTGTCTGATGAATGAGAACATACGTACTCTTGTCCGTCAAGGACCGGGAATAGCCGGAATCGGTGACGCTCCGAACTCGTCCCACTGCAAACAGGCAGGGCGTATGCCACCGGTGGCATACGCCCTGCCTTGCTGGTCGTGCTATGTGCTGACGCTCGGGTCTAGCGGTGGGTGCCGCCTACCGAGATGGTTCTCGGGTTGTCCTGACTCAGTGCGTAGGACTTGCCTCCGAAGGTGAGGATGAAGTTGGACGGTGTCGCGATCGGGAGCTGGTAGCTCAGCGCGACGGTGGCGGAGCCGCCGTTGGGGATGCTGGACGAGCTCGGGACGGTCAGGGTGGCCCGATGGAAGTCGCCCTTGAGGCCGCCGACGTTGTTGCCGCTGTGACCGGCCTGGACCGAGAGGGTCCAGCCGGACTGCTGCGTCATCGTGGCGGGGGCCGAGGTGCCGTAGTCGAACTTGAAGACGGCACCGCCGGGGATGGCCTGGCCCGAGTTGTTGGTGATCTTCAGCTTGGGCGTGATCGGGTAGTTGTTGTCGCCCACCGGGAACTGGACCAGGTCCACCTTCACGTTGAGGACGTCGGTGGGCATCGTGTGGTCGGAGCCCCGGTTCTGGTACGGGCCCGCCGCCTTGAGCTTGTCGTCGATCAGGGTGGTCAGGGTGTTGCCCATGAAGTACTCGCCCTTGCCGCCGTCGCGGGCCGGGTCCCAGCCGTAGTCGCCGGCGAGCTCCCAGAACATGACGCCGCCGATGCCCTTGTCGACCACCCACTTGGTCTTGGCCGCTATCGACTGGTCGTCCTCGGTGGACAGGAACACCTTCTTGGTGCTGTTCCACAGCCACGGCGAGGCCATCGTGTTGTCGTACTGGCGTGCGTAGGTTCCGGTGAGCCGGTCCTGGGGGTCGTTGTCGGGGTCGAGCCCGTACGCCTTGATGTAGCTGCCCTGGAGACCCTTTTCGAGGTTCTTGGCATGCCACATCGGGTTGCTGCCCGAGGCCATCTCCTTGCCCTTGTCGTCAAGGTCGTGCCACAGGTTGTCGAGGCCGACGGCTCCGTTGCCGCAGGGTGTCGTGGAGCCCACCGAGCCGCCGGTGCCCGGCGGACACTGCTTCTGGTCGGGTAGCGCGGCCTTGCCCCACAACCCGTTCGTACCGCCGGAGACGCCCTGCCATCCACGGGTGTAGAAGGGCAGGCCGATGTTGATGCGGCCGGCCGGCATCGTCCCGCGGAAGTAGTGGTAGGCCCAGTCGGTGTTCAGGTATCCCATTCCGTAGGTGCTGTAGACGGCACCGTCGACCTGCTCGTTGTCCTTGCCGTCGTCGAACAGCGGCGCGTTGGGACCGACGAAGTGGTTCCAGGATCCGTGCAGGTCATACGTCATGAGGTTGGCGTAGTCCAGGTAGGGCGTGACCTGGTAGCTGTCGTGCCCGCGCAGGATCCAGCCGGAGGCCGAGACGGCGGCGGTCAGCATGTAGTACTTGCCGTCGGCCGCGCTCGCCGCGTCCAGCTTCTCGCGCAGCGTCTTCATGAGCGCCACGTAGCCGGCCATCAGCTTGGCGCGCCGCGCGTTGGAGAAGGTGAAGTCGTCGGGGTGTCCCGCGAACTTCATCGAGGTGGCGTACTCGTAGTCGATGTCCGCGCCGTTGAACCCGTACTGGCGCAGGAACGAGACGACCGAGTCGGCGAAGGTGTTGATGTTCGCCTGGCTGTCGGTCAGCGTGTAGAAGCCGCCGGAGGCGACGCGCTTGCCGTTGTCGTCGATGTAGCCGCCGGACTCCGCCCAGCCGCCGATCGAGACCAGCGTCTTGACGTTCGGGTGCTGCTTCTTGAACTTGTTGAGCTGGTTGAAGTGGCCCTTGTACGAGTAGGCGGGGTCCATCTCCGCGCCCTTGACGTCCGGCCACTCCCTGCCGATCGCCGGGTTGGTGGGCACGTTGCCGCCGACCGAGACCTTGTTCTGGCCGTCGATGTGCGCGAAGGCGTAGTTGATGTGGGTCAGCTTCTCCCACGGGATGTCGTTGGCGAGGTAGCGCGGCGTGTTGTTGGCGCCGTCCCGCCATCCGGTGAAGTAGCCGATGGAGCGGCGCGGGTGGCCCGAGCCCATCTTCTCCCGGCCGTCCTCGTCATAGACCTCGCAGTACGGCGGCGTGACGCCCGGCGTCTGGTAGAGCCCGTCCGGACGGCAGCCTCCGGTGCCCTGCCCGACCTTGGCGGTCACCTCGTTGCTGAGCTCGGAGTTCTGGCCGATGCTGTCCTTGGCGCGGACCGCGAACCGGTAGCTTCCGGCCGTCAGGCCCTTGACCGTGGCGGTCGTGCCGGTCACCGACTGGATGACCGTGCCGTTCTGCAGCACGTCGTACCCGGTGAGCCCGTGGTCATCAGTGGCGGCGCCCCAGGCGAGCGTGACCGAGTCCCCGGTGGTCGTGGTGATGCGCAGCTCGCCGGGCTTGCTCGGCGGCTGGTCCTCGCCGGAACCGGGCGTGGTGACGGTGACGGCGTTCCCGGCCGGGGAGACCTGGTCGGCGGTGTCGCGGGCGCGCGTGGCGAAGGTGTAGCGCGTGTTCGGCGTCAGGCCGCTGACCGTCGCGGTGGTGCCGGTGACGGTGGCCGCGACGGCGGTGCCGTTCAGCACGTCGTAGTTCTTGACGCCCTTGTCGTCGGCGGCGGCGTCCCAGGCCAGCGCGACCGAGGTGGCGGTGACCTCGGTGGTGCGCAGGTTGCCCGGCGCGCTCGGCGGCGCGTCCGCCGGGGCGCCGGCGCACGGCTGGCCGTCGATCCTGCAGTTCTGCGGCCCGCTCAGCGTGCCGCTGTAGGAGACCAGGAACCCGAAGGCGGCCGTCCCGTTCGGGGCGATCGTCCCGTTGTACTCCCGGTTGGCGAACGTGTGGTGACTGCCCGAGCTGGTGAGCGCGGCGTCCCAGTACGAGCCCATCTGCACGTTGGAGGCCAGGTCGAACTCCAGCTTCCAGCCGGACATGGAGGAGCTGCCGCCGTTGGTGACGGTGCAGGCGTACTGCGCGCCGCCCCCCCATTCCTGGACGGTCTTGCAGTCGGCGGTCGGGCCCGCGGCGAAGGCGGGCGTGGTCACGGCCACGGAGAGGCCGAGGAGCAGGAGCAGCGCGGTACATCCCGTGAGGAACGCCCGGAGCGGGGAGCGTCTTATGGGCACGGCAAGCCCAGTCCCTTCAATAATTAGGAAACTATACTAATTGTTCGGACCATAACCGCACTTCAACCACCATGCAAGAACTGAAATTTAACTGATGACATACACAATGGATCGGTCCAGCAAGCGAACCGGACCACTGAAAAATCACTACCGGGGGGGCAGGGGCGGCACCGCCCGGGGACCGCGCCCAGGGCTCGGAACGATCATGAGGGCGGCCGCCGGCCCGCCGGGGGCCCCCGGGCGACGAGGCTCCGCGGCGAGAATTAGGTGAGCCTAACCTAATTCTTCCTCCTTCGAAGCGCCGCACGAGAGCCGCCCTACGCCATTGGCGCATCCGGATCTTGGTTTTTATGCCCTCCAGATCATCGGATTCCGGTGCCGGGCCGTGAAAACGTCACCTTTTGTAATGCCGTGCCGTGTGTATTTCATGGGCGAGTTTCCGGTTAGGCCGTCGGCGGCGATGCCGAGGCGGCGGGCGCTCGGCTTAGGAGTGCGCGGCCGAGGTGCATTGAAACACTTTCGGTTTTCTGTCGGGCCGACCAAGATCGTCGCTGGCGGGGCGTCGGATAATCCCGTGTCACCCCCGTCCACCTCGGTAGATGTGGACGCGTCGGATCAGGTGAAACGGTTCTTCAATGGCGGGCATCGTGCCGCGATCGGGCCGCGGGCCGAACTTGTCATGACGACTGTCAATGGAGTTGCCTGCCAGGCTGCGCCATGACCGCCTCCGGACAGTTCCGTTGGATTCGCAATGGTTCGGTTAGATCATCCTTCGGTTCTGACATTGCGTCTTGCGGGCTCTGACTTCACCGCAGATGCGATTCGACGAGTTATCCGTGGGGCGGAGCGAAGATGACGACAGACGCCACCGGCGAAGTGCTCGCCGCATCCGGCGAGACGGCCCGGCATATCACCGGGGACCATGTCCTGGTCGCCGTGGGACACGGGCAGGAGATCCGCTGGCAAGCGGGGGAACGATTGGAGGGCCTGTTCGAGGAGCGGTGCGACCGGCTCCGGGCGGAGGGACGAGGCGACCGGCTCGCCGTGGACGCCGGCGACCTCGCCCTGACCTACGGCGAGCTGGACGAGCGCGCCAACCGGCTCGCGCGCCACCTGCTGGCGCGCGGTGTCCGGCCCGGGGACCGGGTCGGGCTGCTGTTCGACGGCGCCGTGCGCTCCTACGTGGGCATGCTGGCCGTCCTCAAGGTCAACGCGGCGTACGTGCCGCTCGATGCGGGCTACCCGCCGGACCGGCTGGCCTACATCACGGGGGACGCGGGCGTGCGGACCGTGCTGTCCATGTCGCACTTGCGCGAGCACCTGGGCGAGGCCGACACGGCGGTGCTGTGCGTGGACGAGGTGGACGCGCTCGTCGACGCCGAGCCCGGCCACCGCCTCACGGACGCGGAGAAGGGGACCCCGGTCGACGACCTGTGCTACATCGTCTACACCTCGGGTTCGACGGGCCGGCCCAAGGGCGTGGCGATCGAGCACGCCTCCATCTGCAACTTCGTCCGCGTCGCCGTCGAGGTCTACGGGGTCGGTCCGGCCGACCGCATGTACCAGGGCATGACGATCGCCTTCGACTTCTCCGTGGAGGAGATCTGGGTCCCCCTGATCGCGGGCGCGACCCTGGTCCCGAAACCGAGCGGGTCGGTGCTGGTCGGCCATGAGCTGCGGGAGTTCCTGCGGGACAGGCGCGTCACCGCGCTGTGCTGCGTCCCGACGCTCCTGGCGACCCTGGACGGGGACCTCCCTCTGCTGCGCTTCCTGCTGGTGTCGGGCGAGGCGTGCCCGCAGGAGCTCGTCGCGCGCTGGCACCGGCCGGACCGCAGGTTCCTCAACGTGTACGGGCCGACCGAGGCGACCGTCACCGCGACGTGGACGCCGCTGCACCCGGAACAGGCGGTGACCATCGGCGTCCCGCTGCCCACCTACGCGGTGGTCATCCTGGACCCGGACGAGGACAGGGCACTGCCGCCCGGCGAGACGGGCGAGATCGGCATCGCCGGGATCGGGCTGGCGAGCGGATACGTGAACCGCGACGACCTCACCGCGCGCAAGTTCGTCCGCGACTTCATCGGCATCGACCGCAACCCGTCCGGCAGGATCTACCGCACCGGCGACCTGGGCCGGTTCAACGCCGAGGGCGAGGTCGAGTACCACGGGCGCATCGACACCCAGGTCAAGATCCGGGGGTACCGGATCGAGCTGTCGGAGATCGAGTCGGTCCTGTCGCAGGCGCCCGGGCTCGCGCAGGTGGTGGTCGGCACCTACGAGCCCGAGCCGGGCACGGTCGAGCTCGTCGCCTACTACACCCGGCGGAACGGTGCCGGGCGCGTGGATCGTGACGAGCTTCGCGGACGCGCGCGGGAGCGCCTGCCCGGCTACATGGTGCCCGCGTACTTCGAGGAGCTCGACTCCATCCCGATGCTTCCCAGCGACAAGGCCGACCGCGGCAGGCTCCCCCCGCCGTCGGCGCCGCGCGGCCCGGTCGCCCGGGGCGGCCACCTCGCCCCGGCGACCGGCACGGAACGGCAGCTCGCCGACGCGCTGGCCCAGGTGATGCGGCTGGAGCACGTGTCGGCCGACAGCCACTTCTTCGACGATCTGGGCGCCGACTCGCTGCTGATGGCGCGCTTCTGCGCCGTGGTGCGGGAGCGGACGGACCTGCCGGTGTCGATGCTGGACGTCTACCAGAATCCCGAGGTCAGGGGGCTGGCCGCCGTCCTGGCCGAGCGGGCGCCCGCGCAGGCGGCACCCTCGGCGCCCGTCCCGGCGAAGGAGGGCGCGGAGAGGCGGACGGGGACGCCCGAGTACGTGCTCTGCGGCGCCCTGCAACTGCTGCTGTTCGTCGCGACGATCTATCTCGGCGCCATCGTCACCACCTTCGGCTACGACTGGGCCTCCGACGCCACGGGTTTCGTCGACGTCTACCAGCGGTGCGTGCTGTTCGGCTGCGCGTCCTTCGCGTACCTGTGCGCGTTGCCGGTCCTGGCGAAGTGGGCGCTCATCGGCCGCTGGAAACCGCAGCGCATCCGCGTCTGGAGCCTGGGGTACGTCCGGTTCTGGACGGTCAAGACGCTCCTGCGGTCGAGCCCGATGGGGCTGCTGGCCGGATCGCCGCTCTACGTCCTCTATCTGAGGCTGCTCGGGGCGAGGATCGGCCGGGGAGCCGTGATCTTCTCCAGGACGCCGGTGTGCACCGACCTGCTGACCGTCGGCGCCGGGACGATCATCAGGGAGAACTGCGCGATGCCCGGGTACCGGGCCGACGACGGTGTGATCCGGACGGGCGCGATCACGCTCGGCGACGGGGTCTTCGTCGGCGACAAGACGGTCCTGGACATCGGCATCGCCATGGGCGACGGCACCCAGCTCGGGCACGCCTCGTCCCTGCACTCGGGCCAGGCCGTGCCCGCCGGGGAACGCTGGCACGGGTGCCCGGCGCGCCCCACCGACACCAGCTACCTGCCGCTCCCCCCGATGGAGTGCGGCACTGCGCGGAGGGCCGCCTACAGCGCCCTGCAACTGTTCACGCTTCTCGCGGTCACCTGGCCGCTGGCGCTCGCCGTCCTGATCGTCCTGCCCATGGAGCTCCCGATGCTCACCGAGATCATGCGGTCGGAGACGGAGGGGCTCGGCCGCCTGGCGCTCTACGCGGACGCCGTGGTGCTGTCGGGCGTGCTGTTCTTCGGCGGCGGGCTGGCGGTGCTGGCGTTCGTGTTCTCCGTCCCCCGCGTGCTCGGCCTCCTCCTCAAGCCCGGCAGGGTCTACCGGCTGTACGGGCGGCACTACTGGGCGCTGACGGCGACCAAGCGCCTGACCAACCTGGCGTTCTTCAACACGCTGTTCGGCGACAGCTCCTACATCGTCGGGTACCTGCGGACGCTGGGCTACCGGTTCTCCCGGCCGATCGTCCAGACGGGAAGCAACTTCGGCACCGAGCTGAAGCACCATTCGCCCCAGCTGACCACGGTGGGCAGCGGCACGATGGTCTCGGACGCGCTGTGGATCATGAACGCGGACTTCTCCAGCACGTCGTTCAAGGTGTCCGAGGTGAGGATCGGGGCGTACAACTTCCTCGGCAACAACATCGCGTTCCCGGCGGGAGCGGCGGTCGGCGACAACGTCCTTCTCGGGACGAAGGTGGCGGTGCCCGTCGACGGGCCGATCCGGGAGAACACCGGCCTGCTGGGCTCGCCGTGCTTCGAGATCCCCCGGTCGGTCGAGCGCGACCACGCGTTCGGCGAGTTGGAGAAGGGGGAGGACCTCCGCCGCCGCCTGTCGGCCAAGAACCGCTACAACATCGCCACCATGGGCGTCTTCCTGATGGTGCAATGGTTCCGGTTCTTCGCGGTGACCGTGCTGTGGCTGGCCGCCGAGGACCAGTTGCACGACCACCCGGCGGCGGCGGTCGTCATCGGGGTGCTGTCCACCCTGCTGTTCGGCGTCGGCTACGGCGTGCTGGTCGAGCGCGTCCTCCTGCGCTTCCGCTCCCTCAGGCCGCGGATGTGCTCGATCTACGACCCCTACTTCTGGTGGCACGAGCGGCTCTGGAAGCTGGGCGGGCGGGCCCCGTTCAACGGCACCCCGTTCAAGAACGTGGTCTGGCGCCTGCTGGGCGTGCGGGTCGGCCGCCGGGTCTTCGACGACGGCTGCGCCATACCGGAGAAGACGCTGGTCACCATCGGGGACGAGTGCACGCTGAACGCGGGGAGCGTGATCCAGTGCCATTCCCTGGAGGAGGGCGTCTTCAAGTCCGGGCGCACCCGGCTCGGCGCCCGCTGCACGCTGGGCGTCGAGTCCTTCGTCCACTACGACGTGACCATGGGCGACGGGTCCGCGCTCGACGCCGACTCCTTCCTGATGAAGGGCGAGGAGGTCCCGCCGGACGCACGGTGGCGGGGGAACCCCGCCGGGCACGCCCGCCTGCCCATCGCGGCGGCGCCATGACCGGGACGAGCGGCGAAGGGACGGTTTCCCCTTGACATCGCGAAACCAGGGGCCCGGTCCCTTCCGGACGAGTGCCGTCAGCGCAGGTGCGTGTCGACGTAGCGGGCGATCTGCCGGGCGGCCCGGTCGAGCGCCGTTTGGGGGACGCCGCGGGGCCGCATGATCTCGTCCAGCCGGTGGGTCAGCGCGGCGGCGCAGATGTCGGCGTCGCCGCGGGGCAGGAAGCAGGTGATGAGCAGGCCCGAATCGGAGCGGCCGGAGCGCCACGAGGTGTGCATCACCAGCGACACCTCGCCGCCGGCGCGACGAGTGGTCGGACCGCCGGTCATCAGGTAGGCCAGCAGGCCCGGCCTGCCGGTCGGAACGTCCTCCCGCGCGGACGCCTTCTGGGGACTGCCACAGTTCTGCGGCTCGGTGCGCCTGACATAGGCCGCTTCGTCGCTGTCGGGGAAGTAGCCGCATTCGTAGCCGTCCACGTAGAGCGTCACCTCCACTCCCTTGACGCCCGCGACGCCGACGCCGCTTCCTCCGGAGCCGGTGCAGTTCCGCCCGGCGGGCCCGATGAACCGGACGCCCTGGAACGGCACCTGGTAGACGGCCGCGCGCGCCGGCAGCCGGACCTCGGACGGCAGCCGGACCCGGGACGGCGCCGATGTCTGATCGTTGAACCGGCAGGACCGCACGGGGACCACGACGGCCGCATTGGTGAAGGAGGGCTTCGGCGCCGGTTCCGCCGTCGCGCGCTGGACGGCCACGGTCCCGGCGGTCCCGGCGCCGACCGCCAGCGCGGAGCCGAGGGCCGCCGCTGTGATCTTGGCTCCGGTGGTGGCCAGCAGCCCGGTCTGCGCCGTGACGGCGGCCCCGCCCGCGATCCCCTGGGCGATGAGACCTCCCAGCGGGAACAGCGCAGCCAGGGCCGCCGTGCCCGCGGCCAGCGTCCGGACGCCGCGGTGCTCCCAGTCGGCCCCGTACGCCTCGGACGCGGCGGCCTCCAGCGCCGTGAGGAAGGCGCCGGCGGAGGGCGGGCGGCTTCGCGGGTCCTTGGCCATGCCCGCCGCGACCAGCGGCCGCAGCGGTTCGGGGAGCTCTTCGACGGGGACCGGCTCGCTGAGGTGCCGGTGTCTCAACCCGGGCGCATCGGCCGCCGGGAACGGCCGGTGCCCGGTGACGCACTCGAAGAACACGCAGGTGGCGGCGTACACGTCGCTGGAGGGCGAGGCGGGCCGTCCCTCCCACTGCTCGGGCGACATGTAGGCGGGCGTGCCCGTCCTGGACCCCTCTCCCGCCACCGCGGCCACGCCGAAGTCGATGAGCTTGCTCAGGCCGTCACCCTGGACGACGACGTTGGCGGGCTTGTAGTCGCGGTGGACGACCCCGAGTTCGTGCGCCGCCGCCAGCCCCAGCAGCGAGCCCTTGAGCACCACCAGCGCGGCCTCGGGTTCGAGCCTGCCGTGCTCGGCCAGGACCGCCTTGAGCGTGACCCCGTTGACGGCCTCCATCACGATGGCCGCGCCGTGCTCGCCGCTGACGAACTGGTAGAGCCGGGTGACGTGCGGGTCGGTGATCCGGCCGAGCATCACCGCCTCGGCGCGCAGCAGCTCGATGGCCGCCTCGTCGCCCGGACGCCGGTGCACGTACTTGATCGCGACCGGGGACCCCGTCCCGGCGTGCCGGGCCAGCACCACGCGTCCCTGCGCGCCGGAGCCCAGCTCGCGAACCTCGTCGAACCCGGAAATCCGCCATGGGGCCACGGGGTTCAGCCCCTGCCGCGCCAGTGGCGCCCGCCGTCACGCACCGTCTGCTCCTTCGCTCAGCGGGGCGAGCACGCCGCCGCACCGCCGGCGCGGAGCCGGGGAGGGGACGGCCCGGTCGCCTCCCCGGCTCCGGTGAGCGCTCTCTATCCGCGCATCTCCTCTGCCAGCTCGCAGCAGCACTTGCCGTCCTGGCACGTGTGCCCGGACTCGCCGCTTCCGATCATTGTCGCAGCGGCCGGGGCCGTGCGCGCACCCTTCGGCCGCTCGTAGACCACGCGGCCCCCGACCACCGTCGCGGTCACCTGGAGGTCGCGGAGGCCGTGGGGGTCCCGGCCGAGCACGTCGCCGCCGACGACGCAGATGTCAGCGATCTTCCCCGGCTCCAGGGTGCCCTTCCAGCGCTCGGCGTGGTCCTGCCAGGCCGCGATCCTGGTGTAGGTGGCCAGCGCTTCGGGCAGTGCGATGCGCTCCGCCGTGCCCGCGACGCCGCCGTCGGCGCCCTCGCGCAGGACGGCCGTCATCACGCCGCGCAGCCAGCGGGGCTCCACCACCGGCGCGTCCGATCCGGACGTCACGTGGACGCCCGCTCTGAACGCGCTGCGGTAGGGCCACTGGTACTCCGTCAGCTCGCGCCCGATGATCGGTTCGAGCACGCGCCCTTGCAGGTAGAGGATCTCCGCGTTCAGGTTCGCGCCGATGTCGTGGCGCGCCATCGTCCGCAGCGTCCGCGCCGAGGGGAAGTTGCAGTGGATCACGTAGTGGCGCAGATCCGCCCGGTGCCGGTCGTGCCCGTCCGCCTTGACGTAGCCGGCGACGACCGCGTCGGTCGTGGCGTCGCCGCACGAGTGCGTGCCGACCTGGAGGCCGGCGCCCGCGGAGATCTTGATCATCTCGTGCAGGTTCGCGAGCTGCTCGGCGGGGGACGCGCCGTCGATCGTGAGGCTGCCGTTGCCGCCGTTCAGGTACGGCTTGTTCATCCACGCGGTCCTGAACCTGGGAATGCCGTCGGCGAAGACCTTGACGCCGGCGACGCGCAGCGTCCGGGGGTCGACGTCGCTCAGGGGCCGGTAGTCGTCCAGGACGGCGCGCAGCGACCGCGGCCCGGTACCGCTGCCCAGCAGCGCGGTGACGCGCAGGGGCAGCGCGCCGGCGCGGGCCTTCTCCGCGTAGAGCGCCAGCGTGTCCAGGTCGATGCCCGGCTCGGTGGCGCTCGTGATGCCGGCCGAGTGCAGGAGCTTCACGGCGGCGTCGATGGCCCGCGAGCGCTCGTCGCGGGTGAACGGCGGGACGACGCGGCGCACCAGGCCCTGGGCGGTCTCGCGCAAGACGCCCGTGGGCTCGCCGTTCGCGTCCTTGTCGATGACTCCGCCGGGCGGCGGGACGGTGTCGCGGGTGATGCCGGCCCGCCGCAGCACGACCGAGTTCACGGCCGTCGCGTGCCCCGAGAAGTCGTTCAGGATCACCGGGTGGCCGCCCGAGACCGGGTCCAGGTCGGCGGCCACCGGCGGCCGCGGCAACCGGAGCTCCTGCCATCCCCGGCCGCGGATCCACGAATCCGGCGCCTGCGCCGCGTCCACCGCCGTGCGCACGGCGGCGACGAGCTGCTCGATCGTGGCCGTGTCCACGTTGATGTTGAACGGCGGAACGCCCAGGCCGTGCGAGTTGAGGTGGAGGTGCGAGTCGTTGATGCCCGGAAGCACCGTGCCGCCGCCCGCGTCGAGCAGCTCCGTCTTGCGGCCCGTGTAGCGCCGCATGTCACGGGCGCTTCCGACGGCGAGCACACGCCCGTCACGGATGGCGACGGCCTCCGCCTTGCGGAAGTGCTTGTCGAGGACGAGGACGCGTCCGTTGTGGATGACGAGGTCGGCGTCACCGTGGCCGCCGCCTTCCGCGTGCGCGGCTCCGGTGGACAGCATTCCCGTGGCCGCGGTGCCGGCGGTCACCGCCGCCGCTCCGCGCAGCACCTGGCGACGATTCATCTCAGGGGTCATGTCGAGCTCCTCCTTGGGACCCGTATCGAGACTCTCCTCATGGACGGCGAAGAAGGCATGTCCGGGACCTCCCTGGACGGATGATCGCGGGGGGTGGGGACAGTGTCCCCACTGGTGTTGATACAGTCAACAGTTGGCCTCGACCAGGTTCCAGGCTCCGCGCCGCAGTCTGTTGTCGTTGTCACCAGACCGGACGCTCTGAGCGGACGCAGGTTCACGCGCGCGGCGAGACCGTCCTTCCACAGGGCCACGATTCCCTCGGGCGCCCCTGCGCCCCCCGCACCGGCACCCCGCTCTGGGGCTTGGGCGTCGCGAATGACGGCCGCCAGGGCGGCGTTATCGATGGCGTTAACGATCAGTTATCGGCCGTCGCTAGGCTCCTGGAGAGTCAATTGAGAAAGCGGCCGAATATGCGGGCGCCCGGCTGACCCCAATGCGCGGATCAGCGGTATCGGCCTGCTCGATCGGCAAGGGGGCGCGAGTGTGAGCACCAATCCATTCGACGATGAGGGCGGCCGGTTCCTCGTCCTGCGCAATGACGAGGACCAGCATTCGCTGTGGCCGCGCTTCGCCGAGATCCCGGCGGGCTGGCGGGCCGTGTTCGGTCCGGAGAACCGCCAGAACTGCCTGGGATATATCGAGAATAACTGGACCGACCTGCGGCCCAGGAGCCTCCAGGAGGCCATGGGCGCCGGCGCGGCGGCGCGCCGCGACTAGGGCGCCCTAGGGCGCGAAAAGGCCGAGCATTCACATTTTCGCTGACAGGGCTGGAGAGATCTCTTGTCTACTGAGCTGAGCACCGAGCAGGAGCCGGCGCGCAACAAGCGCGGTGTCATCGCCGAGCACTACCATTCCCTACAGAGCCTCACCGCCATCGAGGCCGCGCGCGAGGCCATGCTGGTCGAGCCGGCCACGAAGGAGGCGCTGCTCGTCGGGCTCTACCAGTCCGCCGAGATCGCGCTGCACAATCTCACCGACCTTCTGGGCCGGGCCGCCGAGCACCTCGGCAGGCAGGACGTCGACCGCTGCGTGACGCAGCTCCACTGGGTGCGCAGCTTCCACCGCGTGCTGGTCCGCCTGAGCGTCGACGCCCTCCGCGTCAGCGACGCCTGGAGCGGTGACGCGCCGCGCTGGCCCATCGAGGCGACGCCCGCCTTCACCGAGTTCCTGCCGGCGATGCAGGGCTTCGACAAGGCGCTCTCCCACCTCATCGAGGAAGGCGGGCTGGACGTTCAGGCGGCGATCGCCGGGTCGTCCCTCGAAAGCGTCGAGTACGGCATCCTGCACTGCGCCCGCATCGCCAACCACGACGCCCGCGTGTGGAGCGCGAACCTGGCCAGGGCCGCGCATCCGGCGCCCGGCGCCGAGATCGACCGGCTCCTCGCCTCCGACCACCTCCGGCACGCGGTCCACGAGCACCGCCTGACCGGCGACACCTACTTCACGCAGTTCCGGGGCCTCCACCAGATCCCCGAGCTTCTCGTGCGGGAGATCAACGACCGCCTGGAGATCGCGACCCGCGCCGCGCGGGACGGCGATGTCGCCCGCGCGGTCGAGATGCTCGACGGCGTCGCGGACCTGTACCCGTCGATCGAGGCGTGCCTGCCGCCGATCGTCGACAACCTGAGCACCCACGACTACCACCAGATCCGCGAGAACCTCGGCCTGACCAGCGGCAGCCACTCGGTCAGCATGCGCTTCCACCTGTTCACCGACCTGTACGAGCAGTTCGCCGGGGCGCTCGCGGGGCTGCAGGAGTCGGACGCCGGCCACCCGCTCGTCCCGCGCCTGCGCCGGCACGCCTCGGACCTGCGCGTCTTCATCTTCGCCTGGCGCGACATGCACCTGCACCTGCCCCGCAACAACCTGGGCGGGATGGAGACCAAGTCGCTCACCGGCGCCCCGGACGCGGTCCGCACCGTCCGCAAGATGCGGGACAACGCGGTGTCGGCCGACCCGCTGACGCGCGTCGCCAAGCGGGACCACCCGATGAGCACCAGCGGGCCGCTCGCCGGCTACCTCGACGGGCCGGGCTCGTCCGACACCCTGCTGCTCAACGTGACCGGCAAGGCGACGCAGGAGAACTTCCGCGACGTGCAGGAGCGACTGAACTTCTTCGCGCAGCGCACCCCGTTCTCCCGGCCGCCACGGCGCGTCGTCTGACGGATCCGCCCCGAACGGAGAACCCACCCCGACTCCGGCGTCGATCCGCTGTGCCGGCGGACGAGCTGGACCCGCTGGAAGGAGGACCCGATGCGCGCGCACAAGGAGACGGCCGGGCCGGCGCCCAAGGCGCCGGTGCCCAGGGCGACGATCGCCGAACTGTTCGAACGCCAGGTCGACGGGCGGCCCGGCGAGGTCGCGCTGGTGTTCGGCGCGGGGTCGCTGACCTACCGGGAGCTCGACGCCCGGGCCAACCGCCTCGCGCGGGTCCTCATCGCGCGCGGCGTGGGGCCGGAGTCGGTGGTGGGGGTGGCGCTGCCCCGGTCGCCGGAGGCGGTGGTCGCGGTGCTGGCGGTGGTGAAGGCGGGCGGCGCGTACCTGCCGGTGGACGCCGGCTATCCGGCGGACCGGATCGCCTTCATGGTGGCGGACTCGGGCGCGTGCCTGGTGATCGGCGACGCGGCGGCGGCGGAGCGGCTGCCCGAGCTTCCGGCGCCGGTGCTGCGCGTGGACGACCCCGGGGTCGTCGCGGCGATGGACGCCGCCGGCCCCGCCCGGGTGACGAACGCGGACCGGCTGAGCCCGCTGTCGGTGAGCAACACCGCCTATGTCATCTACACCTCCGGGTCGACCGGCCTCCCCAAGGGCGTGGTGGTCGCCCACTGGGGTCTGGCGAACCTGCTGGCGGCCCAGGTGGAGCGGCTGGAGGTGACGTCCGGGAGCCGGGTGCTGCAGTTCGCCTCGCCCAGCTTCGACGCCTCGGTCTGGGAGCTGGCCACGGCGCTGCTGACCGGGGCGACCCTGGTGCTGGCGGACAGGGACGCGCTGGCGCCGGGCGCGCCGCTGGTGGAGACCATCGCGGCGTTCGGCGTGACGCATGCGCTGCTGCCCCCGGCGGTGCTGGCGACGCTGCCGGCCGGTTCGCTGCCCAGCGTGACGAGCCTGGTCGTCGGCGGCGACGCGACCTCCGGGGACCTGGCGGCGAAGTGGTCGCAGGGCCGGCGGCTGGTCAACGCCTACGGCCCCACGGAGACCACGGTCATCGCCTCGATGAGCGATCCACTGCCGGGCGACGGCGGTCCGCCGCCGATCGGCCGGGCGATCACCGGCACCCGCGTCCATGTGCTGGACGACGCGCTCCGGCCCGTGCCGCCGGGCGTGTCCGGCGAGCTGTACGTGGCCGGGGCAGGGCTGGCGCGGGGCTACCTGGGGCGGCTCGCGCTGACGGCCGCCCGGTTCGTGGCGTCCCCGTTCGACCGTCCGGGCGAGCGCATGTACCGCACGGGCGACGTGGTGACCAGGACGCCCGACGGCGAGCTGATGTTCCGCGGACGCGCGGACGACCAGGTCAAGATCCGGGGTTTCCGGATCGAGCCCGGCGAGGTCGAGGCCGCGCTGAAGGCCCATCCGGACGTGGCGCAGGCCGTCGTCTTGGCCCGGGACACCCCGGCGGGCCCGCGGCTGGTGGGATACATCGTCCCGCGCACGGCCACCGGCGCCCGCCGGGTCCGGGCCGTCCGCGACGGGGAGATCGACCTGTCGTCCGGCGTGATGGCGGCGGACGTGCGCGCGTACGCGGCGCGGCGCCTCCCGGACCACATGGTGCCCTCGGCGGTGATGTCACTGGACCGCCTGCCGCTGACGGCGAGCGGGAAGGTGGACCGGGCGGCCCTGCCCGACCCGGTGTTCGCCCGGGACGCCTACCGGGCACCCCGGACGCGGGAAGAGGCGGTCCTGGCGGAGGCGTTCGCCGAGCTGCTCGGCCTGGACCGGATGGGCGTCGACGACGACTTCTTCGCCCTCGGCCTGGACAGCATCCAGTCGATCCAGGTGGTGACCAAGGCCCGCGCGCGGGACGTCGAGGTGAGCCCGCGGCAGGTCTTCGAGCACCGGACCGTGGCGAGGCTGGCCGAGGCCGCGGCGGCGAACCGGCGGGACGGCGGGCGCCCACCGCTTGAGGAGCTCGACGGCGGCGGCGTCGGGTGGATGCCGCTACCACCTGCGGCGGAACGGCTCCTCGGCCGAGGGGCCGGGCTCGGAACGTTCCCGCAGGCCATGGTGCTGGAGCTGCCCGAAGGCGTCGACCGGGCCGGGCTGGCGGCGGCCTTGGGCGCGGTGCTGGATCGTCATGACGTCCTCCGCTCCCGGCTGGTGCGGGAGGACGGTCCCGGCCTGCGGGTCGACCCGCCGGGCTCGGTGGACGTGGAGGCCCTGATCCGCCGCGTCGAGTGCGATGGGCGGTGGGACGGGGAGCGCTGGCGCCTGCTGGCGGCGCGCGAACTGGACGGGGCCGCGTGGCGGCTCGCTCCGGCGGCGGGCGTGATGGCGCAGTTCGTGTGGTTCGACCCGGTGGCCGCCGGTGGGCCCGCCAGCGGGCCGCCCGGTGGACCCGCTGGTGGACCCACTGCTCGCGGCCGGTTGCTGGTCGCGCTACACGAGCTGGTGGCCGACGCGGCGTCCTGGCGCATCCTCGTCCGCGACCTCGCGGAGGCGTGGGGCCAGGTGCGGGCGGGCGCGGAACCGTCGCTGCCGCCGGTGCCCACCTCGATGCGGCGCTGGGCGCACGCGCTGGCGGACGAGGCGTCGCGCGCCGAGCGGGCCGCGGAGCTGCCGTTCTGGCGGTCGATGGTGGACGGGCCGGATCCGGTGCTGGGCGCGCGGCGGCTGGACCCCGAGGTGGACGTGGTCTCCACCGTGGAGAAGGTGCGGGTCCGGCTGCCGGTCTCGGTGACCGGGACGCTGCTGACCAGGGTACCGGCCGCCTTCCACGGCGAGGCCCGCGACGGCCTGCTGGCCGGGCTGGCGCTGGCGGTGGCGGAGTGGCGCCGCCGCCGGGGCGTCGGCGAGCCGTCGACGCTCGTCCGGCTGGCGGGCGACGGCCGCGCGGAAAGCGTGGTGCCCGGCGCCGACCTGTCCCGCACCGTGGGCGGGTTCACCAGCGTGTTCCCCGTCCGCCTGGATCTCGCCGGGATCGACCTGAAGGACGCGTTCGCGGGAGGCCCCGCCGCCGGAGCCGCGGTCAAGGCGGTCAAGGAGCGGTTGCGCACCGTCCCGGACGGCGGGATCGGCTATGGGCTCCTCCGGTACCTGAACTCCGGCACCGCCCCGGCGCTCCGCGACCATCCGACCGGCCAGATCGGCTTCACCTACCTGGAGCGCTTCCCCGCCGACGGGCCGCCTGCGAGCCCGCGCGAAGCGGGCTGGACGCAGGCCGCCGAGCTCGCCCCGTCCGACCTGGCTGCCGCGCCGGACGCAGCGCTGGACGCGAACATGCCCGCGCCGTCCGAGGTGGACGTCACCGCCACGGTCGTCGAGACCGCGGACGGGGCCTGCCTGGAGGCCGTGTTCGGTTCTCCGGCGGGCGTGCTCTCCCCCGCCGAGGTCCGGGAGCTGGCCGAGCTGTGGCCCGCCGCCCTGGAGGCGCTGGCGGCGCACGCCCTCCGGCCCGGCGCGGGCGGGCTGACGCCCTCGGACGTGCCGCTGGTGCGGGCCGGGCAGGACGAGATCGAGGCGTGGGAGCGGCGCTACCCGGGGCTGGCGGACGCCTGGCCGCTGACGCCGCTCC
The DNA here is from genome assembly GCF_004349215.1 of Actinomadura rubrisoli. Lineage (GTDB taxonomy): Bacteria > Actinomycetota > Actinomycetes > Streptosporangiales > Streptosporangiaceae > Spirillospora > Spirillospora rubrisoli. Next base: position 3,359 of record NZ_SMKU01000166.1, on the reverse strand, counting down.
AGTCGGGACTGGTGTTCCACACGATGTCGAGCGCGTCCGCGTTCGACCCGTACCGCGTCCAGTGCGTCCTGCATCTGAGCGGGCCGGTGGACGCGGCCCGGCTGCGCGCGGCGGGCCAGGCCCTGCTCGACCGCCATGCCGCCCTGCGCGCCGCGTTCGTGTCCAGCGCCTCGGGGGAGCTCGTGCAGCTGGTCGTCGACGATGTCCCGCTGCCCTGGCGGGAGGTCGACCTCGGCGACCTCGGCGACGCCGAACGCGAGGCGGCCTTCGAGCGCTTCCTCGCCGACGACCTGGACGTCCCGCTCGACCTGGCCGCGCCGCCGCTGCTCCGGCTCGCCCTGATCAGGCTGGGCCCGGAGCGGTCGGAACTGGTGCTCACCGCCCATCACGCGGTGTTCGACGGCTGGTCGCTGCCGCTGCTTGCGAAGGACCTGCTGCGGCTCTACGGGACGGGCGGCGACGCGTCCGGGCTGCCGCGCGTGCGCGAATACCGTGACTTCCTGGCCTGGCTGTCCCGGCAAGACCGCGACGAACCGGCCCGGGCGTGGGCGCGGGACCTCGACGGGGTGGACGAGCCGGCCGCGCTCGCCCCCGGCGCCCCGCCGGACGGCGACGGCACCGGCGTCGGGCAGATCCCCGTCCCGCTGCCGGCGCGGGAGGCGGCGGAGCTCTCCCGCCGCGCGGCCGAGCTGGGCGTCACGCTGAACACCGTCGTCCAGGCCGCCTGGGCGATCCTCTACGGGCAGCTGACCGGACGCCGGGACGTGGTGTTCGGCGCCACGGTGTCGGGCCGCCCGCCCGCGGTGCCCGGCGTGGACGAGATGGTGGGCCTGTTCCTCAACGCCGTCCCCGTGCGGGTGCGGTGCGCGCCGGGCGACTCCATCGCCCAGGTGCTGACCGGGTTGCAGGCCCGGCAGACCGCGCTCTTGGACCACCACCACGCCGGGTTGACCGACATCCAGCGGCTGACCGGGATGAGGGCCCTTTTCGACACCTGCGTCGCGTTCGAGTCCTTCCCGGTGGATCGGGCCGGCCTCGCCGCGGCGGGCGAGGCGGCCGGGATCGGCTGCACCGGGATCGGCCTGGTCACCACGACCCACTACCCCCTGACCGTGATGGCGATGGCCGACGCGGACTCCCGGCTTCAGCTGACCCTCCAGTACCAGCGGAACCTGTTCGGCGAGGACACCGCGGCGGCCCTCGCGGCCCGTTTCGGACGGGTCCTGCGCCAGATGGCGGCGGATCCCGGCCGCCGGGTGGGCGCGATCGACGTCCTGGAACCCGCCGAGCGCGACCACCTGCTGCGCGGCCTCAACGACACCACCGTCCCCACTCCCGACGCCACCATCCCCGAGTTGTTCGCGCGGCGGGCGGCCGCCACGCCCGGCGCGGTCGCGGTGGCGTCGGACGAGGGGTCGCTGACCTACGGCGAGCTCGACTCCCGGTCCGACCGCCTCGCGCGGGCCCTCATCGCGCGCGGCGTGGGGCCGGAGTCGGTGGTGGCGGTGGCGCTGCCGTCCTCGGCGGAGCTGGTGGCGGTGCTGCTCGCCGTGCTGAAGGCGGGCGGCGCGTACCTGCCGGTGGATCCCGGCTATCCGGCCGAGCGGATCGCGTTCATGCTGGACGACACGCGCCCGGTCGTCCTGGTGACCGACGCGGAGTTCGCCGCGCGGCTGCCGGACGTGGACTGCCCGAGCGTGATGGCGGACGAGCTGGACGCGACGCCTGTTGACGCGGCGTCCGGTGAAGAAGAGGCGGGCCTTGAGCCGCTGGGACGGCCGGACCGGCTGGCCTACGTGATCTACACCTCTGGCTCGACCGGGGTGCCGAAGGGCGTCGGGGCGACCCACCGGGCGGTCGTCGACCTGGCTCTGGACGGGCGGTGGCGCGGCGGCGCCCAGGAGCGGGTGCTGCTGCACTCGCCGCTCATGTTCGACGCCTCCGTCTGGGAGCTGTGGATCCCGCTGCTGGGAGGCGGGCGGGTCGTGGTGGCCCGGCCCGGGGCCATCGACCCCGCCGCGCTCGCCGCGTATGTGACCGGACAGGGGCTGACCTCGGTGTTCCTGACCACCGCGCTGTTCAACCTCCTGGTCCAGGAGGACGCCGCGTGCATGGCGGGGCTGCGGGAGGTCTGGACCGGCGGCGAGCGCGCCTCGTCCCCGGCGTTCCAGCGGGCGCTGGACGCGTGCCCGGACACCACGTTCGTCCACGTGTACGGGCCGACGGAGACGACGGTGTACGCCACCAGCCACCCGCTGCCCGCCCTGGAGCGGGTCGCGGAGAACGTCCCCATCGGGCCGCCCATGGACAACACCGGCGCCTACGTGCTGGACGGGGCGTTGCGCCCGGTGCCGGTCGGCGTCGCCGGTGAGCTGTACCTGGCGGGCACCGGGCTCGCGCGGGGATACGTGCACCGGGCGGCCCTGACCGCCGGACGGTTCGTCGCGTGCCCGTTCGGCCCGCCCGGCGCGCGGATGTACCGCACCGGGGACCTGGTGCGCTGGAACGCCTCCGGCGGGCTGGAGTACCTCGGCCGGACCGATACGCAGGTGAAGATCCGCGGTTTCCGGATCGAGCCGGGCGAGGTCGAGGCGGTGCTGGCGGCGCATCCGACGGTGGCGCAGGCGGTCGTGGTCGCCCGGAGCGGCCGGAGCGGCCGCGACGCGGACAGGGCCGAGCGGCTGGTGGGCTACGCGGTCCCCGCCGGGGCGGACGGCGTGACCCCGGACGAGCTGCGCGGCCACGTGTCGGGGCGGTTGCCGGACTTCATGGTGCCGTCTGCGTTCGTCGTGCTCGACCGGTTGCCGCTGACGCCGGGCGGCAAGCTGGACCGGGCGGCCCTGCCCGAGCCCGAGTTCACCGGAAGCGGCTACCGGGCGCCCCGAACGCCGCGGGAAGAGACCCTCTGCCGGCTGTACGCCGATGTGCTCGGGCTCGAAAAGGTCGGTGTCGACGACAACTTCTTCGACCTCGGCGGGCATTCCCTGCTCGCCACCCAGCTGTCCAGCCGCGTCCGCGCCGCGCTCGGGCTCGACGTCCCGGTCGGGACGATCCTCGAATTCCCCAGCGTTTCGGAGCTGGCCCGCGAAATGGACGGCTTCACCAAATCCAGCAGGCCCCGCCTACGCAAGATGATGGCTAAGGAGTGACGTCAGATGGTTCCCTTGTCTTTTGCGCAGCGCCGGTTGTGGTTCGTCCACCGTTTCGAGGGTCCTTCGGCGACGTACAACGTCCCGCTGCGCGTCCGGCTGACGGGCGCGCTCGACGCCGGTGCGGTGGAGGCGGCGGTGCGGGACGTGGTGGCGCGCCACGAGACCCTGCGGACGGTGATCGTCGAGGACGAGGGCGGCGTCCCGTTC
>NZ_SMKU01000165.1 GCF_004349215.1 Actinomadura rubrisoli | reverse complement strand
CGGCCCCACGATCACCCCCGCACCCACCACCGCGAACGCCGTGACATACCAACGTGCTCTTCGCACACGCACCTGACCTCCAGGGCCTCGTCCTCGCCAGCGAAGGAGCCGCGCCCGGGGACGCCACCCGGCGCCCCACCGTCGCCCCTCGCGACGTCGATGATCACCCTGAGATGTCCGGCAACGCCGGATCGACTACAGGCGTTCCACCGCGTCGATCAGGCTTGCTGAGCGGTGATGTTGAACACCCGGTTGATCGAGCCCGCGGCTACGTCCCTCGAATTCGTCTGACGGGTAGGTGTTCCAGAGGGCCGGCACCGTCCTCAGGCGGGTTGGACGCCGGGGCGGCCGTTTTCCACGGCGAAGGAGGCACGGGTCGTCACGGGGGCGCCGGGCTGCTGGACGTACGGCAGGACGCGGAAGTCGCTCTGCCAGCGTTCGCGGTCGACGTTGACCCGTACGTAGCCTCGCTGCGAGTTGAAGAACTTCATGTGCGGGTTGGCCGCCAGGAACTTCCGGCCTTCGTCCGTCATGTCGGCCCCGTTGCCGCCTCTGGTCACGGAGGTCCCGACGAACTCGCTGGCGACCGTGGGCGAATCCGTCTCGTTGAAGTCCCGCTTGAGGTCGCACGCGTAGTTCTGATGGCGGTCGCCGGTGATGACGACCAGGTTGTCCACCCCACGGTCCCGCGCCGCGCCGAGCACCGCGGCCCGGTCGGCGGCATACCCGTCCCACGGGTCCATCGCCAGGCTCTTGGCGGGCCCGGGGTCCCAGTCGGTCTCGGTCATCGGCGCCTGGTTGCCGAGGACGTGCCAGCGGGACCCGGACGTGCGGAAGCCGTCCAGCAGCCATTCGCGCTGGCGGTCGCCGAGGATCGTCCGGTCCGGGTCGAGCCTCTCGTCGCAGTCCGCGATCGGCCCGGCCTTGCCGCACGCCTGGGTGTCGCGGTACCCCCTGGTGTCGATCATGGTGAAGGTCGCCAGCCGCCCGTACGAGAGGCGCCGGTGCAGCCGGATGTCGGGGCCGTTCGGCATCTGAGCGTGGCGGAGCGGCAGGTTCTCATAGAACGCCTGGAACGCGGCGGCCTTGCGCGCGGCGAACTCCTCCGGAGGCGGGTTGGGGTTGCGGCCCAGGATGACGGTGTCGCCGGCCCAGTCGTTGACCACCTCGTGGTCGTCCAGTGTCACGATCCACGGGAAGCGGGCGTGCGCCTTCTGCAGCGGCGCCTCGGACTTGTACAGCGAGTACTGGAGCCGGTAGCGGGCCAGGTCGAAGGCTTCGGTCCCGAACTGCGGTGGCACTTGGACGCCGCGCAGGTTGGAGTTCGTGATCTCGGTCTCGTAGATGTAGTCGCCGAGATGGACGACCAGTTCGATGTCCTCGTCCGCGATGTGGTCGTACGCCGTGTAGTACCCGTCCCCCCACGCCTGGCAGGAGGCGAAGGCGAAGCTGAGGCCGCGGGGGTCGGACGTCGGCGACGGCATGGTCTTCGTGCGGCCGGTCGGGGAGATCTGGCCGCCGGCGCGGAACCGGTAGAAGTACTCGTGACCGGGCCGGAGCCCGTGGATCTCCGGGTGCACCGAGTGCCCGAGCTCCGGCGTCGCCACCGCCGCCCCGCGCCGGACGACGTCCCGGAAGCGCTCGTCCCGCGCGACCTCGTACTCCACCTTGACCGGCCGGTCCGGCATACCCGCCTTGCCGTCGGGCGCGAACGGGTCGGGCGCCAACCGCGTCCACAGGACGAAGCCGCCCGGCGCCGGATCACCCGAGGCGATCCCGAGGCTGAACAGCTCCCCGCTCTCGGCGAAGGCACGAGTACCAGGCGCCCCCCACGCGCCGGTGCCGAGCATCACCGCGGCGGCCGCCGACCCGCTGAAGCCGAGGAACCTGCGCCGGGACATCCGCGGCACGCCAGCTGAGCCCATGGGACCCCCCGTTTCATGATCGACTTCGGTCAGCCAACCACCGGGACGGGACCGCCGTCGATAAGCAGCGGGTGATCACCGCATTGCAGGACGAACTCGGCGCAGATGAGTGCGTCAACGATCAGAAATGAGATGCCAGGTGAGTGAGGAGGGTGGTGAAGTTCCGCCTGGTGAGGGTGAGGTGGCCGCTGTGGGGGGTTTTGCTGTCGCGGATGCCGATATGGCCGTTCAGGTCGGCGATCTCGACGCATTCGCCTTCGTTGGCGCCGCTGTGGGTGCTTTTGCGCCAGCGGGTCTGGGGTGGCTCGGGGGTGTTCATGGTTGTGATGTGAGGTGGGTGAGGAGGGTCGCGAAGTTTTGGCGGGTGAGGGTGAGGTGGCCGGTGTGGGGGGCTTTGCTGTCGCGGATGGCGATTTGGTCGTGGAGGTCGGCGATCTCGACGCATTCGCCTTCGTCGCCACCGCTGTGGCTGCTCTTTCGCCAATGGGCCGGGGACGGTTCGGGGGTGTTCATGGTTGCGACGCTATCCCGTCGATGAGCTTCAACGAAGCGGTCCTGTTCAGGGCGGCCGAGAGTAGGAGCTCGAAGATCTCCTCATGGGACGCGACCTCGTCCTCGTCCTCCACAAAGACGCTTTTGGCGAACCAGTCGCCTATGGACACGGTGAGTCGTCCAGGTGGGCGCAGGGAGATGAGATGGCACGGGGTAATGAGCGAGAGGTATCCGCTGGCCGTGCGCGGGAGGACGCGCAGGTCTACGTGATCGAGCCGGGCGGTTTCGGACAGTCGGCGGATCTGCGCGCGCAAGATCGCGGGGTCGCCACCGACCTGGTTGTGAAGAACTGCCTCCGCGATGATCGGCACGTAGTGAGGTGGATCGGGGCGGCTCAGGACCTGCTGGCGGGACATTCGGAAGTCGACCAGCGTCTTGGCGTTGCGCGAATTCCTGGCAGGACCGACGGCCATGAGTTTCCAGGTGTACTCGGGGGTCTGGAGGAGGCCCGGGATGGTGGTGGATTGGAAGGTTCGGATCTCGGCGGCATCTTCTTCCAGGCTTGCCAGGTCCAGAGCGGCGGCGGAGATGCGGCCCACCCGTTCTCGTACCCATCTGCCGGGGCTGTGGGTGGCCAGGTGGAGGAGGGACGTGCGGAGCGGGCCGTCTGGGATGCCGTAGAAGTCGAGGAGGCCGGCGAGTTCTTCGGGGGCGATGGTGTACAGGCCGTTCTCGACCATGCTCATCCAGCCCTGGGAGCGGCCGAAGCGGCCGGCCGCGGTGGAGATGGTCAGGTTGTGGTGCTCGCGGGCCTTGCGGAGCGCTGAGCCGATCCGGCGTTGGCGGACGGTGGGGGCGTGTCCGGGAGACATCCCTCCAGCATGTCACTGAGCGTGGCGAATCGTATGCGGAACGGCTCCCGGGTGAACGTTCAGCTGGGAAACGTTCAGCCGGGAGGACACGACGACATCGGGCGGCGAATGTAGCGGGCGACTCCGAAACGAAGGGAGAAGCACCATGGGAGTGCCCGAGACGAGAAGACTGCGGCGCGGAGTGTCGTGGAGGGCGGTGTGATGAGTTGCGGTGGCCTGGTCGTGCTCGGTGTGATCACGCTGCCGGGCGTCCGGGAGTCCGTGGCGAACGCGCGGCTGTTCCTTCGGGACATGCTGCCTGTCGGGCTGCCGGCACTGGACGACCTGGTGTCGGTCGGCAGTGAGACGGTCTGCAACGCCATCGCCCACACGGCCTCGGGGCACGGCGGCCAGGTGACGGTCGGGCTGCTGGTCGGAGAGGGCCTCTACCGCCTGGAGGTCGCCGACGACGGGGCGGGCGGCAGGCGTCCGTACGTCAAGGCCGAGGACGGCACCGAGAGCGGACGCGGGATGCGGGTCGTCGAGGCCCTGTCGGAGCGGTGGGGTTTCCGGGCGGACGGGGATCGCACCGTGGTGTGGGCGGAGTTCCGGATCGGGAACTCGTCAGGAAACTCCGACAGGGGGTTGTCGCCTGCCTGTCCGACGCTGGTGCCAACAGCGTGCGAAGAGGAGAAAAGATGACCGTTCCCGCGTTCAATACCGTCACGTGGTTCCAGGTGGGCACCGACGCGCCCGAGGAGGCCCGGGCCTTCTACGGCGACATGTTCGGGTGGAAGTTCGCGGCCAACCCCGGTGAGCCCGGCTACGACCTGATCAGCTACCCGGGCGCCGACCAGCCGAGCGGGGGCATCGCGCGCGTCCCGGATCCGTCCGGGAACCACGCGATCTTCTATGTGCTGGTCGAGGACGTGGACGCGACCTGCGTCCAGACGGAGAAGCACGGCGGCAAGGTCGCCGTCCCGGCCGTGACCGACCCCAGCGGCCTGCGGTTCGCCCATCTGGAGGACCCGGCGGGCAACCGCTTCGGCATCTTCAAGCCCCCGGTGTCCTGACGGGAGAGGGCCCCGGATCCGTCGAGGATCCGGGGCCCTTCGCCTTGGTGATCGCGGCCTACACCTCCGCGATCACCGGCAATAAGTCACGCATCTCCGCCCGTGTTGCTTTCGGCGCTGCCTACGCCGCCTGCGAAGACGGAGCTGACGTCGGCGTTCAGCTGGTAGCGCTCGATGGCCTGCTGGAGCGTCTCGGGCTTGACCTCGCCGTTGCGGGCCAGGCGGGTGAGGACGGCCAGGACGATCGAGGCCGCGTCCACGTGGAAGAAGCGGCGTGCGGCGGCGCGGGTGTCGGAGAGGCCGAAGCCGTCGGTGCCGAGGGAGGAGTAGTCCCCGCTCACCCAGGGGGCGATCTGGTCGGGTACGGCGCGCATGAAGTCCGATACCGCGACGATCGGGCCGGCCACGTTCTCCAGCGTCCGGGCGACGTAGGGGACGCGCTGCTCGGCGTCGGGGTGCAGCAGGTTCCATTCGTCGCAGTCGCGGGCCTCGCGGGCGAGTTCGTTCCACGAGGTCGCCGACCATACGTCCGCGGAGACGCCCCAGTCTTCGGCGAGCAGGCGCTGTGCCTCCAGGGCCCACCGGCCGCCGACGCCTGAGGCGAGGATCTGGGCCTTGGGCGCCTGGCCGTTGCCGGTGGCGACCTCGGGGGCCGTCTTGTACCGGTACAGGCCCTTGAGGAGGCCGTCGACGTCCACGCCGTCGGGTTCGGCGGGCTGCTGGTACGGCTCGTTGTAGATGGTGAGGTAGTAGTAGACGTCCTCGCCGTTCGGGTGGTCCTCGGTCGGGCCGTACATGCGGCGCAGCGCGTCCTGGACGATGTGCGCGAGCTCGAACGCCCACGTCGGGTCGTAGTGGACGCAGGCGGGGTTCGTCGCCGCGATCAGCGGGGAGTGGCCGTCGGCGTGCTGGAGGCCCTCGCCGGTGAGCGTCGTGCGGCCCGCGGTGGCGCCGAGCAGGAAGCCGCGGCCCATCTGGTCGCCGAGGGCCCACATCTGGTCGCCGGTGCGCTGGAAGCCGAACATCGAGTAGAAGATGTAGACGGGGATCATGTGCTCGCCGTGCGTGGCGTACGCGGTGCCCGCGGCCATCGTGGAGGCCATCGAGCCGGCCTCGCTGATGCCCTCGTGCAGCATCTGGCCCTGCTCGGACTCCTTGTACGACAGCAGTAGCTTGCGGTCGACCGCGTCGTAGGTCTGCCCGTGCGGCGAGTAGATCTTGGACGTGGGGAACAGCGAGTCCATGCCGAACGTGCGGTACTCGTCCGGGGCGATCGGGACGAACCGGGCGCCGATGTTCTCGTCCTTGATGAGGTCCTTGAGCAGCCGGACGAACGCCATCGTCGTCGCGACGTTCTGCTTGCCGGAGCCCTTCTTCAGCTCGGCGTAGACGGCGTCGCCGGGGAGCTTGAGCGGTTTGGCGCGGACGACCCGCTTCGGCAGGAAGCCGCCGAGCGCCGCGCGGCGCTCGCGCATGTACTGGATCTCGTCGGAGTCCTCGCCCGGGTGGTAGTAGGGCGGGAGCGGCGCCTCCAGCGCGGAGTCGGGGATGTCCAGGTAGAGACGGTCCCGGAACTCCTTCAGCTCGGCCTTGGTGAGCTTCTTCATCTGGTGCGTGGCGTTGCGGGCCTCGAAGTCGGAGCCGAGCGTCCAGCCCTTGATGGTGTGGGCGAGGATCACGGTGGGCTGGCCGACGTGCTCGCGGGCCGCCTTGAACGCCGCGTACACCTTGCGGTAGTCGTGCCCGCCGCGCGACAGCTTGCGCAGGTCGTCGTCGTCCAGATGCTGGACGATCTTGCGCAGCCGGGGGTCGTCGCCGAAGAACTTCTCCCGGATGTACTCCCCGGACTCGACGGTGAACGTCTGGAACTGGCCGTCGGGGGTGGTGTTCATCTTGTTGACCAGGGCGCCGTCGACGTCCTGCGCGAGCAGCGGGTCCCAGTCGCGGCCCCAGATGACCTTGATGACGTTCCAGCCCGCGCCGCGGAAGAACGACTCCAGCTCCTGGATGATCTTGCCGTTGCCGCGGACCGGGCCGTCGAGCTGCTGGAGGTTGCAGTTGACGACGAAGGTGAGGTTGTCCAGCTCCTCGCGGGCGGCGAGGCCGATCGCGCCGAGCGACTCGGGCTCGCCCATCTCGCCGTCGCCGAGGAACGCCCACACGTGCGAGCGCGAGGTGTCCTTGATCTTGCGGTTGTACAGGTAGCGGTTGAACCGGGCCTGGTAGACGGAGTCGATGGCGGTCAGGCCCATGGACACCGTGGGGAACTCCCAGAAGTCCGGCATGAGCCGCGGGTGCGGGTAGGACGACAGTCCGCCGCCCGGGTGCGACTGCTCCTGCCGGAAGCCGTCCAGCTTCTCCTCGGGCAGGCGGCCCTCAAGGAACGCGCGGGCGTAGATGCCGGGCGCGGCGTGCCCCTGGATGAACACCTGGTCGCCGGACTCGCCGTGGTCCTTGCCGCGGAAGAAGTGGTTGAAGCCCACCTCGTACAGGGAGGCCGCCGAGGCGTAGGTGGCGATGTGGCCGCCGACGCCGAGCTCGGGGCGGTTGGCGCGCGACACCATGATGGCCGCGTTCCAGCGGATGTAGGCGCGGATGCGCCGCTCCACGTGCTCGTCGCCGGGGAACCAGGGCTCGGACTCCGGCGGGATCGTGTTGATGAAGTCGGTGCTGCGCAGGCCGGGCACCCCGACCTGCTGCTCGCGCGCCCGCTCCAGCAGCCTGAGCATCACGTAGCGGGCCCTGCCGCGGCCCTCGGTCTTGATGACCGTGTCCAGCGATTCCAGCCACTCCCGGGTTTCATCCGGGTTGATGTCGGGCAGCTGGCTCGGCAGGCCGTCGCTGATGATCGAAAAGCGTTGACGTCCGGAAGCCACGGGTTCCCCTCTGTGCTTGCCGTCTCTGCTGGTGAGGCCCTTGGCCGCCCGTTCGGGAGGCCGCCGGTCCCCGGCATGACTGTTCGTCGCCTCGGTTGTGATCCATCGTCGCCGTTTATGACGGCTAACGCATCTCTACCAATCGGTAACCATTCTCCCCGGTCAGCCGGGGTAGTGGTCCCCCTGAGGGCCGATTTTCCGGTCCGCCCGGGGAGGATCCCCTGGTGATCGTCCGGGTCCGTCCCGGGATCCGTCCGGGATTCCTCTCGACGGGACGCGCCGGACGTACGAAGGTGGGAGCAACAGCGCCATGCCCGATACGTCCCGCCGCTCGGCGGGCCGAAACGAGCTTGGGAGAGTCTATGAACGCGAGTATCGGAGACCGCCTGCACGTCCACGGCAACGTCGTCGGGCAGGCCGACCGGCAAGGCGAGATCATCGAGGTGCGCGGGCCCGACGGCGACCCGCCCTACGTCGTCCGGTTCGACGACGGGCGCGAGGCCCTGGTGTACCCGGGGCCGGACGCCGTCGTCGAGAGCGGCGAGCCGGCGGGCGGTGTCTCCGGATAGGGCCGAGGGGTCCGCCGCCGCGGATCGGGTACACCAGTGATCATGGAGAGCACCGTGGTCCGGGTGGCCACCGGCGGCCGGGAGGCCGTTCACGACATCACGGGCGAGTGCGAGCGGTTCGCCGCCTCGGCCGGCGGGGACGGGCTGCTGCACGTCTTCGTCCCGCACGCGACCGCGGGTGTGGCGATCATCGAGCTGGGCGCCGGCAGCGACGACGACCTGCTGGCCGCCCTGGGCGACCTGCTGCCCGCCGACGACCGCTGGCGGCACGCCCACGGGTCGCGGGGGCACGGCCGCTCGCACGTCATGCCCGCTCTCGTGCCGCCCTACGCGACCGTCCCGGTGCTGGACGGGCGCCTCGCGCTCGGGACGTGGCAGTCCGTGGCGCTGGTGGACCTCAACGTCGACAATCCCGACCGGCAGGTCCGGTTGTCGCTGCTCAAGGGATGAGCGTGGAATGTCACCCTCTGTGGGCGTCCGGTGACGGCCGCCTTCGTATTCGGGCCAATGAGCCCACCAAAAGCCGGGAAGACACTTGCGCTAGGGGCCCCCACTTGTGTGGACTGTCCCGCAAACACCGCACTGGTGTGGGCGGGCCACCCGTCCTGGGGGGCCGGAAAAGCACCGTGCACGAAGCACCGTGCGGAATGACGACCATGGGAGGACTTTCGTGAGCGCGACCGCGGGTCAGGCGCAGTCTGAGCGCAGCCTGGCCGAACGGCTCGGTCTGAAGGCGGGCCAGGTGGTGCAGGAGATCGGCTACGACGACGATGTCGACGAGGAGCTTCGCGGCTCCGTCGAGTCCGTCACGGGGAACGAGCTGGTCGACGAGGAATACGAGGACGTGGTCGACATCGTGCTGCTGTGGTGGCGCGAAGAGGACGGCGACCTGTTCGAGGGACTGACCGATGCGATGTTCCCGCTCGCGAGCGGCGGCACCATCTGGTTGCTGACCCCGAAGGCGGGCCGGGACGGGCACGTGGAGCCCAGTGACATCGGTGAGGCGGCCCAGACGGCAGGCCTGTCCCAGACGAGCAGCATCAGCGCCGCCAAGGAGTGGTCCGGCACGCGGCTCGTCGCACCCAAGGTCCGTAAGTAGTCCCGGACTCTCCCGCATGGCGGCCCGCGCGCGGAGCGGTCCGTCCAGAGCGGCCTGTCCAGAGCGATCTTCGTCCGGCCTTGAGGCGCCGTTCAGGACGGGATGGCAGACTGGGCCCGTTCCCCACGCCCGTGGGGACGGCCGTTCCCCCCGCCGCGGGCGGGGAAGATTCGCGGGAGAGGCATTGGCGGTTGAGGTAGGCGACGGCGCACCGGACTTCGAGTTGAAGGACCAGCACGGCACGCCGGTGAGGCTGTCGGGTCTGCGCGGCGCGAAGAACGTCGTCCTGGTGTTCTACCCGCTGGCGTTCAGCGGGGTGTGCACGGGCGAGCTGTGCCAGATCCGCGACGAGCTGCCCACGCTGGGCGGCGACGACGTCCAGGTGCTCGCCGTCTCGGTCGACTCCATGTTCGCGTTGCGGGCCTGGGCCGACCAGGAGAAGTACCAGTTCCCGCTGCTGTCGGACTTCTGGCCGCACGGCGGGGTGGCGCAGCGCTACGGCGTGTTCGACGACAAGAGCGGCCTCGCCACGCGCGGCACCTTCATCATCGACACGCAGGGCGTCGTCCGCTGGAAGGTCGAGAACGCGATCCCGGACGCACGCGACATCGGCGAGTACCGCAAGGCGCTCGCCGCGCTCTGAGCGAACCGGACCGGTGCCGACCGTGCGGCACGAGCCCGCGGCCGGCACCGGCCCCCGCACCCCTGGAGGTGTGATGCCCTGCTTCCGCTGCGGGGCGCGGCAGACCGACCCCGTGCGCGGCGCGAGCCCGTGGAAGCGCGGGGTGCGGGCCGACCATCAGGTGCTGATCTGCCCTGGCTGCCAGACCGCCCGCGACTGGGCGGACGACCTCGACCGGTGCGCGGCCTGTGGCTCGGCCGTCCTGGTGTGCCGGCTCGGCGAGGTCGAGTGCCGCGACTGCGGCCACACCCGCGACGCCGTCCGCGACGACCGGCCGTCCGCCGGCCCGGTGCGCTCCGGCGACGGTCCTGACGACCAGCCGGGCGGCTCGCCGGGCGGTGCGTCCGGGGACCGGGGGCTGTCGGAGGAGGTCGCGGCGGCGCTGAGCCGGGTCCTCAAGCGGGGCCCGGTCGGCTGACGGGGCGCCCGGCGCGGGGTGGCCGCCTTCGGCCACGATCCGCGTCCGCCCGTTCTCACCCACCGTAGTGGGGCTCGACGGAACGGTTGCGCGCACTCGCCGATGGGCTCCGGGGGGACGGCGCGCCCGGCCCGGCCGCCGCCGCCCACCCGGTTGACCACGGCTTTTGGGCTTGACGTCGGATTCGTCCCCCTGGCACGCTGCGCGGATGCCGATCGTGCTCATGCGCCTGGTCCACGGGATCACGTCGCGTTCCTGGCGCGCGCCCGCGCTGGTGCTGCTGGGGGCGTTCCTGATCGGCTGGCTGCTGATCGCGGTGTTCGAGGAGCCCGGCGCCAAGATCAAGCAGCCGCACCAGTTCGTCTGGTACTTCTTCGTCAGCGGCACCACCGTCGGCTACGGCGACCTGTTCCCCACCTCGGCGGGCGGGCGGATCGGCGGCGCGATCGTCATCATGGCCGGGCTCACCGCGGGGCTCGTGCTGTTCGCCGAGCTGACGCTCTGGATGGCGAAGGGCAGGACATTGAAGGCCAACGGGCACGCCCAGCTGCACCACCGGCGCCACATCGTGACCGTCGGCTACGACCGCGAGGGCCTGCGCGCCATCATCGGGCAGCTGCGCGCCGACCCCGACTTCGCCAAGACGCGGGTCGCCACGGTCTTCTGGCCGGACCAGCTCGGCGGCGAGAACCCCGACCCCGAGCTGTACGACGTGGTCGCGTTCGACGACACCGCGTTCGAGCGGGCGTGCCTGGGGACGCGCGGACGGTGGTGGTCGTCGGCCGCACCGACGACGAGACCGTCCGGGTGATGCTGCACGTGGTCGCCTACCTGCGGCGGAGCGGGGGACCGTCCCCGCACCTGCTGGCCGGGGTGCACGACGGCGGGCGGCGCGCGGAGATCACCGAGGCGCTCGGGCTGATCGGGCCCGACATCGAGCCGGTCGACATCGACGACCCCGCCGTCGTCTCGGTCGCGATCCGCAACCCCGGCGTCGCCGCGATCTACCACAACCTCGCCAGCACGCTCGACGCCGATTCGACCCTGTTCCGGGTGGACGTGCCGGACGGCGCTGGCGAGTGGCCCCGCCTCGACCTCGCGGTGTTCCTGCTGCGCCGGGGCAGCACGCTGCTGGCGGTGGGGGAGTCGCACCGCCCGAACGCGCGGTTCAGGCTCGCGGCCGAGCCGGACGAGCGGATCCGCGGCGGCCAGTCCCTGGCCGTCGTCGCGCCGGACCGTCCCGAGATCCCCTGGCACGAGATCCCCGCCTGACCGGCGGAGACGGGGGTGGCCGGGAGGGCGGCCCCGCGCCCCGCTGGGACGCCCTCCCGGCCGCCGCGTCACGCGCGGCCCGAGGCACAGGTCAGACCTCGGGGCCTCCCCGCGCGCCCGCGGGATCGGCGGCCTCCGCCAGGCGGACGGGGAAGCGACCTAGGCGGGCTGCCGGTGGGCGGCGTCGCGCGCCGGGCGCGGGTGCAGCGGCGGTGGTCGTCCACGCAGGCCGCGGTCATCCGTTCCGCCCCGAGACATTGCACAAGCCTTCCGGTCAGTGTGGCCTTACCCGCCCATGGGGCACCTGGCTCCTCCGTCCTGCGGAATTCGGTTTTCGCCTGGAGATTAGGACGGATCGCCGCCCGGTTCGTCCCCCATTCAGGGGAGTCCAGGGGTGAAACGTCCAGAGGCGCCGCGCTCGCACGCTACTGGCGAGTAGCTTGGGGTTGTTATCGTGCCGGAATGAGCCCCCCTGTGCGTGTCGTCCTGGTCGACGACCACGAGATGATCCTCGCCGGCCTGCAGGCGATGCTCGCCGGGTTCACCGGGCGCGTGCGGGTGGTGGGCCAGGCGGGGACGGGCGCGGAGGCCACGCGCCTCGTCACCTCGCTCCGCCCCGACGTCGTCCTGCTGGACGTCCGGCTCGGCTCCGAGAGCGGCCTGGACCTGTGCCGCGCGCTCACCAAGCGGGTCCCGGAGGCGCGGGTGGTGTTCCTGTCGGTCTACGACGACGAGCAGTACGTCTTCGAGGCGTTGCGGGCCGGGGCGGGCGGCTACCTGCTCAAGCGGGTGGACGGGCCGGAGCTCGTCCGGCGGCTGGAGGAGGTCGCCCAGGGCGAGACGGTCGTCGACCCGACGCTGGCCGGGCGGATGGCGGTCACCGCGGCCCGGCTCACCCGCGGCGAGTTCTGGCCGGGCGCCGACCGGGGGCTCACCCAGCGCGAGAGCGAGGTGCTGTCGCTGCTGGTCGGCGGGCTGTCCAACAAGGCGATCGCCGCGCGGCTGGTACTGAGCGAGGAGACGGTGAAGAGCCACCTGCGCGCCCTGTACCGCAAGCTGGAGGTGGCCGACCGCTCGGCCGCGATAGCGGTCGCGCTGCGGGAGGGCCTGTTCCGATGACGGGGGCCGCGGGACCGGCCGAGCTGCTGGCGGGACGGGGGAACGACCTGCTCGTCCGCATCGTCGCCGTGGCGTGCTCGGCCCGGGAGCTGCCGCGCATGGCCGAGGACCTGGCCGGGCTGGTCGTCCGGTCCGCGCGGGCGCTGACGTTCTGCGACGTGTACGTCCTGGACGAGGACGAGCGGGCCATGGAGTGGTCCGGGCCGCCCGTCCCGCTGGGGGAGGGCGACGTCGGCTGGGTGGCGGTGCACGGCCGCGCCCGCGCGCACACGGACGGACGCGGCGCCGCGATCCCCGTCCACAGCGGGAACGCCACGATCGCCGTCCTGGACGTGCGTTCGGCCGGGCCGTGCCCGCGCGAGGACCTCGACCTGGTCACCGCGCTCGCCGAGCTGTTCGCGCCGGTGCTGTGCTCGTGCCGCCGGCTGCGCACCGCGCGGAAGCGCGAGCACGCCGCCGAGTGGTTCGCCGAGCGGGCCGTCGAGGCGCAGGAGGCGGAGCGGTCGCGGCTGAGCCGGGAGATCCACGACGGCATCGCGCAGCGGCTGGCCGGCCTGGGCTTCCACCTGTCGGCGGCGGAGCGGGCGCTGCCCGAGCACCATCCCGAGGGCCTCGCGCAGATCATCGTCGCGCGCCGGCTGTGCGAGCTGGCGGCGGCCGAGACCCGCGCGGCGATCGGGGGCCTGCGCCCGCCCGTCCTGGACGATCTGGGCCTGTCGGCGGCGCTGGCCACGCTCGCCCGCGAGGTGGGGAACGGCCCGGGGCCGTCCGGCTCGATCGACGTCACCGTGACGGTCGAGGGGGAGTTGGAGGACGCGCTGCCCGACCACGTGCAGACCGCGCTGTACCGCATCGCGCAGGAGGCCGTGGGCAACAGCCTCCGGCACGCCTCGGCGACCTGCGTCGACCTGCTGCTGGAGCACTTCGAGGACCGCGTCCGGCTGAGGGTCGCCGACGACGGCACGGGCTTCTCGATCCGGGACGCGTGCGCCCAGAGCGGCCGTTCCCGGCCGGCGGCCGGCCGTTCGGCGCCGCCGGGCGGCCTAGGCCCGGCCGGGCGGGGGGAGCGGGTCCGGCGCCCCGACTCCTACGGGCTGCGCGGCATGGCCGAGCGGGCCGAGCTGCTCGGCGGCCGCGTCACGGTGACGAGCCGGCCGGGCGCCGGGACGACCGTCGAGGCCGTCATCCCCATCCCCGGACGCGGCCGGCCCTGACCGGGCCCTGACTTGGCCGCCTGACCTGCCCTTGACCTCGTCCGGACACCGGGTGCGTCCTGGCCGGGGCCTCCCGCCCCGCAGGCCCTGCCGAGCGGCGCCGCCGCCCGCGGAGCCTTGACCTGCACGTGAGCCGCCTGCTAGCTTTGCCGCATCCTGGAATAGCATTCCGTATCGCGGAAATCCGGAGTGAGCCGACGGAGGGACCCCCGTTGAAGAACCTCATGCCGATCCTCGCGGCGGTGCTGCTCGGCAGCGTCGCAGCATGCTCCTCGTCCGGGGACGGGGACGACTCCAGCGGCCCCGTCGAGCTCGTGATCTGGCACGGCCAGGAGAACGCCGCGGCCAAGTCCATCGAGAAGCTCGTGGGCGCGTTCAACAAGACACATCCGGGCATCAAGGTCAAGGCCGACTCCGGGGGCGCCACCGCCGACACGATGCTGCCGAAGGTCACGGCCGGGTTCGCCGCCGATACCTATCCTGACATCGCCTACATGTACGGCTCCTGGGCCGCCGCGCTGGCGCGCAGCCCGAAGGTCCCCGACCTGAAGAAGTACACCGGCGATCCCAAGGTCGGCTGGAACGACTTCTGGCCGGGCACCCGGGAGGCCACGGCCGTCAAGGGCAAGGTGATCGGCTTCCCGGCCGTCTCCGACAACCTGACCGTCCTCTACAACAGGAAGATGCTGGCCGAGGCCCACCTGAAGCCGCCGGCCCCGACCTGGACATGGGACGACTTCCGGGCGGTGGCGCGCAAGCTCACCGACACCGGCGCCAAGACCTACGGGACGACCTGGCCCATCGCCGGCGGCGAGGAGACCACGTGGGCGCTGTGGCCGCTGGTCTGGCAGAACGGCGGGGACATCCTGTCGCCGGACGGCAAGAAGGCCGCCTTCAACTCCCCGCAGGGCGCGCGGGCGCTCGCGGTGATCCAGGCGATGGCCGTCCAGGACAAGTCGGTCTACCTGGACTCCAGCCCCGCCGAGAAGGGGCAGAAGCTGTTCGAGTCCGGCCGCCTGGGGATGATGCTCGCCGGCCCGTGGGTGCTGCCCGACGTCCAGGCCGCGAAGATCGACTACGCGTTCGCGCCGCTGCCCGGGACGAACGGCGACCACCAGACGGTGTCCGGCATGGACAACTGGACCGTGCTCGACCACGGCGACCGGCGGATCAAGGCGTCCGCCGAGTTCCTCACCTGGCTGACCCGGCCCGAGCAGCAGCTCGTCTGGATGATGGACACCGGCTCGCTGCCGACCCGCGCGTCGATCGCCAAGCTGCCCGGCTACCAGGACTACCTGAAGAAGTACCCGGGCATCGGCGTCGTCGCCGACAACATCGTCAACGCCAAGAAGATCCGGCCGGCGACCTCGAAGTACCCGCGGATCTCCGGGTTCGTCGCCCAGGCCATCGCCTCGACCCTGCTCGGCAGGTCCGATCCGCAGAGCGCCCTGAACGACGCGGCGCGCAAGTCCGACTCGCTCCTCGCGGTCCCCGGCCAATGAGCACGGTGACCGCCACGAAGGAGAAGACGGGGGAGACCACCCGTTCCGGACGGTGGCCGGGGCGCCGTCCGGGACGGGGTGGGCCCGCCCGGCGCGCGGGGCGGCGGCGGGCCGCCGACCAGGCCGCCGGATGGTCGTTCGCGGGACCGTCCACGCTGCTGGTCCTCGGCTTCTCGCTGCTGCCGATGGGCTGGGCGATGCGGCTGTCGCTCACCGACTCCGACCTGGTGACCGAGGGACAGGGCGTCGGGTTCGACAACTACCGGGCGCTCGCGCACGACCCGGTGTTCTGGAAGTCGATCCGCAACACCCTGGAGCTCATCGCCCTCTACATCCCGATCTCGCTGGTGCTCGGGCTCGGGGTCGCGATGCTGCTGAACAAGCCGATCCGCGGCATCGGGTTCTACCGCGCCTGCTTCCTGGTCCCGTTCGTCGCCTCCGCCGCCGCCGAGGGCCTGCTGATGGCGTTCGTGTTCGACAAGGACTTCGGCATCGTCAACGGGCTGATCACCCGGGCGGGGCTGCCGGCGCAGGGCTTCCTGGACGATCCGTCGCAGGCGATGCTCGTCATCACCGGGATCTTCATCTGGACCCAGTTCGGGTTCAACGTCGTCATCTACCTGGCCGCGCTCCAGGAGATCCCCCGGGAGGTCATCGAGGCCGCGTCCATCGACGGCGCGGGCCCGTGGCGGACGTTCCGGCACATCGTCGTCCCGTCCGTCCGGCCGATCTCGCTGTTCCTCGGCGTGTGGGGGCTGATCGACTGCCTGCAGTTCTTCGACCTGCTGCTCACCTCGACCAAGGGCGGGCCCGTCAACTCGACGATCACGATCGTCTACTACGTCTGGCAGCTCGCCTTCGAGTACTTCACCGCCGGGTACGGCGCCGCGGTCGCGTACGCGCTGTTCGTGGGAAGCCTGGTGGCCATCGTCATCGGCCTGCTCTTCGGGCGCCGGAAGGGGTTCCTGCTGTGACCACCGCGCAACCCGCCATGAACACCGGCCCCGGGCCAGAGGCAGTGCCCGGGGCCGGGCCGCGGCGGCGCCTGCCGAGCGCCCGGCACCTGGTGCTGGCCCCGCTGTCGCTGCTGATGGTGGTCCCGTTCGTCTACATGCTGGGCGCGTCCGTCATGACCAAGGCGCAGCTCAACCGGTTCCCGCCGCCGCTGTTCCCCACGCGCCTGCACCTCAACGGCTACCAGGAGCTGCTGTCGGACTCGGAGTTCCCGCGCTGGTTCCTCAACAGCGTGATCGTCTCCGGGGCGATCGTGGTGTCGCAGGTCGTGCTGTGCAGCATGGCGGGGTACGCGTTCGCGCGGCTGCGGTTCGTCGGACGGCGGGTCGCGCTGGTGCTGGTCATCGCCACCACGCTGATCCCGTTCCAGCTCACCGTCATCCCGACGTTCCTCATCTTCCACAAGCTGCACCTCATCGACACCCTGGGCGCGCTGATCGCGCCGCAGCTCGCGTCCGCGCTCGGCGTGTACCTGATGACGTCGTTCTTCCAGAACTTCCCGCGCGAACTGGAGGAGGCGGCCCGGATCGACGGCTGCTCCCGCTGGGGCGTGTTCTTCCGGGTCGTGCTGCCGGTCGCGCGCCCCGCCCTGGCCGCGCTCGCCGTCATCACGTTCATCTACGCCTGGAACGATCTGTTCTGGCCGCTGGTGGCGATCTCGTCCAAGGAGAACTACACGGTGCAGGCGGGGCTGGCCTCGTTCCAAGGCCAGCACCGCGCCGACTGGCCGCAGATCATGGCCGGGACGGTGCTGACCACCGTCCCGGTGCTGATCGTGTTCCTCGTCGGCCAGCGCCGGTTCGTCCAGGCGCTGGCCGGGGCCGTCAAGGGGTGAGGCCGAGGATCCGGGCCGCGTTGGAGGCGTAGACCCGGGCGAGGACATCGCGCGGGAGGCCCAGCCCGCTGATGTGCCACCGGCCCATCAGCGGCGGGTCGTCCTCCGAGTGCGGGAAGTGCTCGTCGAGCGTCTCCAGGAACCGGAAGTGGGTCGCGTAGGTCCCCGGGGACGGCGGGAACTCGTCGGTGCCGAACAGCACCCGGTCGGGGAACCGCAGGACGAGGTCCCGGGTCGCGCGCGGCTGCCGGCCCAGCTCGGCGATGCGGGCGGCGATGTCGATGTTCAGGTTCGGGTACGTGGCGAGCATCCGCCAGACCCGGCCGAGGTCCTCGGCCTGGCAGCCCGCGTGGACGGCGATGAACGTCGTGCGGGGATGCCCGGCGACGACGGTCTCCAGCGCGTCCATCAGGCGGTCGAAGCGCGGGAACCGCTCGGTGTCGGCGAACGACCAGTCCGGATGCGCGAGGAGCTGCTCGTAGCGCTCGTTGCGCTCGTCGATCGGGTCGAAGAAGGCGATCGGGTCGGCGGTGTGGATGGCGACGGGGATCCCCAGCTCGGCGGCGGTGTCCCACAGGTCGCCGAGCCGCGGGTCGTCGGGCAGGACGAGCTGCCCGGCGGCGTCCCGCACGTGCAGCCCCAGGTCCTTCCAGACCTTCAGCCCGCGCGCGCCCGCCTCCACGGACCGCCGCAGGCCGGGCGCCAGGCCCTTGCCGTCCTCGCGGTTCAGCTCGTCCCAGTCCGCGTGGCAGAACGTCACGAACCGGCCGGGGTGGGCCCGGTCGTAGCGGTCCAGGTTCTCCTGGAGCTCCTCGCCCCACCGGCCGTCGAGGTTCACGATCGTCCGGACGCCGCAGCCGTCCATGACGTCGAGCAGCCCGCCCACGTCGGGGACGGACCAGTCACCCGTCAGCCAGCGCCCGAGATGGTTGTGCGCGTCGATCGCCGGGACGGACGCGCGCGGAACGCTGGACCCCGGCACGCGGAGCCGCGGCCGGGGTCGGTACTCACTCAGTTCCATGTCCTCACTCCCATTGAGGTTGTGCCGTCCGCCCGCGGCCGGTCGCCGCCATGACGGCGACCGGCCCGGGGGGACGTGGTCGGATCAGCGGCGAACACCCTCCGGAAGGGCGTCGCCATGGGCGGTGATCATGTCCTCCACCAGGTCGTGGATCTGCGGCAGGGTCAGCGTCGCGGCGGCGTTCGGGTCGAGCATCGCCGCGTGGTGGACGTGGTCGCGGCGGCCCTCCAGCGCCGCCCGGACGGTCAACTCGCCCACGTTCAGGAACGTGCGGTTGAGCGCGGCGAGCTGCGGCGGCATCGCCCCGATCCGCGTCGGCCGGACGCCCGACCGGTCGACCACGCACGGCACCTCGACGCAGGCGTCCGCCGGCAGGTTCGCGATGAGCCCGTCGTTGCGGACGTTGCCGTGCACGATCCGGCGGGTGCCCGTCTCGATCGAGTGGATGATCTCCGAGGCCAGCTCGGACATGGGCTCGACCTCCACGCCCTCGCCCGCGGCGAGGCGGCGGCGCGTCTCCTCGTAGGTGTCGAGGTTCTCCCGCGACCACTCCAGGTAGGCGCCGACCTGGATGCCGAAGTGCTCGACCTGGTCGTCGTGGCGCAGGAACCAGGGCAGGTACTCCGAGCCGTGCAGGCTGGACTCGGTCGGGAAGTGCCCGAACCGCGTGAACACCTCGGCCCGGACGGTCCGCCGCAGCGCCGGGTCGGCGTCGATGACCTCGGCCAGCCGCGGGTACAGGTCCACCCCGTCCCGCTCGAACCTCAGCACGAACGCCTGGTGGTTGACCCCGGCGGTGACGAACGCGACGTCCTCCACCGGGACGCCGACCAGGCCCGCCAGCCGCGCCTGCGTGTCGCGGACGGAGTGGCAGATGCCGACGACGTTGCGGAACGGCGTCCCCTCGAACACCGCGCGGGGGATCATCGTCATCGGGTTGGTGTAGTTGAGCAGCAGGGCGTCCGGGGCCAGCTCGGCGAGGTCGTTGCCGAGCGCCACCATCACGGGGACGGTGCGCAGCGCGCGGAAGATCCCGCCGATGCCCAGGGTGTCGGCGATCGTCTGCCGCAGCCCGTACCGCGCGGGCACCTCGAAGTCGATCCGCGTCGCCGCGAAGCCGCCGACCGCGATCTCGTTGATCACGTAGTCGGCGCCGTCGACGGCGGCGCGCCGGTCGGTGTGCGCCTCGACCTTGGCGGGCGCCCCCAGGTGGGCCACCATCCAGTTCGCCATGGACTCGGCGGTCGCGAGCCGTCCCGCGTCGATGTCGTGCAGGACGAGGGTGGACGAGCCGAGGCCGGGCAGGGTGAGCAGGTCGGACAGGACGTTCTTGGTGAACTCGACGCTTCCGGCGCCGATGAAGACGATGCGTGCCATGCGGGTCCCTTACATGATCGCGAGCTGGCCGCCGTCGATGACCAGCTCGGCTCCGTGGACGAACGAGGCGTCGTCGGAGGCGAGGAAGGCGTAGGCGGAGGCGACCTCCGCGGCCTGCCCCGCCCGGCCGAGCGGAATGTGGTCGCGCTGGTAGGCGGCGACGAAGTCGGGGTCGAGGGTCGCCTCGATGGAGGCGTTGAGCGGGGTCCTGATGTAGCCGGGGCAGACCGCGTTCACGCGGACTCCGTGCCGCCCGAGCTCGACCGCCATGGTCTTGGTGAGCAGCAGCACGCCGCCCTTGGACGCGTTGTAGTGGGCGTAGTCCTCCTCGCCGCCGAGCGCGTTCGTCGAGGCCATGTTGACGATCGCCCCGCCGGCGCCGGACTCGACCATCACCCGGCCGACGGCCTGCCCGACGAGGAACATGCCCCGCAGGTTGACCGCGATGATCGTGTCCCAGTGGGCCGGGGTGATCTCCAGGAACGGCTCGCGCCAGGACGTCCCGGCGTTGTTGATCAGCACGTCGACGCCGCCGAGCGCGGACCGGGCCCGCGCCACCAGCCGGGCGACGTCGTCCTCCCGGCTGACGTCGCAGACCGTCCCGGAGATCTCGCCCAGCCCGGACAGCCCGGCGACGGTCTCGTCCACGCCGTCCAGGCCGCAGACGAAGACGCGCGCGCCCTCCTCCAGGAACCGCCGGGCCGCGGCCTCGCCGATCCCGCTGGTACCGCCCGTGATCAGGACGTTCTTGCCGGTGAGCCCGCGCATCAGCGCACCCTTCCCCGGGCGGCGGCCCGGACCGCGGGGGAGTACGCCCCGGCGGGCGGGGCGGTGACGGCCTCTTCGGCTGTGGAACGGGACATGCGCAAGCCCTCTCAGACTCCGAGCACGACCGCGCGCCCGACCTTCGGCACGAAGTACTCCTGGTCGGGGAACTGGCGGTCGAGCGTGTCGACGAACGTCGTCACCGATTCGGCGTTGACGGCGAACAGGTCGTGATGGCTCGGGACCAGCCAGCGCGCGTCCGCCCGCGCGGCGAGGTGCGCCGCCTCCCGGACGGTCAGGTTGCCGACGATCCCCATCTCCTCGCGGATCCGGTCGCGGCCGTTGACCGGCAGCAGCGCGACCCGCGGCCGGAGCCCCTCCAGGGCCCGGTCGATCTCGGGATGCAGGACGGTGTCGCCCGCGTGGTAGACGGTCACGCCCTCGTCCAGTTCGACGACGTACCCGAGGAACCGGTGCGCGCCGTCCTGCACCATCACGTCGTAGCAGGCGGGTCCGGTGTACTCCGGCGAGTGCGCCGCCGGGACGGGATGGACGCGCACGCCCGCCACCTCCAGGGGCCGCCCCGCGTGGGCCGGCTCGAACCGCGCGCCCAGCGCCTCCACGTCGCCCCGCAGGACGGGCGGCGCGACGACCGTGAAGGGGCGGCGCGCGAGGGCGGGCCCGAGCGTCAGCGGGTCGAAGTGGTCGGCGTGCTCGTGGGTGACGACCACGACATCGGCGTCCAGGCTGTCCGGGCCGAAGGGCGGCGGGAACCGGCGCGCCCACCGTCCGGGCGGCCCGAACTCCGAGTCATCGGCCAACCGGTCCGACAGGTAGGGATCGACCGCCACGACCGTCCCGCCCGCGCCCTTGAGCAGGAACCCGGCCTGGCCGAGGGCGCAGACGCCGACCATCCCGGGGGGCACCGCCAGCTCGCGGAAGCCCGCGCTGACGTCCATGAACATCTCCCTTCGTGCAAACCGCTCATACCGCTAAAGACACCCGAACTCCCACGCACATTCGCACCCCCCGCGCGTCCATGCCCACC
>NZ_SMKU01000164.1 GCF_004349215.1 Actinomadura rubrisoli | reverse complement strand
TGATCATTGGAAAGGGGGGACCCCTCCCGGAGACGGGTGACAGAGTTGCCCCCGTGACGGAACGGCGCATCCACAGGAGGGCCGAGTGACTCGGGACCGGTGGTTCTCCCGGCTGAGGCGCGGATCGAGGGACGAGGCCGGGCCGGAGACACAGGAGGCCAGGCCGGGGGCGGTCGAGGCCGGGCCGGAGGCGGACGGGCCCGGTCCGGAGAACGAGATGACCAGGCCGGAGGCGGAACCTGGCGCCTGGCGGCCGGGGGCCGTTCTGGCGCAGGTCCTCGAAGTCGGGGACCAGATCGGGGCCGATGCGACCGGCGTCTGGCATCGCGTGGTCCACGCCGGGTGGCGGCAGGAGTTCTCCGTGAAGAGCCCGCCGGCGGACGCGGCGGGGCTGCTGGACGAGGCGCGCGTCTGGCTGGAGGTGCCGCCGCATCCGCATCTGCTCGGCTGCTGTTTCGTCCGCGAGGTCGCCGGACGACCGCGGATCTTCGCCGAGCACGCGCCGGGCGGCGGCCTCGGCGAGGCGGAGCTGGAAGGCCGGTCCGCGCTCGATGTGGCGATCCAGCTGGCCTGGGGGCTGACGGCGCTGCATGAGGCCGGGCTCGTACATGGTGATGTACGGGCGGACAACGTGGTGCTCGCCGGGGACGGCACGGCGAAGCTCACCGGCTTCGGACCGGCCCAGGGGGACGACGCGGACGACGTCCGGTCGTGGGCCGCCACCGTTGCCGAGATGTGCGAGCGGGCCGGGGCAGGCCACCTGGTGCCGTCGATCCTTGGTCTGGTCACACAGCATCCGGACATGGCGGCGATCACGGAGAGCCTGACCGCGATGTACGAGCGGGAGTTCGGCGGGTCGTACCCGCGGCAGGCCCCGGTTCCGGTCGCGCTCACCGCGGACGAGTGGAACAACAAGGCGCTTTCCCTGCTCGCGCTGGGCGAGGAGGAGCGGGCCGAGGCGTGCTGGGAGCGCGCGTTGCAGGACGACCCGCGCCACCCGGACGCGACGTTCAACGCGGGCGTGCGGGCCTGGCGCGCCGCCCGCATGGCCGACGACGAGGTCGTCCGCCGGATGGAGGCGGTGCGGCAGGCCAACGCGGGGATCGACGACGCGGCCGCGCGCGGCGCGTACCTGCTGGCGCTGCTGCATCTGGAACGCGGCGATCCCACGTCCGCCCGCGAGGCGCTGGCGGAGGCCGCGCGCCTCGCGCCCGGCGATCCCGAGATCGCCGGCGTCCGGACCGGTGAGGTGAACGATCTGCGGCTGGCTCCCGATCCGCCGGCCGGGTGGTTGTCGGCCGCGGCGGTGACCCCGGACGGGCGCCATGCCCTGTCGGGCTCCGCCGACGGGGTGCTGCGCTGGTGGGATCTGACCACCGGCGAGTGCGTGCGCGCCCTCACCGGTCACACTGAGCAGGTGCGTTCCGTGGCCGTGACGCCCGATGGACGCCACGCCCTGTCAGGTGCCGAGGACGGCACCATCCGCTGGTGGGACCTGCGCAAGGGCCGTTGCCTGCACACCCTCACCGGCCACAAGGACGCGGTCCTGTCCGTCGCGCTGACGCCGGACGGACGGTACGCCATGTCGGGCGGCGGCGGGGACGGCACGGTGCGGCTGTGGGACCTGCGCGACGGCCGGTGCCTGGCCGTCGCCGATCACAAGGAGACGGTGTACTCCGTCGCGGTGACGCCCGATCGCGGGCTCGCGCTGTCGGCCGGCGGGGACGGCGCGCTCCAGCTGTGGGACCTGCGCGGCGGGAAGCGCCTGGGCGTCCTCAACGCCCACGACGACCTCGTCTACGCGGCGGCGATGACGCCGGACGGACGGCGCGCGCTGTCCGTGGGCAAGGACAAAAAGGTGCGCTGGTGGGACCTGACCACCGGCGAGTGCCTGCGCGAGCTCAAGGGCCATACCGACGCGTCCTGCGGCGCGGCCGTGACGCCCGAGGGCCGGTACGCGGCGACCTTCGGGTTCGACCGCACGGCGCGCTGGTGGGACCTGGAGACCGGACGCTGCCTGCGGACGCTTGAGCACGACATCCTGGGCCTCGTGGTGGCCATGACACCGGACGGCCGCCGCGTCGTCTCCGGGACGACCGGCGGCGTGCTGCGCTTGTGGAACATCGCGGAGAACGTCCGGGCACCGTGGAGCCACAGCCGTCCCGTCGGCGCGGTGGGCCTCGCCGAGCGGGCGCGGGAGGTCGGCGCCCGGATGGACGAGGCGCGGAAGCTGCTGGCCGACCGGGACAACGCCGCCGCCGTGGACGTGATGAACCGGGCGCGGGCCGTCCCGGGCCACGCGCGCCGTCCCGACGTCCTGCATCTGTGGCGGACGGCGGGGAGCCTCGGCGAGCGCGGCGCGTTCCTCGACTTCAGGCCGATCCGCACGATGGCCGCTCCGTCCGGTCTGACCTCGGTGGCGGTGTCGGCCAGGGCGGGCCATGCCGTGTCCGGCGGCTGGGACGACGCGCTGCGCTGGTGGGACCTCGACACCGGGGAGTGCCTGCGGGTGCTCGAAGGCCATGAGGACGCGGTGACCTCGGTGTCGATCGCGGCGGCGGGCGACCGCGCGGTCTCCGGCGGCGACGATGACGCGCTGCGCTGGTGGGATCTCGCGACCGGCGAGTGCCTGCGGGTCCTGTCCGGCCACGGCGGCTCGGTGACCTCGGTCGCCCTGACGCGGGACGGCGACCGTGCGCTGTCGGGGAGCTTCGACGGCACGCTGCGCTGGTGGGACCTCGCGACCGGGGAGTGCCTGCTGGAGCTCACCGATCACGAGGACGCGGTGACGTCGGTCGCGATCAACCCGGACGGGTGCCATGCCGTGTCCGGGAGCTGGGACAGGACGTCCCGTTTCTGGGACCTCAAGACCGGTGAGTGCAAGGAGACGTTCCGCTCCCAGCCGTCCCAGATCCAGGCGGTGTCGATGACCCCGTCCTGCCGGTACTCCTTCTCGGGCGACGACGGTGGCGCCGTGACGTGGTGGGCCGGGGAGCGGACGCTCGGCGAGCTCTACGGCCACGTCGGCGCGGTGACCTCGCTGGCGGTCACCTCGGACGCGAGCCATGCCCTCAGCGCGAGCCGCGATGGCACGCTCCGATGGTGGGAGCTGGAGTCGGGCCGCTGCCGGCGGATCCTCACGCACGACGCCGACGAGATCTGCTCGGTGGCCCTCACGCCCGGCGCCCGCCACGCCCTGTCGGGCGGCAGCGACGGCGCCATCGTGCTCTGGGCCGTCGACTGGGACTTCACATTCGAGGAGGAGCGATGACGCGTGGGGACGGCCTGCTCTCCAGGTTCCGCGGCCGCCGCTCGAAGTCCGCGGCACCGGACGACGGGATCGTCTGGCGGACGGGCGAGGTGGTGCTCGGGACGTACCGGATCGGCGAGGAACTCGGCGCGGGCGGCATGGGCGTCGTCCACCGGGTGCGGCACAGCGGCTGGAACCAGGACCTCGCGGTGAAGAGCCCCCGACCGGCGCTGTGGGAGTCCGGGATCACGGCGTTCGTCGACGAGGCCGAGGTGTGGGTGAACCTGCCGCCGCATCCGCACCTGTGCGTCTGCCACTACGTGCGGGTGCTGGGCGGGGCGCCGCGGATCTTCGCCGAGTACGTCCCGGGCGGCACCGTGGCCGAGGCGCTGCGCGCCGGACGGCTCGCGGACCTCGCCGGGATCCTCGACGCGGCGATCCAGATGGCCTGGGGGCTGGACGCCGCCCACGAGGCCGGGGTGGTGCACCAGGACGTCAAGCCCGCCAACGCGCTGCGCACCCCCGACGGGCATGTCAAGATCACCGACTTCGGGCTGGCCCGGGGCCAGGCGCGCGCGGGCACGGCCGTCCGCGCGGAGTCGATCCTGGCCACCCACCGCGGCATGACGCCCGCCTACGCCTCGCCGGAACAGGCCGAAGGTCAGCGTGTGGGCAGGGCCGGCGACGTGTGGTCGTGGGCGGTGTCCGTCCTGGAGATGTTCACCGGGGAGGTGACCTGGATGGCGGGCCCGGCCGCCGCCGAGGCGCTGGACCAGTACCTCGCCGAGGGCCCCGCCCCGGGCCGGACGGCCATGCCCGCCGACGTCGCCGAGCTGCTGCGCGAGTGCTTCGCGGCCGACCCGTCCGCCCGTCCTGCGGGCCTGGGGGCGCTGGCCGACCGCCTGATCTCGGTGTACCGGACCCATGTCGGGGCGCACTACCCGCGCGAGGCGTCCGGCTCGGTCAGCGCCCTGGCCGACGGGCTGAACAACAAGGCGCTCTCCCTGATGGACCTGGGCCGGACCGACCAGGCCGACGAGGCCTGGCGGCAGGCGCTGGACGCCGACCCGCGGCACATGGGCGCCACCTTCAACCGGCGGCTCGCGCAATGGCGGTCCGGCCGGATCACCGACCTCCAGCTGCTCGACCACCTGGAGCGGTTCCGGTTCTCGCTCCCGGACTCGGACGCGCGGCTCGGCCGGACGGCGTACCTGATGGGCGTGGTGCATCTGGAGCGCGGTGACATCCCGGCCGCCGTCGAGCTCCTCGACCAGGCGACGCCGGACGATCCGGAGGTCACGGCCGCCCGGGACGCCGCGGCGGCCCAGGAAGCGGAGGAGCGCCCGCCGCTGCGCCTCGACGGGCACGACGGCACGACCTGCCCGCTCGCCTTCTCCGCGGACGGGCGCAATGCCGTCTCGGGCGGCGACGACCGCACCGTTCGCATGTGGAACCTGGCCGCCGGACACTGCCTGCAGACCCTCACCGGCCACACCGGCGGCGTGACCTCGGTGGCCCTGGCCTCCGACGAGCGCCAGGCATTCTCAGGCGCCCTGGACGGCACCGTGCGCGTCTGGGACCTCCACGCCGGACGCTGCCTGCGGACCCTCACCGCCGATGGCGACGTCCCCATCACCACTGTGGCCCCGTCGCAGGACGGACGCCACGTCCTGTCCGGCGACCGGTCGGGCACCCTCCGCTGGTGGGACGCCACGACCGGGCGCTGCCTGCACACCATGACCGGCCACCGCGGCGCGATCAACGCGGTGGCCGTGACGCGCGACGCGCGGCGGGCCCTGTCGGCCGGCGAGGACGGCACCGTCTGCGAATGGGACCTGGACACCGGCGGGAGCGTCAGCACGATCGCCGGCCACACCGAGGCCGTCCACGCGATCGTCCTCACCCCCGAGGAGGACGGGTTCCTCTCCGGCGGCAGCGACGGCACCATCAGGTTCTGGGGTCTGGCCGACGGCCGCTGCCGCTCCACCTTTACCTATCCCCACAAGTTCATCGAAGTCGCCCACCCCACGATCCGCTCGGTGACCATCAGCCCAGACGGCAGGCAGGTGCTGGCCGGCGACAGCGACGGCGCCGTCACCTGGTGGGATCTCACCACCGGCCGCTGCCTGCGCACCTTCTCCGGCCACGACGACGCGGTCGGCTCGCTGGCCATCGCCGCGCACGAGCGCACGGCGCTGTCCAGCGGCCGCGACAACACCGTCCGCCGGTGGGACCTCGCCTCCGGCAGCCCGGCGCCCTGGACCTACAGCCGCCCGCAGTCCCCGGCCGATCTCGGAACACAGGCGGAGAGCTTCCAGAACGGCGTGGACAGGGCGCGGTCCCTGCTCGACGACGGCGACCACCGGGCCGCTCTCGACGAGCTGCGCCGGGCGCGGACCATCCCCGGTTTCGAGAACAACGCCGCGCTCGCGAAGCTGTGGCGCCAGGCCGGCCGGGGCGGCCGGCGCACCACCGCGCTGGGCGCCCGCCAGACCCGGCGCCTCTCCGCGCCCAGCCAGCTCACGAAGGCCGTGGCGATCACGCCCAACGCCCGCTACGCCCTGTCCACGAGCATGGACGCCGCCGTGCAGTGGTGGGACCTGACCACCGGCGACCGCCTGCGCAACCTCCCGGGCCACGACGGCTTCGTCTTCTCCCTGGCGATCACTCCCGACGCGCGCCGCGCGGTGTCGGTCAGCACCGACCGGACTCTGCGCTGGTGGGACCTGAGCACGGGCCGGTGCCGCGCCACCCTGACCATGCCCACCGACGAGCCGCTCTTCGCCGTCGCGCTGACCGGCAACGGGCGGCGGGCCCTGTCGGGAGGGGCCGACGGCGTCCTGCGCTGGTGGGACCTGGCGGGCGGCAGGTGCCTGCACTCCCTCACCGACAGCGGCTCGATCGGCTCGGTGGCCGTCACCCCGGACGGCGGCCGCGGGCTGTCCGCCGCCGGGGGCGTCCTGCGCTGGTGGGATCTGGACGAGGGCCGCTGCCTGACCACCTTCACCGACCCCAAGGGCGAGGCGGGCGCGGTCGCGGTGACACCGGACGGCCGCATCGCCGTCTCGGGGACCGCCGGCGGCGACGTCCACGTGTGGGATCCGTCCACCGGCGAGCACCTGCACACGCTCACCGGCCACACCGCGCAGATCAACAACGTCGCGGTCACCGAGGACGGGCGCCACGCCCTGTCGGGAGGCGAGGACGCGACGCTGCGGTGGTGGGACCTCGTCCGGGGCCGCCTCCTGCATCAGGTCAAGACCACCTACGTCGCGTCCGTGGCGATGACACTCGACGGCCACCACGCCGTCTCGGGCACGCCAGACGGCTCCGTCCTGGTCTGGGAGGTCGACTGGGACTACGACTTCCCGCCCGGGTAAGGCGTGCGGCCGCTCAGGCGGGCCGGTAGCTGGCCTTGATGTGGACGCGTTCGCCCTGGGGGCCGAGGATGCTCAAAAACTCCACCGCCCGCCCGTCGGCGTTGCCGAACCAGTGCGGGAGGTGGGTGTCGAACTCGGCGACCTCGCCGGCGGCGAGGACGAAATCCTTGTCGCCGAGCACGAGGCGCAGCCGCCCGTTGAGGACGTACAGCCAGTGGTACCCCTCGTGTGAGCGGGGCTCGGGTTCGCGGTCGGCCGGTCCGGCGGGGAGGATCTGCTTGAACGCCTGGAGCCCGCCGGGCTTGCGGGTCAGCGGGATGACGGTCATGCCGTTGCGGGTGAAGGGCTGAGGACGGACCCGGGGATCGGCGGCCGCCGGGGCGCCGATCAGTTCGTCCAACGGCATCTGATAGGCCCTGGCCAGGGGGAGCAGCAGCTCCAGGCCCGGCTTGCGGTGCCCGGACTCCAGCCGGGACAGGGTGCTGACGGGGATGCCGGTGGTCTCCGAGAGGGCGGTAAGGGTGGCTCCGCGGCGGCGTCGCAGCTCGCGCAGCCGCGGTCCGACCGCGGCCAGGACGGTGTCGAACTCCTCGCTCATACGTCCACTGTGCCCAGCTTTGCGCTTTTCGCAAAGAACTTTGCCAGTTCCTGATGGGCGGGGCCAGGGTTGGCGGAGGAGCGGCCGACGCCGGCTCATCGCGGGGACACCCGCCGCCCACCAGCAAGGAGAGGACCATGGACGCTCAGTTCTGGGACGAGAGGTACCGCGGCCGCGACCGGCTCTTCAGCGGCGCGCCCAACGGGGTGCTCGTCACCGAGGCCACCGGCCTGCCGCCGGGGCAGGCGCTCGACGTCGGATGCGGTGAAGGCGCCGACGCCCTCTGGCTGGCCCGGCGCGGCTGGCAGGTCACCGCGGTCGACATCTCCCAGACCGCGCTGCGGCGCGCCGCCGCCGCGGCCGCGGACGTCCCGGACCGCGTGGCATGGGCGCGAGCCGACCTGACCGTCACACCGCCCCCGGCCAGCGCGTTCGACCTGGTGACCGTCCAGTACTTCCCGCTCCCGCGCCGGCCGGGCCACGCCGCGCTGCGCGGCCTGCTGGACGCCGTCGCCCCCGGCGGCACCCTGCTCGTCGGCAGCCACGACTTCGCCGACCTGCCCCCGGGCCGGGAGCACGGCTTCGACCCCGGCGACTACTACCAGCCCGACGACATCGCCGGGCTCCTCGACCAGGACTGGGCCGTCCTGATCAACGAGTCCCGTCCGCGAACCGTCCCCGCGCCCCCCGGCACGAACCACAGGCACGACACCGTCCTGAGAGCGCGGCGCCTGCGGTGAACCGGCTCGGGGAGGGCGCGGGCAGGCTCGGGGTCAGTGCCGTGCTTCGGCGGTGTGCTGCTTCTCGCGCTCGCGCCGCCGGGCGGTCAGGCCGGCGGTGAGAGCGCCGTGCACGTGCTCGAACAGGCGGTCCAGCGCCGTGCAGTAGACGGACCGGTGATCGAAACCGGCCCCGGCGCGGTAGCGGTGGGCGTACATGCCGCCGCCGCACGCCCCGGCCCAGCGGCACGGCCGGCACGGCGTCGGGATCCCGGCGGCGCCGAGTTGCCGCACCACGGTCCGGGGATGGCGCAGCGCCGCGTCGAAGTCGTGGTGCTCGACGTCCAGGCCGAGGTCGGCGGCGCCCTCGAACGCGACGCTCAGCGTGTCGGACTGCTCGATCCCGCCGTCGGTCTCCACCACGATCATGCCGGTGGGGGTGGTGCCGATCCCCTCGACCGCCGAGCCGCCGCCCAGCAGCACGTTGACGATCTCCTCGAACAGCCGGATCCGGGTCGGCGGGGCCGGGGCGCCGAACCAGGCGTCGAAGACACCGATCAGCCAGTCGGCGTACCGCTCCGGCGGTGCCGCCGGCGGGGCGGACCACGTCGCGTGCGGGAGCAGCAGGTCCACCGTCGGCGGCCGGTGCGCGAGCAGTGCCGCGTAGGTCTCCAGCGGGTCGCTGTCCACGTCGACCACGCAGAGCAGCCCGGAGAACAGGTGGCGGAACCTGGGGGCCGTCAGTTCCGCCAGCCCCCGCGTCACGAGCGCGTGGCTGCCTCTGCGGCCGTGCGGCCGGAACCGGTCGTGCGTCGCCGCCGTGCCGTCCAGGCTCACCCCGACCCGGACGCCGAGCCGGTCGAACAGCGTCAGGAAGTCCCGGTCGAGAAGCGTTCCGTTGGTCTGGACGGAGAAGTCCACGTGGGCCGCGTCCGCGACCTCGGCCCGCACCGTCCGCACCGTCCGCGCCAGGCCGTCGAGGCCGGCCAGCAGGGGTTCCCCGCCGTGCAGGACCACCGTGATCTCGTCGAGTCCGTGCGCGCGGACGTGCTCGCCGATCCGGGCGGCCGCCCGCTCGGCGACCGCCGCGGGCATCGCCGGCGGCCGCGCCCGCCACCGCTGGTCGGCCATCGTGTACAGGTAGCAGTACCGGCACCGCAGATTGCACCGGCCGTGCACCTTCAGAATGTACTGCCGAAATGGGGTGGGCGCCCAGCCCGGCCGATATCGGTCGGCGCCATTGGCGATCATGAATGGCAGTCTAGGGTCGATGTCGAGGGGCAACCGTGTCGCATGACACTAATGCGTGGGCGACCGGCATCGATGATGTTCCCGATAACCGCGCGATGTCTACGATGGAAGCCGGTCTGGACGCGGGCGGTGCACCATGGACGAACCGAGGCGCGGAGCGCTGGTGGAGTTGTTCGACGATGATCTCTCGGTGACGTTATCCGGGGCGTCGGTGCTGGAGGGCGCGCTGGCGCGGGTCCGCAGGGAACGCCGCGAGGGCGGGCCGTCCTTCGCGGGTTTCACCAATGAGTGCCGGGCGCCGGAGGCCCGCCGGGGGCGGCGGCGGACGGGGACGGAGGCGGCCTTGTGAGCGGACCTGCGGGAACGACCTCCATCGTCTTCGCGGCGGCGTCCCGAAGGCTGGGCCGCACGGCCGCCGTCGCCAATACCGCGCTGATTATCGCGGGCCGGCGGCTGGGCGTCCTCATTGTCGACTGGAGCAAGGACGGGCCCGCCGCGGCCGACTATTTCGAGCGTTTCGGCGCGGGCGCGCCGCCCGATTCGCGCGTGCTGGAGTCCCTTTTCGAGCAGCTCACCCCCCGGCGTCCGCGCGGCTGGCGATTCGACCGTTTCCAGCCGCCCGGCGATTCGGGGCCGATCGACGTGGCCACCCCGGTCTCCGACGGCCGCACCGGGCAGTTGCCCGAACTGCCGTGGGAAGAGCCGATCGACGTCGTCGTCGACCTCGTCCGGCGCGCCGTGGACGGATCCGGATACCGCTACGTGCTGGTCGACACCCCCACGGCGCCGGCCGCCGGGCTGCAGGAGGTGATCGCCCGGACCAGCGACCGGACCGTCGTGCTGTCCGAGGCGTCCGTCGCCGGGAAACGCGCCGCCGCCCACCTCATCCGCAAGATCGACGACGAGGCGCTGACGGACATCACCGTCCTGCCGGTCATCTCGGGGATGCCACCCGGGGAACACGGCGGCGGCCCGGCCGTCGGCCGCGTCCCGGTGATCTCCGACGCGCTGGGCGCCCCCGGCGGAGCCGACGACGAGCAGGCGATCCTCGGCGTCGAGGGCGGAGCCGGGCCGCTGAGGGTGCCCTACGACCGGGACCGGGCCGAGCGGCACGTGCTGGCGGTCCTGGCCGACGGGCCCGAGACGCCCGAGGTCCGCGCCTACGTGCGGCTGGCCGAGCTGGTGACGGGCGGCGAGGTCACCGCCCCTCCCGCGCTGTCGGCCGACGCGCGCCAGAACTACCGCGCCGCGCTCGGCCTGGCCGACACCGGCTCGCCCCGCGAGATCGCCATCGTGCACGCCTGGCAGGACCGGCTCTGGGCCGACTGGGCCGGAGCCTGCGTGGAGAGCGGCGGGGCCAAGGCCGTGCTGGTCGACGCGGAGGACCCGGACGCCTGGGCCGCGGCCGGTCCGGGCGGCGCGACGGGAACCCCGGCCGATGACCGCGTCACCGTCGTGATGGCCTCGGAGAACCTGTTCCGCACCCTGCCCCCGGAGGAGCTCCCGGAGCATCTCGACCTGGTGTGCCGCCTGCCGGGCACGCCGGAGGAGCGGGTGGCCGGCCAGCCCCGCGTCCTGAGCCTGGATCCCGGAGACCCGCGGCGGGTCACGGCGCTGGAGCGCGACCTCAAGGCCAGGCTCGACCTCCTGGACCGGACGGCCGGTCCGGCGCCCTCGCCGTCGCCGCGGCCGCTCGTCCCGCGCCACCCGCTCATGCGGCCGCCCAGGTGCCGCACCAACGTCATGCTCTTCCCCCATCGGGTCTTCGCTGGGCGGCGGGACCGGCTGCGGGAGATGCGCGACCGGCTGACGGCCCGGCTCCAGGACCCGACGCCCTACGTGCTGAGCGGGCCGGCGGGCATCGGGAAGACGACCCTGGCCCAGGAGTACGTGCGGCTGTTCGGCGCCGACTACGACACCGTGTGGTGGATCTCGGCGCGCACGCCCGAGCTGACCCGGCTCGGCCTGGCGGAGCTGTCGCGCCGGCTGCGGGTCCCCCCGAAGGGCGACGCCGTCGCGGCGGTCCTCGCCGCGCTCGCGGAGCAGAGCCGCTGGCTGCTGGTCTACGACGACGTCGAGGACCTGTCCGAGCTGGACGGGCTGCTCCCGGCGGAGGGGGCCGGCCATGTCATCGTCACCAGCCGGACGGTCGCGCCCAGCTCGACCGCCCTGGAGGCGCTGCCCACCGGCGTGGGCGTGTCGATGCTGCGCGCGCAGGTGCCGAGCCTGAC
Organism: Actinomadura rubrisoli; assembly: GCF_004349215.1. Lineage (GTDB taxonomy): Bacteria > Actinomycetota > Actinomycetes > Streptosporangiales > Streptosporangiaceae > Spirillospora > Spirillospora rubrisoli. Next base: position 9,818 of record NZ_SMKU01000164.1, on the reverse strand, counting down.
CGCGGAGCAGGCCGAGGCGATCGTGGCGATGCTGGAGGGCGAGCCGCTGGCCCTCACGCTGGCCGGGGCCTGGCTGCGCGAGACGACGCTCCGGCTGCGCGGCCGCGACCGGGAGGTCGCCGACCTGGCGGACTGGGCGTCGGCCGAGTACCAGGCCAAGGTCGCCCAGCGGCTGGACGACGACGACGGCGACGTGGTCGCCGCCTGCCTGGCGGTCTCCCTGGCCGAGATGGACGTCCAGCCGCTCGCGCCGCTCGCGGCCCGGGTGGTGGAGCTGTGCTCCTGGCTGGCGCCGGAGGGGGTGGGGCACCGGATCCTGGCGTCGGAGCCGTTCCGCGAGGCCCTCGCCGGGAGCGCCGGGCCCGAGGCGCTCCGCCCGCTGGCCGCCGATGGGATGGTGCTGGACCAGGTGCTCTGGTTGTGCGCCCGGTACGGGATGGCCGAGGTGCTGGCCGGCGGGCGGCTGCTGCGCATCCACCGCAGGATCCAGGAGCTGGTCCAGGAGGGACTGCCCGCCGAAACGCGGGAGCGGCGGCGGCGCGCGGTGATGCTGGCCCTCGCCCGGACCGTCCCGGCGCAGGTCGACGGGCCGATCCAGCAGCACGACGAGCTGTTCGGCGAACTGCGCCGGCACCTGCCGCGGCTGGAGGCGGGGCAGGAGACGGACCCGGCCGTCCGGCACTGGATCGTCGAGCAGGCGCGCTTCGGCTACGTCTCGGGCGACCGCGGGCGGCTTGAGGACTCGGTGGCCGTGATCGAGAGCGTGCTGGCCGTGTGGCCGGGCGACCATCTCACCGGCCGCCTCTGGGCGCAGCTCGCCAACTACCTGCGGGACCTCGGCGAGGCCACCAGGGCGCTCGCCGCCGGGGACCGGGCCATCGGGATCCTCACCGAGGCGGCCGCGGACGAGTCCCTGGCGGGCGTCGGCGAGCACGCCATCCTGGCGGCCCGGCGCGGACAGGCCGCCGACCGCCGCAGGCTGGGGCAGTTCAGCCAGTCGCTCGGCCAGATGCAGGGCATCTACGAGCGCACCCGGAGCCGGTTCGGGGACGGCCACCGCGACACGGTGCTCGCCGCCCTCAACCTCGCTGAGGCCACCCACCTGAACGGCGGGCACCAGGCGGCGCTGGACATCGCGAGCGAGGCGCTGGAGATCCAGGAGAGGAGACTGGGTCTGGACGACTGGCTGACCATCCGCGTGGCACAGCGGGTGGCCGAGTACCTCGTCGTGCTCGGTGAGCCCGGCAGGGCCGGGTTGCTGCTGGCGGACCAGCGCGAGCGCGCCCGCCTCATGCCCACTCCCGACCCCCTGGCCGTCCTCCATCTCGATCACGTCCAGGGCATCCTCTGGCGGGACCATCCCGGGGAGCCGGCGCGGCGTCCCGGGCAGGGGACGGGAGGCGCCGGCCAGCGGACCGGCCTCCGCGGCGTCCAGACGAAGGCGGCCGAGCTGCTGGGGCCGGACCACCCGTACACCCTCTCCGCGGGCTTCAGCCTCGCGATCGAGGCCGGTCTGGGGGACCGTCCGCGCAAGGCGGTCCGGCTCGCCACCGCCTGCCGCGAAGGATTCCAGCGCCGTTACGGGGACGGGCATCCGTTCGTCCAGCTCTGCCTGATCGGGCTCAGCGGGTTCCTGCTGGGGGACGAGCGGACCGAGGAGGCGGTGGCGCACGCGCAGCGGGCGTACGACGCGCTGGTCGACCTGCTCGGGCCGGGGCACCCGTGGACGCTGGCGGCGGGGCTCCAGCTCTCCCGCGCCCTGACCGCCTCCGGCGATGTCGACGGCGCGCTCGAACTGGACGAGGACGCCGTCGAGAACGCACTTGAGTATCTGGGGGAGGAGCATCCGTACCTCAAGGTCGCGGAGGAGGCGGCGAGGTGCAGCCGGACCGCGCTCGCCCGCGGGCGGCCTCGGCGCAGGCCGGTGCTCTATGTGGACGTGCCCTGTGTCTGACGGGGGTTGGAGAACAGGAGAACAGCATGCGAGATCAGCCGGGACCCGGGTCCCGAACCGGCATCAGGGAGCAGTGGCAGTGGCCGCCGACCCTGGACACCGCCGACCACGAGATCGAAGCGTTCCAGGACCAGGTGTTCTCCGCGGGCGCGCCGGACCACCTGGCCAAGCACAACGACGGCGTCTACGAGTTCGCGCTCGGCGTGCTGGACGGTCCTGAGCAGGACCAGGACCCCGCCTGCCACTCCGAGTCCCGGCAGCCGCTGTACCAGGCCGCGGGCGAGCAGATGGCGTTCACGATGGGGGCGCTCGACGCGCGGCTGGACGACGCCAGGACCGGCCGGCTGATCCGCATGGTGGTCCACGCCCAGGGCGCCGCGATGTACACCGTGGCGATCGTCCCGTCGAACTACGTGCTCGGCATCAAGTTCACCTGCGGGGAGGCGGTCGCGGGCGGCCCGCCGCTGCCGAGGATCGGCAAGATCCGGAAGGCCGACCAGTACACCTGCTCGCTCAGCGACAAGCTGCGCAAGCAACTCGGCCTGGGTACCCTCAACCCCGGCGGCTGGCACACCGAGGATCAGTGGCACCCGCCGCCGGGCGACCTGCCCAGGCTGCACCGGCAGGGCCCGGACGCGGCGGTCGGGGACCGGCTGGCGGCCGCTTTGCACCCGAGGTCCCTGAGCTACCTGGCCCGGTTCCGCCGCGGCGGGATGGTCGCGGAGGCCGACCTGCTCGCCGATCCCCGGGTCGCCTACGGACGGTCGCCGAACATCACGGCGGAGGAGGTCCGGCTGTACTACCGGCGGCTGAGCGGCGGATTCGCCGAGTACGCGCGCCAGCTCGCCCGCGCCGCCCGGGACGCGGTGCGGGGACGCGTGCTGCGCATCGTCCTCGACGTGGAGCAGGGCGCGGTGTACTACTACCGGCTCGGCCCGGCCGACTACCTGATCGGCGTCACGATCGTCCAGGAGTCGGTGAGCCAGGCCGACGACACGATGGGAGAACTCGCCACCGCCCTCGCCGGGGACGCGGACGGCGGCGGCCGGAACGCGGGTGCGAACGCGCGGGTGAACCCGGAATCGAATTAGTGCGTACCTCTTGGTACGCGAGTAATGTCACTGTGTTACTCATTGTCTAATTCATGATCAATGACGTACCTTCTTTAAGTTCGGTGAAGGGCTTCCCTGTTTCCCGAGAGGGAGAGAGCCGCTATGAGCAGACGGTTCGCTCTCATGCTCGGGGCAGTGCTTTTCGGCTGTGCGACCGGCGCCCTTTCCGGTCGGGCCGACGAGGTACTGGGAGGCGCGTTCTACGGGCCGGTCGTGGCGGCCCTGCTGGCGATCGGGCTGTACGCGAGCACCCGGTCCATCGAGGCCGGAGAGATCCGCGGCGACGTGCGCACGGTGGTCCTGGCCGTCACCGTCGGGGTCGTGCTGAAGGCGGCGCTGATCACCGCCGTGATGATGGCGCTGTTCCGCGACCCGGACTTCCTCGTCCTCGGCATCGCGGTGGCGCAGATCGACCCGCTGTCCGTGGCGGCGCTCGGACGCTCGTCCCGCCTGTCGCCCCGGGCCCGGAGCTTATTGCTCGCCTGGGCGTCCTTCGACGACCCGGTCACCACGCTGCTGACCATCTACACCGCGGCCCTCGCGGTCTCGGTGCGGCACACCGGCGGGGGAGGGCTGGACCTCGGCCTGTCGGCCTTCACGGTGGACCTCGCCGGCAACCTGGCGCTCGCGGCGGTGGCGATCGGCCTCGACCTGTTCGTCAGGAACCGGCTGCGGCCCTGGCCCGCGTTCTGGGTCTCGGCGGCCCTGCTCGCGGTGGTCTTCGCGGTCGCCGTCTGGCAGTTCTGGATGCTGGCGGTGGCGCTGGCCGGGCTGACCGTCCGCCCGGAGCTCCCGGCCGGCCGATGGTCGGTGCGGCGGGCGCTCGACCAGGCGGTCGACGGCGCGTTCCTGATGGCCACGCTGCTGCTCGGGGTGGTCCTCGCGCTCGGCGTGGACGTCTGGGCGGGGCTCGCGCTCGGCCTGTCCGCGTTCGCCGCGCACGCCGTGGTCAGCCTCCCGCTCACCCGGGCCCAGACCGGTCCGGACAAGGTGCTGCTGGCCCTGGCGCAGCAGAACGGGATCACGGCGATCACGCTGGCGCTGCTGCTCGAACCCGCGTTCGCGGGCACGGTGGCGGTGGTCGCCCCGGCGGTACTGGTGATCAACGCTCTCTATCTGGCGTCCAACGCGCTCCTCGCGTCGCACTGGTCAGGTGTCGTCGGCATCCGGGATGACCGCCCGCCGTACCCGGAACCCCAGGTCTGTCAGCTCGGTGAACAGGTCGACCGGCGCCCCGCCCGCCCGTTCGGCCGCGATGTCCGCCGGTCGTCCGGCCATGACACCTGACGCGGAGTCGGCGAGCTCGCTCAGCCGGTGGATGGGGACGTTCTGCATCAGGGTCGCGTAGTTGCCGCAGAGGTCGTCGAGGGCATCGCGGTCCTGGCGCGGCGGCGATGACCCGTCAGGATCGCCCCGCCTGCGCTGCCAGTCGCCCACGGCGGTCTGGAAGGCGACGATGATGGACTCCGCGAGCATCGCGGCGCCGAGAGCGCGCATGACCTCGCCGCTCTGCAGCCTCAGCACCAGCGCCATCGCGCTGCCGGGCACCTCGGAGCCGGGGGCGCTGATCCCGAACGCCTCGCCGAGCGCGGTGTCCACGCCGGTCAGCGTCCGCAGGCTCGCCAGCACGCTGCTGAACAGCCGCTCCACCTCGCGCGGCAGCGGCTCCGCCTCCTCCAGCCGCTCCGCGCGCCGCAGGTCCTTGGCGAGCGCCGCGTACTGCTCCTCGCTCGCCGTCCGCATCGACTCGACCTGGAAGGCCAGCATCTCCAGGAAGTGCTGGCTGTTGGACTGCGCGGTCGCCATCCGCTTCAGGTTGGCCCGGATGGCCTCGAACTGGCGGCGTTCTCCCACCTCTGTCTGGTCGACGAGACGCAGGATCGCGGACTCGAAGTCGCGGCTGAACCGCGTGGGCGTGTAGATCAGCGGCGGGAGCGAGACGCGCTCGGTCAGGGCCTTCCGGGCGTCGTCGGACAGGAAGCCGTTGACCACGACCAGCGTCCGGCAGTCCGGTACCCAGTCCTGCACGGCGACCGCGTCCGCTATGGGCCGTTCGGCGGCCTCCGCGCTGATCAGCGAGCCGGTGACGAAGATCGCGCACCCGGTGTCGGCGACCGGGATCCAGAAGGGGACGCGCGGGCCGTCGGGCCCGCCGACCGGATGGTTGGTGTGGAACGGGTAAGCCTGCCGGGCCAGCTCGGCCCCGATCCGCTTGCGCACCGCCGACTGGCCCTGCCCCACGGTCTGGGTGCTCTGGGCGGCCTCCTCGACCGTCTCGGGCGATATCGCGCCGCTGTCGCCGGCCAGTTCGTAGCACTTGCGGCACAGGATGATGACGCGCCGCGGATTGCCGTCGGCGATGGAGACGATGTGGCGGACGGTCTCGTCGGAGAACGGTCTCAGCCCCGGCCCATGACGCGTGTTCGCCATGCAGCGGGTGATGTACTCGGTGACCTCTTCGACCGTCAGGCGGTCCATCTCGATGGACTGGACGATCGGCGGGCCGTCGCCGCGGGCCAGGGAGTCGAAGAACTCGGGGGAGCCGCACAGGACCAGGAAGACCCCGGCCTTGACGGCCTGGGCGAGGAGGTCCCGCAGTGCCAGGAGCGTCTCCGGCTCGGGCGTCGCGGCCGTCGGCAGCGTCTTCTCAAGGTCGTCCAGGACCAGGACGAGACGCTGGACGCGCTCCGCGTCGAACCGGATCAGCGCCCCCATCATCGACAGCGCGTCCGACTCGGACGTGATCGACGTCTTCACGCCGTGGTCCTGGAGCAGCTGGTCCGGGGGGCTCCCGTTCAGCCAGCGCCAGATCCGGTCGCCGAGCTCGCGCCGCGTCATCAGCAGGGTGAGCGCCTCGGCGAGCTCGCCGCGCCCCGTGATCTCGGTCAGCCGCGCCCGCAGCTTCGTGAGATAGGTGCTCTGGGCCAGCCCGAACTGCTCGACGAAACGCTCGGGATCGATCTTGGTGGTCCGCAGGCGCTGGGTGACGTCGGAGGGAAAACCGGTGTTCTCCAGCGAGTCGGCGACGATGCCGGCGTAGTACGCCCGGACGCGCTGTCTCAGGCCGGTCTGGTCCACATCGGCGAGCAGCTTCTCGTAGAGGGTGAAAAGGGTGCCGGTGGGAGCCTCGATGTAGGTGTACTCATAGTTGCTGTCACGAAGCTCCCTGACCTGGCGCAGAAGCTGACCGGCCAGATGGGTCTTGCCCGCCCCGGGCTCTCCGGAGACCGCGAGGACGACGCCGGGGCGGTCCTCGCCTTCGGAGCTCTCCCGCAGGTAGCGGCGCAGCAGCGCCGTCGCGTCGGCGACGGGCGGCGTCGTCACGTTGACGACGCTTCCCGAAAGATCCTTGATATCCGCCGAGCCCAGCGGGAAGGGGTTGTCGTCGAGTGGCGGCACTCGTCTCCCTTGGGAGGCGTTCATGACAGTCACCCCGTCGATCCTTCGGCCTCGCGGATGAACTCACCAAGATGGCCCGCCGTCACCATGGTCGCAGCCCGCCATCCCTCCTGCAATCCATGTTGGTAAACGCGATACAGCAGTGATTGGGCAGCGCCAACGGTCGCCAAGTTCCCACCTCCGAAGAATCCGTCGAACGAGTCAAGGTCCAGATCAGGAAAAGTGGTGCCTTTGCCTGGAATGTCTAGTCTCTTCTTGATGAAGGTCAAAACTTCTCCATTTTCAATAAAACGTCCCTCCAAGTAGAGCCACTCCGCCGTGTCCGTCTGCTCCCAGCTGGTGCCGTCGAAGGACTTGTCGACACCCTCCCCGGGGGACTCCGTGAAGACGAGCATCCGCGGGTAGACGCCGGACCAGTAGATGGCGATCTCGTCCAGCAGCTCCGTGCTCGGCGTCCGCACGACCGCCACGCTGTTCTCGTTCATCGCCTGATGAGCGGCCGACATCCACGCCTGGAGGTCGGGGAGGGTGTCGGGCTCGGTGAGAGGCTCGGTGTACTTGGTCTTCACGAAGACCGACGAACGCTGCTGGAGCTCGCGCACGAGCTTCCCGCCCACCCGGCCGGTCCGCTGCTCGACCGTCAGGCGGGTGTTCCGGCCCTCCCCGGTGAGGTTGATGGGCTCGGCGCTGATCCCCTGCTCCTTCAACAGGTCCAGCGCGCGGGCGGCACATCGGTTGATCAAGGACGTCTTGCCGCTCCCGGACGGGCCGCCCACCGGGACGAACAGCCCGGTCTCCTGGAGCCGGCCCAGCCGCTCAAGACGCTTCTCGAAGCTGGCGAAGTTCTGGAAGGCGTCGCCGACGTCGACGTAGCACTCCGGGCTGCTGGAGTGCTTGGAGCGGCAGTTGAGGGGAGGGGTCTCGCGCTCCGGGTCCTCAGGCAGGGCGAACGGGTTGACGGTCATCGCCGGGCCGGTCACGGCGCACGCACCCGCCGCCAGTTGCGCCAGGGGTGCTCCAGCGCGTTGGAGAGGGTGAGCAGCCGGTCGTAGATGCCGTCCAGCGCGTCCCTGGACTCCTGGATCTCGGTGTTCCGGCGCTTCGCGATCTGCTCGTCCAGCTTCCGGACGTCCGCCCCGGCGGCGCCGAGAAGGCTCCACCCCGGATGCCGCCTGCGGTTCTGCTGGAGCACGGCCTGAAGCTTCTTGGACCGGGAGGCCATGGCCTCCTGCGCCACGTCGGCGTCGCGGTTCTCCTCCCACGCGTCCAGGCAGTCCCGGCAGGCGTGGTAGTAGTCGCTCGCGGCGGTGAACATCCCGCTCGACATCTGGTGGACGACGGTCTTGCGGCCGGTCACGAGCGTGGCCCAGAGCGTGAGCAGCGCGCCGACGACGACGGCGAGGATCCCGCCCGCCTTGTCCCACAGCGTCTCCCACCAGGGCTTGGACGGGCTCGTCCGCGGCAGCTTGCGGGCGGCCACGAGCGCGGCGCACGCCTGCTGGAAGGCGCCCGTGCCCTTCCACTGCTCGACGGTGACCTCGGCGCCGGAGGAGGGGACCAGCGCGCCGTCGCTCCCGCCCTTCCGGGCGAGGCCCAGGGCCACCGCGGCGTCGACCAGCGGCTTGTGATTCTCAGGCCGGACGCAATATACGGTGCGGGCGTCGGCCGCCGGATCGGCGTGGGCCGACGTGCTCCATAACGTGAGAATCGCGGAAAATAGCAGCACTGCGAGGCCCTGCCGACCCGCGTGCCACCCCATGCAGATACCTCTCTGCTCGGTGCCCCCCGAACGACATGCTAACTATCGGAGGGATAGCATGGTAAGGCCAATAGGCAAGGTGCCGGGTATTTGCCCAGAGAGACCGATTCCGGCCAGCCAATTGATCGCGCTCACCCCTGATGGTCTTGGAAAGTTCCAAACTGCCCGTCCCGGCGCGTCCGTTCGAGGCCACTCCCGGGACTGAACTGGCGCTTTACCCCGTCCTGGACGGTTGTGACCGACGAGGCGGCCGGGGCTGCCAGCGGTACGGCGCAGCGCTCCCGCCGCCCGCGTACCGTGGTGCTCCCCGCCTTGGGACGTGCCCGGCCGAACGGGCGATGTCGATCATCGGGATGCCGGTCGAGCCGGGATGAAGGACGATGCTTGATCATTCGCAGCGTGATCATTTGCTCCGTGATCATTTGCTCCGCGCCCTGCACCACCGCCTCACGCTCTTCGGCGACGCCGCGGACGTCGCCGCGGTCCGCGATCCCCGAACGCTGACGGAGATCCGGGGACTGCTCGACTTCATCGTGGGCCCGTCCGGTGTGGATCTGGCCGTTCTCCATTCGATCGGCCTCGTGTACTGGGCGCGGTCCGCCGGAGCCGCCGACGATCACGAGAAGCAGCGGGAAATGGCCATGGCGATACAGTTTCTGCTGCCGCTGTTCTTCCGAATCCCGCAAGAGCTCCCTGATCTTGTGCGGGAGACATTGCGGGAGATGAGGCGGCAGCAGATCGGCGGCGGAGCGACTGTCCGCCGACAACCGGCGTCACACCGACCGTCTGCGGCTCCGGATGGCGGTCGGCTTCGGGCCCGTGGGCGTGGGCAGCCTGGGGTTCACCGGGCCGACGGTCGAGGAATTCGCCCGGCTCGTGGACAGCATGCCGTTGCGAGAAGCGCTGAAACAGGATCCTGGAGCAGACCTCGTCGTCCTCGTTTCCGACCGGATCCACGAATTCGCCCTGCGGCCCGGCTATCCCGGCGCGGACCCCGCGGACTTCCGCCCCGTCCGCGCGGAAGTCAAGGATTTCGCCGCCGACGCCTGGCTCTGGACCCCCTCGCACCCTCGGTTCCCATAAGATCCAGCCCGACAGCGGCAGCCTCAGTTGAGGCGAAAAGTCTTGTAGAAGGCAGCGAAGACGTCCCGGCCGTGATTCCAGCCGTCCAGAGGAGTACACATGTCCACGCTGTACGACTTGGTGGTGAGCGAGAAGGCGCGGAACAGACAGTGGTACGAGGCCTTCGTGGACTTGTCGTAGTGGCTGTATTCCAGGTCTACCGCCGCGGGACCGTAGGCCACGGGTGAGAGCCGCAGGCTGCGGTACTGGCTCAAGTTGGAGTCGTTTTTGATCGATTCCTCCACGCTAAGGACTTCTCCCAGCGGATCGCCTTCGACGAAGCCGACGTAGATCGACTCGCCTTCGTCGCTGACGAAATCGCGCTGCTCGTGTTCGGCGTCCCATGAGATCTTCCAGTCGGCCGGTACGGCGACCGAGTAGCCGAGCTGGTGGTCGCGGTAGGTCTGGAAGCCGGCCGGGGTGGTCGGCGGTCCGGTCGGCAGCCCGGATGGGCCGAGGAAGGGGGAGGGCG
>NZ_SMKU01000163.1 GCF_004349215.1 Actinomadura rubrisoli | reverse complement strand
CCCGCCCCGCCCCCTCATCGCCGAAGCGGAGAGGACGGGGCGTTCATTTCAGCCGGGGCCCTCTCCCACGCTGGACGGGCACACCGTCTCGGAGGTCGACGTCGTCCTGCGAGTTGCGCTCGCGTTGAACATGGTCACCCGCAAGCTACGAGCCGCTGGCAGCGAGCAGCAGAGCCGCCATGCTGGTGCCACTGACGATCTCTCCAGCCTCCACGAGTCCGCGAATCTTGCTGAGCGGAATCCAATCGATGCGCTCGGCCTCCCAGTCCTCGGCCGGCGGCTCGATGTAGGTGGCGCCGTCCGCCCAAAAGATGTGGTGCCGGGAGTCGGAGATCCCGGGAGTGGGGTGTACGACGGTGAGCGGTCGCATCGAGCCGGGCCGCCACCCGGTCTCCTCCTCGACTTCACGGGCAGCGGCGGCTTCAGGTGTTTCACCATCGCGAATACCGCCGATCGGTATCTCCCATCCCCAGGCGTCGGTGATGAACCTGTGCCGCCACTCCAGAAGCACGCGCCGTTTCTCGTCCACCACGACAGCCCCCGCGCCACCGGTGCGCGACCGGATGATCCGGTGCTCCAGGCGCCGTCCACCAGTGATCTCTACGTCGGCGACGCGGATGTCGAGCCACGGGTCGGTGTACAGGGGCTTTTCGGAGTGGACCTTCCAGCGCACGGGCAGGCTCCCTTTGGTCGGCGGCGCGGCTCGCACGTCACGCTACTGTTCGCGTTGCACCTGGAGTTCCGCCCGCTCACGAAGAGCCAGAACGGCGGGGCTAGCGTGAACTCTGCAGTGGGCGAGGTGCTGGGCGACCTCGCCGAACCGACTCACTAGTGTTGCGAGGCGCTGCTAGCCAGACGGCTACCTCGGCACTCGCTACGGTGGCGACAGCCTCTGGGACTCGAACCTCCCGAGGCTCCCCTTGGGGCCGGGACCGAGGGAGAGCGCGATGACGAAATGGCAAGTCAGGTACGTGATCGACGACGGATCTACGATGTTCGGTCTTGAGCCCGCACGGGAGCACTACATCGAGGTAGAGCTCGACACCATTGGGTTGGACGTCTTCGGCGAGGACGAGCAACTCGCTTATGACCGGCTCAAGGTGGCAGCCCACGAGCGCATCGGCGGGCACGTCGTGGTGACCGGTGCCAGCGAGATCACCGACACCGATTAGGCGCGCCGCCGCGCGTACTCCAGCCGCTCCCGGCCTGGTCCCGTTGGCCGCCGGCGGCCCAGGCATCGTCGGCCTCGGTGACCGACCGTCGCATCGCGTCGGGATCGCGGGCGCCTGGAGCGCACAGGCCAGCTGCCGAATTGTTGCGCGTCAGCCGATCGCATCGCGGATTAGGGCGCGCGCCTCGTCGCCGACGACGGCCAGTTCGGACAGTTCCGCGAAGGCGGCGAGGTACTCGGCCACATCTCCGGGGGCGTTGACGGTGAACCGGCCGGACAAAAGCTGGATACGGACGAGGTTCTGGTCATAGACGTAGAAGTTCTCTACCCCTGCGCGAGTACGTGGACCCAACGGGATCACGCCCAGCGACACGTTGGGCCGGCTGCTTCCGCCCCGCCTGCCCACCCTGGTCAGGCTCGCCGAGGCGCTCGGCGTCGGAGACCCCCTGCTCGCCGGCACCGACATGGACCTGGGCGACACGGCATCGCTCCCGCTGGCGTCCCTTCGCACGGATCCCGCATGAGGCCGTCCCAGCGATCCGCGAGGCCGTCCGCGCGAGAACGCCGACGAGCGGCTGCGGCTTCCACCCGCAGGGGAAGAGTGCCCATGGCAGCACGAGACTGTGCGTGTACCCGGCGTTCGATCTGTCAGAGATCATCCGGTGAGCGGTACGACGGCCTTGGTGTCCCACGTGTAGCACTGTTCGTCGCGGCCGAGCAGGATGAGCTGAACGTCCTTGATCGCGGTTTGGACGGGCGGGAGTTCCTCCGCCAGTACGGCCGCGATCTCCGCCAGCGGGCCCTCGACATTGCTGTAGGCCACGCTGACATGCGGGTTCCAGTCCGGCGACTCGCCGACAGAACCGGTCGCCTCGATGATCGCGTCGCGGATCGCTGTGCGGATCGGGACGAGCGCGGCGGCGGGATGGACCTTGAGCCGCACCACCTCCGGATCGACGATCGCGGGGCCGACGCTCACCTCCACCGGAGGGACATCAGCGAGCCGACTCCGGACCTTCCCGACCACCTGGACCACGACCTCGTCCGGCACCTCGTCGGCGAATCCCAAGCCCTGAGTGGTGAGATGAAGCCACTGCTCTGGGATCGGGTCGAGGCCGGGCAGGCCGGCCAGCCGTGCCTGGTATTCGTGGACGAGTTGGTGGAGTTCAGCCTGGCCGTCGAAGGTGATGTGCCAGGTGTACATGCGGCGACCGACCTTCCAGCCGGGTCGCCACCACCAGTGGTCGCGCATGCTCTCGGGTGCGGAGGTCATTCGTCTCCCTTGGTGATCGCCTTGGTTGTGATCGCCTCTGCCTGATATTCAGTGATCTGCTCGCGAAGAGCCAGAACGGCGGGGCTACCGCGAAATCTGCGGTGGGCGAGGTGCTGGTCGACCTCGCCGAACCGACTCACCAGCGTTGCGAGGCGCTGCTCGCCGGGCAAGGCCAGGATCGGGGTCAGCTCGCCGAGCGCCTCGTCCAGATCGCCCTTGAGGACGTAGGCCATTCCGGCACCTATGCAGATCTGTGCCCACGTCCCGTACGCCCACAGTTCCCCGGTGGCATAAGCCTCGCGTGCTTCGGCCACGCTCGCGAGTGCGCTCGTGGTGTCTCGTGCGCCCAGGGCGACCCCAACGGCGTAGTTTGCCTGCCTGGGCCGGGGACGCCGAGACCTCCGTGTGGTCGACCGGCCCTGACACCGGCGGCCGGTTGGCGGCGGACGTGGAGCAGGCAGCGGAGCGGATGGGTCGGCTGCCGAATTGTTGCGCGTCAGCCGATCGCGTCGCGGATCAAGGCGCGCGCCTCGTCGCCGACGACGGCCAGTTCGGACAGTTCCGCGAAGGCGGCGAGATACTCGGCCACATCTCCGGGGGCGTTGACGGTGAACCGGCCGGACAAAAGCTGAATGCGGACGAGGATCTGGTCATAGACGTAGAAGTTCTCTACCCCCGCGCGAGTACGTGGACCCAATGGGATCACGCCCAGCGACACGTTGGGCCGACGGGAGTCTGCGACGAGCTGATCGGCCTGCTCCCGCATGATCTCGGGCGGTGCGATCGGTGACCGTAGGACGTGCTCTTCGACGAGGAGGTTGAACGTCGCGGGGCCGTCCAGGACGCGTCGCAGCTCGTAGCGTGCCGTGACGGCGTCGGACACGTCGTCGGGTGACCTGCGCCGTGCCCGTGCGGCCTCCAGGATGGCGCGGGAGTAGTCGGCGGTTTGCAGCAGGCCGGGTATCACGCGGGACTCATAGGCGAGGAACCGGCGGGTGCGGGAGAACAGGTCGCCGACCTCCTTCTGCATGCGCAGCAGCCCGGTCCGCTGGTTGGAGCGCCACGTCGAGTAGGCCGCCTCGACGGCCGTGGCGTCCGCGGCGAGGTCGTCGGCCTGGTCCTCGGCGTTGCAGTGCGCACACCAGGCGCGGATATCGGCGACCGAGGGAATGGCGCCCCCGTGCTCCAGGCGGGAGACCTTGGACGGATGGCAGCCGAGAAGCTCGGCGAGGTCCTTGCCGCTCAAGCCCGCCTGAAGACGGAGCACCCTCAGCCGCGACCCCAGGTCCCGGCGCAGGTCAAGGGGCGATCGTTGTGGGGGCGATGTCCGGAGTGTCATGGCTCCAGTAGGTCAGAAGGCGCAATATTGCGCAAGCGTGTTGCTCCTTCCGGTTGCCATGTAAGTAGATGTGTCGCAGCACACATACGCAGCCCGGGCGAGCGAGCGGACGCCCGCTTGATCCAGGGCTCGACCAGAAACGAGGTTCGACGGTGAGCCAGGTACAGCCGCCGGTGGGAGTGGACGCGGTCGCGGCGCAGAAAGCCGCGTTGCGGGGGGAGTTCGGAAACTGGAGCATCGTCCACACCAGCGACACCGGCCGCTGGTGGGCGATCCGGACCGTCCGGCGTGCTCGGCTGGACGGTCGGCTGCTCGGGGCGCGCGTGTGTACGGAGCTGGACGCGGACACGGCGGACGGGCTGCGCGCGAAGTTGCGTGAGGTCGCCGAGGACGAGGCAGGTGCGCGATGAGCGGGCCGGAGGCGCGGCGTGCGCTGGCTGAGGAGTTCCCCGGCTGGCTGGTGGAGGTCAAGGACGAGCCGGGCGGAGCGTCTTGGCGCGCCTCGCGGCTCGTCCCGCCCGGGCACGGCGGTTTCCTCGGCGTTCAGGCCGATGAGGCGGGGCTGCTTCGTGAGTTGCTGCATGAGGCGGCCGGGATCGACGCCGGGCTGGCGTTGCGGGATCTGGCGGTCGAGCTGCGCAAGTGCGGCATCACCGCCACCGCCTATGACATGACGCTGACCGCGACGGGCCCAGGCGGGCGTACCCAGATGCTGACCTGCCGGTTGGGGTTGTTCCGCTGGTTGGCGGGCGGCCGGGTGATCGGCCCGATCGAGGACCCGCTGGCCGCCGTCGACGCCGTCCTGTCGTCCTTTGGGGATCGGTCATGAACCGGCTGGAGCACACCGTGGTCGACCTGTCGCCCGTCCGGGATGCGCCCCCGAGCATCCCCGCTGGGATCACGACGTGGTGGGGAGAGGCCACGCAGATGTGGTGGGCGCTCTTGCCGTCGCGGTACGGCCCGCGTCTGGTCGAGGCGCCGAGCGCGGAGGCGCTGGCGGTCACCGTCGACTGGTACCTGCGGCGGGCGGCGATCTAGATGCCCTGGTTTCTCAAGCCGGGACGGCGCGATGCGTCACGCCCCCGCGTCGCGCCGTCCCCAGAGGGCGCGGGAGGTTCCGTGCGGGCGGCCTCCCGCGCTCGCCTGTTCCTCGCGGGGCTGGCCACCCGGCATTCCACGGCCGGACAGTCGGAGGTCCTGTGTCCTGGCGCGGCGGCCGGGGGCGACGTCGGCGTCCCCGGCCGCCGCGCCGCCTTGCCGGTGACCGCGACCGATCATCTGGACGCCCTTGCTCGTGCGCTCACTGCCGCTGGCTGGTCTACGTCCCCGCGATACCAGGAGAGCCCCGCGCTGTTGCGGGTGGTTGCGCCCGAGTTGCCGGGCGTCGGGGAGAGCGTGTGGGTGAAGCCGGGTGTGGGCGGGGTGCCCTGGTTCATCTCCTCGACCGGCGACCCGCTGGCACCGTGCCACGATCTCGCCGCAGCGGTCGCCGGTATCGAGACCCGGCTCGGCCCCTACATGGCGACAGCGTCGTTGTGCACCGCTGCGGAGGAGGAATCATTACGGCGGCGCCTGGCCGATCGAGTCCGGACCCCACGGAGGAGGACCTGATGGCCGCCGATCTGGACGTGGTGCCGTACGGGCAGTTGGACGCGCTGCGCCATCGCGTCCCGCTACATCGACGCGACGGGATGGCGAGAAGGCGGCTAAGCGGATCGCATGGGCGGTCGACGGCCCGATCCGTTCCGTCCTTGAGGAGGGATGAGCGAGGGGCGGCGCCGTACGGCCCGGGGCGACGTCTTCGGCCGCGCCGCCTCTCATCCAGCTCGCGGCCCCAGGTCACAGGCGCGCATCTGGGGCGCGCGCAAGATCCGATACAGCGCGCTGGAGGTGCACATGACCATCACCACCGACCAGGCGGCCGAAGCCGTCAAAGACCCCCGTGAGCTGGTCGACGCCGAGGTGTTCGACCTGCTTGTCGAGGACATCGTCCGGTACGACCGCGTTACCGCGCGGCACGCCCAGCGGATGATGGGGCAGGCTCTGGTCTTCCTCAAGGCGCAGGCCAACATAATGCGGGACCACGATGCCCACGGCGGCGATTGGGTGCGGATTGTGCCCTCGGTGCCGGTGGACGAGGGCTGGCATGCTTTCATCAAGCGGTCCCAGCCGTACATGCGTTCGGCGAGAAGCACGCCGGTCGATACATTCACCATGTGCGCGTTCTGGACGACGACATTCTGTCCGGCGCCGCGCTTGCCCGGACCATCCCGGCACTGCATGCCACCGGCTACCGGGTGGACATGGAATTCTGGGACAACGAAGGCGCGGGCTGCTGCCCGCCTGAATGCAGTATGCCTGGCGGCGGATAGCGGAAGGCTTCCATGCGCAGCACTTGGGATGACCTGCCCGGAGCGCTTCGGGACGCCGTCCAGGAGCACAGTGGCCCGGTTCGGCGTGTCGAGTCGGCGGCGGGTGGCGGCCATGCCGACTTCGCCTCGACGCTCCATGTTCTGCAGGGGCCGGTGTTCGTTAAGGCGGCACGGAAGCTGCCGGACGAGGACGGCGCGGAGGTTCGGGCGCTGCGCAGGGAAGCGGCCATCAACCAGCACGTGAGCGGGCTCGCCCCCCGGCTTCTGTGGACGGCGGAAGCCGGGGGGTGGCTTGCGCTCGGGTTCGAGCACGTGGAGGGCAGGCACGCCGACTACGCCCCGGGCTCTGCAGACCTGGCCTTGCTCACCAGGGTGGTGCGGGCGATCCAGGCGTTGCCGTGCCCTGACGTGGTTCAGATGCGCGTTGAACGGCGCTGGGAAGCCGTCGCGGCCGATGTGTCGTCGATTGCCGGGAACGCGTTGCTGCACACCGATCTCAACCCTCGCAATCTGCTGATCACGTCCGAGGGGCGCGTGTACGTCGTGGACTGGGCGTTCGCCTCGCGTGGCGCGCCTTGGGTGGAGGCGGGACAGGTCGTCCCGTGGCTGATCCGTGCGGGACACACGCCCCGGCAGGCCGAGCGGTGGGCCGAGTCCATCCCGTCATGGGACGCCGCTGATCCGGCCGCGATCGGCCTGTACGCGAGGGCCTCGGCCGAGCGGTGGAGGCGTTATGGCGAACGGGCCCACGGTGGCGGCGCGGTGCCTGAGTACGTCGCCGTCGCTCAGCGGTGGGCCGAGTACCGGGTCTCGCGATAGTGCCTGTTCGGCGAGAAAGATCGTCTTGGGGGATATGGGTGTGCGAGCGCGCCCAGCGGTTCTCGACTGCCGGGCCCTCGCACTGTGGGACTAAATGTCGTAGAAGAGCTCGAATTCGTGCGGCGGGGGCGGAGGCGGAGGCGGATGGGGTCGATCTCGAATGCGTTGCCGCGGTCGACCTGCGCTGCACGGATGCCGGGCCCGTCCCCACACTGGACGGCCCGCTTGAGTGCCTGAACCTGTCCCAGCACGTGCTGTGGCCGTTGCGGTCCGCGCTTCGGGCCGAAGGCGATCGGTTCATCAGCACCGTGGGCGACGTGGTCGAACTCGCGGCACTCGGACGCCTGGACCAGGCGCACAACCTCGGTCCAACCCGAGTTCAGGAGGTCCTCATTGCACTGGACCACGCGTGCGCCACGATCACTCGGCCGGAATTCGGGCCGTGAAGCGCCTCAGCAGGCGTCGAGTAGACCGTCCAGCGCGGTCCACTCCGCCGCGTCGACCGGCAGGGTCGTACCGGTACCTCACATCGATCCAGGACCGGGCTTACATGCAGCGGAACGAGTCCAGGGGTCGGGACCCATTGGGCCGGATCCTTGAGGCGAGTGGAGTGTTGGTCCTACGCCTAGGCATCTCGCCTTGCGTGGCGTACGTCCTGGAATGAGCACACGCCTTCGCTGCCCAGTGACCTCTCCGATGCCCACTGGAAGCTGATCGAGCCGATCCTGACTGCTTGGCGTGAGGAAAGCCCGGCCTCCGCGCTGGCCATCGGCCGTCCGCCCGGCGCCCGCAGGCGGGCCGTGAGGCCGGCCTGCGGGCGGTTCGGCGGCCCCTACTTTTGGGTGGCGAGGGAGCAGGCGCGACTGGCGTCCTCTTTGGTGATGTCGAGGGCCTTCCCTCCTTGCTCGCACACCGGGATGCCCTTATCGGGCAGGTTCGCGGGCACGGTGCAGGCCGCCGTGGCCGCAGCCTCGGTGACCACCCCGGGGTAGCGGTCGATGAGGTACTTCTGGCACTCGGAGGCGTCTGCGGTGGCCGGGGTGGCGGCAGTGACCGCAGTGGTCATCACCGTCCCGCCGCCGACGACGGCGGCCAGCAGGGCCGCGGCCGCCAGTCGGGGAACGCGGGGGGAACGAGACATCGACAGTCCTCTCTCGCTAGTGAATGGAACGCGGGCAACATTGTCAGTTCCCTTGCCGTCACGCTACGGAGTTCATCGAATCGGTTCCTGGTTCTGCGTTCCTGTCCGGGCATATTTCCCCACAACAACCTCTTTGTCCAACCATCAACCTCATTGTATCGGCATTCTATAATGGCGAATGAAGGGTTGTTTGTCGATGAAGACAGGGGCGCCGTAATTCTATGAAGGGCCCTGTGGAGCCGGTTTCGGTGCGGCTACGGCTTTGGCGACAGGTTGGGCGTGATGCACATGACCCGCCCAACTCAAGGAGGAATGATGTACATCAGGCCGGCATCCGTGCTAATGACTGTATCTTCGTTGTTCGCGACAACCACAGCGACAGCCGCACAAGCGGAATCACCTGACCGATCCGCCCGCGCGGCGGAGCAAAAGGTCGTGGATTCCAACTGCCGAAGTCGTGAAGGAGAACGGAAGTTCCTCGTCCGCCCTCACGGCACTTTCGACTCTTTCTATTATTGGGGGTTGCATGGTATGGGGATGGAGGAATCAAAGTGACAGGACGCGTCCGTATCACCGCCGCACGGGTCGAGGATTATGATTTCGAGATATCCTCCAATAGTTACCAGGCGAAATACACTAGCTTTGGCGTTCCGATAGGGCCCGGAGCTTGCTACACCATCAAGTGGGACCTAATGAGAAAGGCTGGCGGATACTGGGAATCTCAAAGTTGGCTGACATCATCGCACGTATATCTTCAGGACGTGACCTTTAGTGGTACGGCGCCGGAAAAGAGCCAGACGGCTCGGGCGCTGAACTCGGATAGGTCTGTTGAGTGAGTTGACCTATTGCGGGGTCAGGTGACTCATGGTCGCGTGCGGGCGTGGGTGTGTTCGTGGCCGAGAAACGAAGAGGCCGCCCCACCCCGCGATCGCAGGGGGTGGGGCCTGGCGTTCTCAGCAGGAATCGAGCAGGCCGTCCAGCGTTCTCTTCTCCGGAACGAGGCCGAGTCGTCCGCGGCAATCTCCGGCACCTACCGCCGGTGGTGAACCCGAGAGCAGCCGCGAGGCGGTCACGAGGACCTCGCCACCACCATCCGCCGAATCGCCCTGCGGGCCGAGCGCCGGTACGGGCTCAGCGCGTCCAAGACCCTGCTGTGCCGCCTCGACGCGACGGGCAAGGAGTTGATCAGCGGCGTGGAGAGGCCATCACGCTCGGACGCGGGATTCTGCATCACGGCGTCTGGGGGCCGGTCGCCGCGCGCCTCGCCGAGGTCGGGTACGGCTGGGAGTCGCGGACCTGAGTTCCGGAACGAGACTGGCGCCCCGTCCCCTCGCCTGGAGGGTGGCGGGGCGTCGGTGCATCGCTTGTTCAGCCTAGCCCGGCGTCGTGTTCGACGCTCTGACCTTCACCTAGAAGACGCTCAAGGGCGTCCGCCAGATCCGCGATGGTCGACGGCGCATCGGCGTGCGCCACGCGACCGGCGATCCGCCCAAGCAGGTTCGTTGTCCGAGCCGATCCCACCTCGCCCGCCACGCCGGCCACCTCGGCCATGACGGGCTCGGCCTCCTGCCAGTCCCGCACATGCACCAGCGCGTTCAGACAGGTGCACCAGGTCGTTGTAGCGGTCACGGCGATTGGCCTTCCGCAGGCTCGCAGACTCGGCGAGAAGCGGCACCGCTGCGCCCCATTGCCCGAGCTCGGCATGCGCCATCCCCATGCGCCAAAGTGCCTCGGCTTCGGTGAGCCACCACGTCCAGTGCGAATCCTTGGCGGTTATGCCGTCCATCAAGGTCGAGCGCGCTCGGCCGAGAGCGTCGAATGCGCGTCGCCCGTGGCCGAGCTGCGCCAGTGCACGCCCCTGCCGGATGTCGAACAGCGCCCTCACGCGTGGGGCGAGGTCGCCGTCGGCCAGGAGGTCGGTGGTGATCCGCAGGGCCTCCGTGGGCCGGTGAAGGTACACGGACTGCATCGCCAGGTGCGCCAGCTCGAACAGCTCCATGTCGCGGTCGCCGGCCTGCCGGGAGAGCATCAGCGCCTCATGGGTGATCAGCCGGGAGGTGTCCTGCCGGATCGGCGTCGCCTTGCGCGTCCTGTCCGGACCACTGTCGAACATCCACGACCTGGCCGCGAACGACGCCACCATTGCGCTGCTCATCAACGTGATCACCGCTGTCGGGCAGTTCCAGCGCGACCTGCAGAACGAACTTACCGCCGAAGGGATCGCCGCCCTCGCACGCGCCCACGGAGTGAGCCGCGCTGGCGTTCGGACCGCGCTCGCCGACCTGCTACCCGATCAGCCCGGCCCCATCGCCTGAGCACCCCGGCGATGCCACTCTGCGGGGGAGGATGTGGCCGGCCTCGGTCAGCACCTGGGCGGCGCGGGCGTGCTCGGCCGGCTGCCGGGCGTGGTCGGTGAAGTCGTCGCAGACCCCCACCACGAGCGGGTCGTGGCTTTCCACCGAGAACCCAGCGCGGGCGGGGGAACTCCGCACCGCCGACGCCGCCAGCGCCCCTGGAGCCGCTACGCGCCCGGCGACCACCACAGACAGTGACAGCCGGCAGAGAACACAGACCACTCAATCACCGGGCCTTACCAGGGCTGCGCCCCTTCTACGTCAGCGCTACCGGGACCCCGGTCGCCTGGACGGCGGAGCGAAAGCGCGGGTCATGACGAGCGGGTTATCAGACGCCTTGCGTGGCTCGACAGGGCGTTGAGGACGGTCAGGTCGTCGTAGTTCATGAGGATGGCCACCTCCCAATCCAGGTCGGGGTAGGTATCGGTCATCGTGCTGATGCCGCCGTTCATGGAGCCGCCGGTGTGCCCGACGATTCGCTGGTTGTTGTAGATCCAGGCGATGAAGCCGTAGCCCCAGTGGGTGGTCTGGACAGCTGAGTCGCTGGATGGCGTTGGGGGGAGGGATACCTTCCCGCTCATGGCCAGGTCCTTGAAGGCATGGTCGAGCAGCTTGCCGCCGTGCAGCGCACGGCCGAAGCGGATCATGTCCGCGCAGGGGGAGAACGCGTTTCCGGCCGGGCTGCCGATGAATGTTTGATCGTCGATCCTGTCGACGCGTGGCCCTCCCGAGGGATCGGAGCCGTAGGGGTGGGCGATGCGCTTGTCGGTCTGCCACTGCGGCTTGGTGTAGAAGGCGGTATGGGCCATACCGGCCTTGGTGAAGACGTTGTCGCGGACGTAGTCGTAGTAGGACTGGCCGGAGACCTGCGCGACGATCTCACCGAGCACGCAGAAGCCGGCGTTGCTGTAGCCGAACTGGGTGCCGGGAGCGGACTTCAGCGGCATCTTCCGGATGATCGCCAAGGTGCCGTTCCAGACTTCGGCGGTGCTGGTCCACTTGGTGGACTCCTTGTCCCACTCCGGCTCCTGCGTGTGGTCACCCATTCCGGAGGTGTGGGTGAGCAGCTGGTGGACGGTGACCTTGTCGGCGATGTCGGCCGGGAAGCCCTTCACGTAGGTGCCCAGGGTCTTGAAGAAGTCGACCTTGCCCCGCTCGGCGAGCTGGACGAGCGCCACGGCGGTGAACATCTTGGTCATCGAGGCGAGAACGAAGGTGGTGTCCGGCCGGTTGGGAATCGACAACCGCTTGTTGGCCTTCCCGTACGCCCTGGCGAGCACCGCCTTGCCTTGGTGAGCCAGCAGCAGGCTGCCCGAGAACTTGTCCTCGGCCGCCAGCTTGGCCACATGCCGGTCGAAGGCGCCACCGGGCCGCAGGTCCCTCGGCACCGGGCCGTTCCGCGCCTGGTCGGCGCCGGCGATGCCCGGAGCGACCAGCGCCGTACCCGCGGCGACCGGAACCGCTCCGAGCACACCGAGCGCCGAGCGCCGGGACAACGGGCCGCAAGGCCGGGGTCGAGTCATTGCACGTCTCCCTTTAGAACACGACGCACCGACGGCCGGAACCGCCGCGCGGGCGACCAGGCGCTAGCGTGGCTCGCCCACAACGGCACACCCAGCGCATCGGCCGGTGTCACGTCGAGTCTCATCCGCCGCCCGGGCCGATGCCGGGCGCACACGCAACAGACAACACAAGGGCGCGTTTCCCCCACATAAGGAACGACGGGTCACGGAGGCCGAGGGCCGCTACCGCTGCCGGCGGCCCGCGCTGACCGGCGCCCGGCTTGAGGAGGTGCGGTCGGCGTTCACCAACCAGGGCGCCTCGATTGCGGCTCTCGCTCGTGCGCATGGGGTGAGCCGGGCCGCCGTCCGGACCGCGTTGGCCGGTCTGCTGCCCGACCAGAGCGTCCCGTCCCCTCGATCAGCCTGACCGAAGGGACGGGAAAGGATCAGGCTGAGCATGGAGACTTCCTGGTGTTCCTTGTCGCTGCCGGGAATGGTGGCGGCGCTGCCGTAGAACAGGTCGGTGTTGGCCGAATGCCGGTTCTCCACGACCTGCAGGCCCTCGTGGATCTCGCGGCGCAGTGCCTGCGAGGCGACGTGCTCGGCGGCGAAGACGCTCTTGACCGCTTTGCCGAGTTCCCCGATGGGGTGTTTGGGGCCGCCGCGGGTGAGGCGGCGCAGCACCTGCTCGGCCTCACGTCGCCCCCGTCTAGTTCCCCACCAGCCCCCAGGCGCCGTCCAGCAACGTCCACGCCGCGATCAGCTCCTCCGGCCCCACTCCCGACGCACCATGCACCCCACTCGCCCGATCGGCCCCCCGAAGCCCACAACACCCTCGAACGACCGAGATGCGCTAGCGCGCGGTAAACCCGACTCGCGACGATCACGAACTGCAACCGTGACCTCTCACTCGGCTACCCGGCGGCCGCGGACACGTTCGGGAGCGGAGGGCCGGGGCAGAGTGTTCGTCTTCTAGATGTCGTAGTAGAGCTCGAATTCGTGGGGGTGGGGGCGGAGGCGGATCGGGTCGATCTCGAACTCGTGCTTCATCGCGATGTAGGTCTCGATGAGGTCCGGGGTGAAGACGCCGCCCTCCAGGAGGTAGTCGTGGTCGGCTTCCAGGGACGCCAGGACCTCGGGGAGCGAGCCGGGGACCTGGGGGATGGCCCGGGCCTCTTCGGGCGGGAGTTCGTAGAGGTCCTTGTCGACCGGTTCGGCGGGCTCGATCTTGTTCTTGATGCCGTCCAGGCCGGCCATGAGCATGGCGGAGAAGGCCAGGTAGGGGTTGCAGGACGGGTCCGGGACGCGGAACTCGATGCGCTTGGCCTTCGGGTTCGAGCCGGTGATCGGGACGCGGATGCAGGCCGAGCGGTTGCGCTGGGAGTAGACGAGGTTGACCGGGGCCTCGAAGCCGGGGACCAGGCGGTGGTAGGAGTTCACCGTCGGGTTCGTGAAGGCCAGCAGGGACGGGGCGTGCTTGAGCAGGCCGCCGATGTAGTAGCGGGCGCTGTCCGACAGGCCCGCGTAGCCGACCTCGTCGTAGAACAGGGGCGAGCCGTCCTTCCAGAGGGACTGGTGGACGTGCATGCCGGAGCCGTTGTCACCGAAGATCGGCTTGGGCATGAACGTGACGGTCGTGCCGGCGGCGCGGGCGACGCTCTTGACGATGTACTTGTAGAGCATCAGGTTGTCGGCGGTCTTCAGCAGCGTGTCGAAGCGGAAGTCGATCTCGGCCTGGCCCGCGGTGCCGACCTCGTGGTGCTGCATCTCGACGGCGATGCCGGAGGCGATCAGCTGGGACACCATCTCCGAGCGGAGGTCGGTGTAGTGGTCCATCGGCGGGACGGGGAAGTAGCCGCCCTTGTAGGGGGGCTTGGCGCCGAGGTTGCCGCCGGCCTCCTCGCGTCCGGTGTTCCAGGCGCCCTCGATCGAGTCGAGGTAGTAGTAGCCGGCGTTCTGCCTCGTCTCGAAGCGGACGTCGTCGAAGATGTAGAACTCGGCCTCGGGGCCGCAGTAGGCGGTGTCGGCGATGCCGGTGCCGCGCAGGTAGTCCTGGGCCTTCTTGGCCACGTTGCGCGGGTCGCGGCTGTAGGGCTCGCCGGTCAGCGGGTCGTGCACGAAGAAGTTCAGGATGAGGGTCTTGTGCTGGCGGAACGGGTCGACGACCGCGGTGGCGGGGTCGGGGAGGAGGAGCATGTCCGACTCGTGGATCTCCTGGAACCCGCGGACCGACGAGCCGTCGAACATCAGCCCCTCGGTGAAGACGCTCTCGCCGAAGTTCTCGACCGGGAACGTGAAGTGCTGCATCTTGCCCGGCAGGTCCACGAACCGGCAGTCGACGAATCGCACACCTTCGTTCCTGATGTAGCTCAGGACCTCTTCGGCGCTGCTGAACATCCAGCCTCCTTGGGGCGCTCTTGGGCTTTCTGAAGGGTACGGACGGGCCGTTTCCCGGCCGTGTCCCGTTTGTTTCGGCTGTGTTACGCATCACGTTGTCGCATGCGTCACGGGCGTCCCCCGCCACTTGACATCTGCCCTGGGGAGGGGCGTCGGAACCCCTCGGGAGGAGGGGATAGCGTAGGGGCTATGAGCAGTGGCAAGGAGCGGCCGGCGGCGGAGCCGCGGTGGACGCAGACGTGGCTCGGCGGGGCGCGCGCGGCCGGGGCCGACCTCGGACGGCCGGGGGAGCGGTTCGGCTTTCCGGAGGGCGGGAGCGGCGCCATCGCGGGCTACGGTCGGCGGCTGGTCGCGCTCTTCGTCGACTGGGGGCTGTCGATGCTCGTCGCGAGCCTGGTGGCGCGCGCGTTCGAGTGGACGCCCGCGGAGCGCAGCATGGGGACGCTGGTCGTCTTCGGGATCCAGGCGTGGCTGCTCACGGCGCTGGCGGGCACGACGCTCGGCAAGCGGCTGTGCGGCCTGCGGGTGGCGCGGCTGGACGGACGGCCCGTCGGCCTCGGCTGGTCGCTGGCCAGGACGCTGCTGTTGCTGCTGGTCGTCCCGGCGCTGATCTGGGACCGGGACTACCGGGGCCTGCACGACCGCGCGGCCGACACGGCGGTCGTCAACGTGTGAGAAGGCGCCCGTGAGGGCGCCTTCCCGTCAGCGCATCTTCGGCTTGGGGCCCTTCGGCATCTTCGCGCCCTTGGGCATCGGGCCCTTCGGCATCTGCATGGAGCGGGGGAGCGCCTGGAGGCGGTCGTTCAGCTCCGCCACCTGGCCCTTGGTGAGGTTGCGGGGCAGCTTCATCAGGTGCCGCTGGAGCTTGTCGACCGGGATCTGGCCCTCGTCGTCGCCGACCTGCACGTCGTAGATCGGGACCTGCTGGGCGGCGCGGGAGATGCGCTTCTTCTCGGCGCCGAGCAGCGGCCCGACCCGGCCGCGCGGGCCCTCCGACACCAGCACGACGCCGGCGCGGCCCACCGCGCGGTGGACCATGTCGAGGTTGCGGTTGCCGCTGACCGCCTCGGTGACCGTCCAGCCGCCGCGCATGTTCTTCAGGATCGCCGCGGCGGCGCCCGGCTGCCCGGCGATCACCTTGTACTGCGCGCGCTGCGCCAGCTGGCCGAAGACGATCATGCCGACCGCGGCCGCCGCGAGGACGCCCAGCGGGATGAAGAACCACAGCTGGCCGATCAGCATCCCGATGAGGATGACGACGACCAGGGTGCCGATCGCCGAGGCGAAGACGATCGGGAGGGCCTTCGGGTCGGCCTGGCGGAGCACCTGGGCGACCATGCGGATCTGCTTGAGGCGGCCCGGACGCTCCTGGGCCCCGTCCGTGGGCTTTTTCGACATGGGCTCAAGGATAGTCGTGCCGGGGCACGGCTCGGATCAGCCCTCCCGCGCCTCGATCGCCTGCTTGTAGAGGCGGCCGGCGCGGTAGCTGGAGCGGACGAGCGGGCCGGACATGACCCCGGCGAAGCCGATCTCCTCGGCCTCGGCCGCCAGCTCGACGAACTCCTCGGGCTTCACCCACCGCTCGACCGGGTGGTGACGGGGGCTCGGCCGCAGGTACTGGGTGATGGTGACGAGCTCGCAGCCGGCGCCGTGCAGGTCGCGCAGGGCCTCGGAGACCTCCTCGCGGGTCTCGCCCATGCCGAGGATCAGGTTGGACTTGGTGACCAGCCCGTCCTGCCGGGCCCTGGTGATGACCTCCAGGGAGCGCTCGTAGCGGAACCCGGGGCGGATCCGCTTGAAGATCCGCGGGACGGTCTCCACGTTGTGCGCCAGCACCTCGGGACGGGACGAGAAGACCTCGGCGAGCTGCCCGGGGTCGGCGTTGAAGTCGGGGATCAGCAGTTCGACGCCGCAGCCGGGGACGGCCGCGTGGATCCGCCGGACGGTCTCGGCGTACAGCCAGGCGCCGCCGTCGTCCAGGTCGTCGCGGGCGACGCCGGTGACGGTGGCGTACCGCAGGCCCATCGTGGCCACGGACTCGGCGACGCGGCGCGGCTCGTCGCGGTCGAGGGCGGCGGGCTTACCGGTGTCGATCTGGCAGAAGTCGCAGCGCCGGGTGCACTGGTCGCCGCCGATGAGGAAGGTGGCCTCGCGGTCCTCCCAGCATTCGAAGATGTTGGGGCAGCCGGCCTCCTGGCACACCGTGTGCAGGCCCTCGGACTTCACCAGCGAGGTGAGCTCCTTGTACTGCGGGCCCATCTTCAGCCGGGTCTTGATCCACTCGGGCTTGCGCTCGATGGGGGTCTGGCTGTTGCGGGCCTCAACGCGCAGGAGCTTGCGCCCCTCAGGTGTCACCGTGGTCACCTCATCAGGGTACGTGCCGATCACCGGTGGCGGCACATCGGCGCCCGCCGGGCTCGAAGGCGTCTCGGAGTGATCTCGAACGCGTGACAAGAGCCCGATTCGCCTTGTCGATTCGCGTGTTCGTGTCGTTGGCGGCAGTGGATCTCTCTAGGGTGACTCCCTGTCGTCACGCAACAGCGTTACCAGGAGGGGCCGCAGTGGGTCTGGCAATGTCGTACCTCAGGGTGCCGCCGGTGCTGGAGGGAGAGCCGGATCCCGGCCGTATCGCCCGCCACATCTTCGGCACCGCCGATTGGCACCGCCGCCACGCCCCGCGGGCGTTCGAGCTCGGCGGGGCCTGGCAGATCATGCACTACCTCGTGACCGGCGATCCGTGGGAGGGGCGCCAGGCCGAGGCGGACGCCGTGTGCGGCGGGCGCCTGCTCACCGAGGACGGCGCGGACGAGCTGGGCATGGACGTGATCTACCTGGCGCCGGAGCGGGTCAAGTCCGCCGCCGACCATCTGGCCGGGACGCCGTTCGCCGCCATCGCCGCGCGGTTCGACCCGGCGGCGATGGCCGAGGCGGGTGTCCAGGACGCCGGACGGCTGGACGCCGCCGCCCGCGACCGCGTCCTCAAGCCCGCCTACGAGGGCCTGACGGCGTTCTACCAGGCGGCGGCGACCGAAGGGCTGGCCGTGTACAAGGTGATGGCGCCGCAGGGCTGAGCGGCGGGCCCAGCCCCGCGTTCGTCCCTCCCCGCCCGGGCCTCGCGCCCGGCCGGGGGTTTCAGACGCCCAGTTGGGCGGTGGTTCGGTGCAGGGTCGTCGCGGCGCCGAGCGCCCTGGCCAGGTGCTGCTCGGCCAGCGGGGTGACTTCGGCGACCGTGACCTCGCGGCCGAGCTCCAGGCTGAGGCTGGTGGAGCCCGCGTCCGGGATCCCGCAGGGGATGATCCGGTCGAACCACGACATGTCGGCGGTGCAGTTGAGCTGGAAGCCGTGCATCGTCACGCCCTGCGACACCCGGATCCCGATGGAGCCGATCTTGCGGTCGGGGGCGCCCGGCACCCACAGGCCGCTGCGGCCCTCCACGGTGACGGTCTCCAGGCCCAGCTCGGCGCAGACGTCCATCATCATCCGTTCCAGCAGCCGGACGTAGGCGAGCACGTCGACCGGGTCGGGCAGCCGCAGGATCGGGTAGCCGGTGAGCTGCCCCGGGCCATGCCAGGTGATCTTGCCGCCGCGGTCGACGTCCACCACCGGGGCGCCCGGGTCGCCGAACGGCCGGTCGAGCGGATCGGTGCGCTTGCCCGCCGTGTAGACCGGCTCGTGCTCCATCAGCAGGACGGTGTCGGGGATCCGGTCGTCGACGCGCAGGGCGTGCGTGCGCTTCTGCAGGTCCCATCCGTCCTTGTAGGGGACGGCCGCCGTCCCGAAGCCCGCATGGACGACCACCAGTTCCTCGACGCCGAACCCCGGCGGCTGCGCCCCGCCCTGGAGGGGGGTGGTCTGGGGCGCCTCGCGTACGTCTACATCGCTCACGCCCGCCAGCCTATGTCCACCGCTTCGCGCCTTACAGGGCGGTCACCTACAAGGGCGCGGGGCGGTGAGCCACAAGTCTGTACAGGACGCGGGTCACAGTGCGCCGAGTCACGGGGCGGCGGGTTCAGGGCTCCGGGTTACAGGGCGGCGGGTCACAGTGCTCCGGGTTACAGGGCGGCGAGCAGCCGGGGTTCCAGGCGCGACTCCTTCGCCGTGCCGGGGCCGTCCGGTTCCACGCGGTAGGCGCCCGCCTCCTGCCGGTACGAGACGGCCTGGACGAACTCCGTGCCCACGTAATGCAGGGCGACCGACTCGTCGGCCGCGTACCCGCCCGGAAGGGTTCCCTCTCCGACGAGCTGCTGCAGCAGCGGACGGCGCTGCGGGTCGCTGTCGTAGTGCACGCCGCACGAGTACGGCAGGAACCCCAGGCCGTCCGTCATGGGACGGAGCTGGGGGCCGAAGGAGTCGGTGTTGCCGCCCACGTGCCAGCACAGCGCGCCCGCGCTCTGCCCCGACAGGACCACGCCCTCCTGCCACGCGTCCCGCATGATCTCGTCGAGGCCGTGGAGGCGCCACAGCGCCAGCAGGTTGGCGACGCTCCCGCCCGACACGTACACCAGGTCCTGCGTCAGCAGGTGCGCCCGCATGTCGGACACGTTCGGCATGGGGAACAGCGCCAGATGGCTGACCTCGGCGTCCATCGAGGAGAACCCGGCGTAGAAGCGCGACACGTACGCGGCGTTGTCGCCGACCGCCGTCGTGAGGAAGCAGACTCGCGGCCGGTCCTGGCCGGTCAGGTCGAACGCGTAGCGCAGCAGCGGGCTCGGGGCGAGCCCCTCACGACCGTCCGGGACGAACGTTCCGCCGCCGATCGCGAGGATGTGCGGCTGTCCATCGGTGCTCATTCACCCTCCTCTGGTCCAAGGCGTCTCAACGTCTCAATGCAACCGTATGGCGACCGAACGGGACCGCCCGGGACTTTGACGTTTCTTGGGGCTCACAGGACGGCTTTGAGGGCCGCGCCCACCTCCGGGTGCGCGAACCGGAACCCCGCCTCCTCCAGCCGCCGCGGCAGGACCCGCTGGCTGACCAGCGGACCCTCGTCGGCGAACCCGCGCAGCGCCGCCCGCAGCGCGAACCTCGGGACGGTGAGCGGCGTCGGACGGCGCAACACCTTGCCCAGGGCCCGCGTGTACTCCTCGTTGGTGACCGGGTTCGGCGCGGTCAGGTTGACCGGCCCGGCCAGCTCCCCCTCGATGAGGAACCGCAGCGCCGCGACCTGGTCGTCCAGGGAGATCCAGCTCGTCCACTGCCGCCCGTCGCCGAGCCTGCCGCCGAGGCCGAGCCTGAACAGCGGGAGCGTGCGCCCGAGCAGGCCGCCGCCGCGGCCCAGCACGACGCCCGTCCGCGGGTGCACGACCCGGACGCCGACCTCCCGCGCGGGCGTCGCGGCGGCCTCCCAGTCGCGGACGAGCTCGGCCAGGAAGCCGCGGCCCATGGGGGCCTTCTCGTCGACCTCGGTGTCGCCGGTGTCGCCGTAGAATCCGATGGCCGACCCGCAGACCAGGACGGGCGGGCGCCGGTCGGCCGCCGCGATGGCCTCCGACAGCGTCCGCGTGCCGCCGAGCCGGCTGTCCCTGATCCGCCGCTTGTGCGAGGGCGTCCACAGCCGGTCGGCCACGCCCTCCCCGGCGAGGTGGACGACGGCGTCGGCCCCGGCCACCGCCCCGACCTCGACGCATCCGTCGGCGGGCGACCACCGCGCCTCGTCCGGCCTGGCCGGCTCCCTCCGGACGAGCCGCAGGACCTCGTGCCCGTCCGCGCGCAGCGACCGCACGAGCGCGGTGCCGATCAGGCCCGACGAGCCCGTCACGGTGACCTTCATGCGCACAGCCTAAGCCGACACCGCTACCGAGCGTTGAGATTCTCATTCAGGCCCGGGTTTACCCGGAGAGGTTTCCCCCGGACGCGCGGGGCCCCGCCGCCCGGTGGGCGGCGGGGCCACGGGTGCCGTGCGCGGTCAGAGGCCGAGGTCGGCCTCGAAGTTGCCCTCCTCCAGCCGGTGCTTGATCGTGCCCAGGAAGCGGGCGGCGTCGGCGCCGTCGATCAGCCGGTGGTCGTAGGTGAGGGCCAGGTAGACCATCGAGCGGACCGCGATGACCTCGCCCAGCTCCGGGTCGTCGATGACGGCGGGGCGCTTGACGACGGCGCCGGTGCCGAGCATGCCGACCTGCGGCTGGTTGAGGATCGGGGTGTCGAACAGCGCGCCGCGGCTGCCGGTGTTGGTCAGCGTGAACGTGCCGCCGGACAGCTCGTCCGGGCTCACCTTGTTGGTGCGGGTGCGCTCGGCCAGGTCGGCGATCCGCTGCGCGAGGCCGCCCAGGTTGAGCTGGCCCGCGTTGTGGACGACCGGGACCATCAGGCCGCGCTCGGGGACGTCCACCGCCATGCCGAGGTTCTCGACGTCGTGGTAGGTGACCTCGTTGGTCTCGCTGTCGATGACGGCGTTGACCTTCGGGTGCGCCTTGAGGGCCTCGACCGCCGCCAGCGCGAAGAACGGCAGGAACGACAGCTTGACGCCCTCGCGGGCCTGGAAGTCGGCCTTGGCGCGGTCCCGCAGCCGCGCGATCTTGGTGATGTCCACCTCGACGACGGTGGTGAGCTGCGCGGACACCTGGAGCGACTCCACCATGCGGCGGGCGATCGTCTGCCGGATGCGCGACATCTTCTCGGTCCGGCCGCGCAGCGCGAGCTGCTCGGCCGGGGCTCCGGCGGGCGCCGGGGCGGCCTGCGCGGCCTGGACCTGCGCGGCGCGGGCGGCCTCCAGGACGTCCTGCTTGCGGATGCGCCCGCCGACGCCGGTGCCCTTGACCGCGGTCAGGTCGACGCTGTGCTCGGCGGCGAGCTTGCGCACCAGCGGCGTCACGTACGGGCCGTCGCCGGAGGGGGCCTCCGTAGCGGACGGCTGCTCGGGCGCCGGTGCCGGCTGCTGTTGCGCGGACGCGGGCTGCTGCTGCGCGGGCGCCGGTGCCGGAGCGGGCGGCGGGG
>NZ_SMKU01000162.1 GCF_004349215.1 Actinomadura rubrisoli | reverse complement strand
CGCCGGCCCCGGCCGTGGCGGCGCACGGCGGCCTCGGCGGCGGCTCGGGCTCCGACACCGACAACCACAAGCTCCCGACCGTGGACGAGCTGCTCCAGCGCATCCAGACCGACCGGCAGCGGTCGGCGGGCGGCACGTCCCAGCCCGACTCCGGCAGCTCCTACGGCTCGCTGAACGACCCGCTGAGCGACCCGCTCGGCAGCACCACCAGCACGGGCCCATGGTCGTCCGGCGCCTCTTCCGGCGCGGCCCCGAGCGGACCGTCCGGCTACGACAGCGGGACCGGCGGCTACGACAGCGGCCTCGGCTCCACCCCCGGATACGGCCAGGGCTCGCAGACCGACGGCTACCCGACGTCCCCCGCCTACGGCGAGTCGCCGCGCTACGAGGACCCGCTCAACAGCGGCAGCCGCGACTCCTACGGCTCGTTCGGCGGAACCGACCCCGCCAGCGGGACGGGCAACACCGGCAACACCGGCGGCTACGGCGACTTCTCCGGAAGCAGCTACAACGGCGGCTCCGATCCCCTGGCCGCCCCCCACGACCCGAACGCGGGCACGGGCGGCTACAGCGACCCCAACGCCACCCAGGCTTACAACCCGGGCTACTTCGGCTCCCAGCAGCAGGATGGCTTTCCCCAGACCGGCAACCAGCCCACCGGCGAAACGGGCCCCTACGGCTCCCGCCAGCAGCAGCAGCCCGACGACTGGCAAAGCCACCGCGACTACCGCCGCTAGCAACCGCCCGAAGCAGACCGCGCACCGCTGAAGGCGGCGGGAATACCCGGGCAGATGAGACAGTCGCCCGCCGCAAAGCTCACGCCCGCCCGCCTGTGGCGCCCCAGGCATCCCCTGGAGGCGGGCAGATCATTGGCCGAGCGGGCTTGTCGCGGCGGGTCCGGCAAGCGCGACAAAGCGCGACAGACACCGTTGGCGCCCCAGGCATCCCCGGAAGCGGGCAGATCACTGACCGAGCGGGCTGCCGCGACGGGGTCCGATAAGCGCGACAAAACGCGACAGACACCGTTGGCGCCTCAAGCATCCCCTGGGGGCGGGCAGATCATTGACCGGGCGGGCTGTCGCGACGTGTCCGGTCAGCGCGGTTAAGCGCGACAGGCTCCGTAAGCGCGACACATTCGGGGGGTCGGCCGGGTGTCAGCGCTGGGCGGTGGGTTACCGGGGATGTGAGCTTCCGGTTCAGATGGCCCGGCCTCTGCCGGTCCTACGGGCTGACCTGCGAGGTCGCGATGACTCTGATCAACTCTCGGCCGCCCGGCCACGACGGTGATGCGGAGCATCCCGATGGGCCCTTGCACCTTGAGACCGGCCGGCGAGTCACTGCCCTCTTGGACAGCCTGGGGCAGAGCCCGGTCGCCTCGAACGCGTACACGACCGCCCACGTGGTCCGCCTGCTGCCCGACGGGCCTGACCACCGCTCCGCCCTTGACTGGCTGCGCCGCCACCAGCACGCCGACGGATCCTGGGGCGGGACGGTCCCTGTCGTCCAAGACCGACTGGTCTCCACCCTGGCCGCCGTCATCGCCTTGCACGACACAACGGAGGAATGGGCTCCGGCCGTGTCGGCCGCCGGCCTCACCTGGCTACGCCGCCACGGCACGGAAGGGCGCGACGCCCGAGACGATCTGATCGCCTTCGAGGTGACCGTTCCGTTCCTGCTCGACCAGGCGCGACAGCGCGGCCTGCCCCTGCCCTACGAGGCGTTCGCGGAGCTGCCGCGCTTGCGTGAGGCCAAGTTCGGCCTGATTCCTCCCGAGCTGTTCGCCGCGCGGCCGACCACCCTGATGTATTGCGTGGAAGCCCTCCCCACCCCCTACTCCGCCCACGTCAGCGGGCTGGCGAAGTTCGCCGCCGCGAACGGCTCCCTGTCCAACAACCCGGCGGCCACCGCGGCCTTGCAGCGGCACACCGGCCACCGGGCCGCGCTGGATTATCTCGCGGCGGCTTCCCGCTCTACCGGTGACGGCGGATTACCTGAGGTCTTCCCGATCAGCGTCTTCGAGGACGCCTGGGTTCTGTACCTGCTCCAGCGCGCCGGCATCCTCCCGCCGGGCACCGTCACAGCAGCCGCCGCCAACCGTCTGCGGGCCGCCGCTCTTGCCGCCGGGCAGAGCGGCGTGGGGGTCGACGCGGATTTCCCGGTGCCCGACGCCGACGACACCGCCATGGCCGGCATCGTGCTCCAGAACCTGGACGCCGGTGGCGCCACGCTGTTGCCAACGTTGCTCACCTTCGAGGGACCTGACTACTTCCACTGTTTCGCCCACGAACGTGGTCCGGCCGTCAGCGCTAATGCCCGGGTCCTCGAAGCCCTGGCCCGGAGTCCCGAGCAGTTCGGCCCGCAGTTGCGCAAAGCGACCGACTTCCTCCTCGCGGCCCGTTCCGACACGGCATGGTGGCATGACAAGTGGCATCTCTCCCCGTATTACGCCACGGCTCAGGCCGTCTTCGCCCTCGCCGACAGGGTGGCGGCCGAACTGCGAGGCACTTTCGACTGGTTGCTGGACACCCAGCACCCGGACGGCTCTTGGGGTGTCAACGGCGGCACACCGGAAGAGACCGCCTACGCCGTTCTCGCGCTGGCCACTCTCGACGCGCACCACGGCCCGGCACCGCGCTCGGCCTACGACCGCGCGCGCGACCGGCTGCGGGAGCACCTCGACGCCACCCGCCATCCCGAACTCTGGATCGGCAAAAGCCTTTACACGCCCACCACCGTCGTCCGGGCCGCCGTCCTCGCCGGTTTCGCGATGGCGTCCGAGGCAGCCGACCGGTCGGTCCGGCCGGATTTCTGGAAGCGCTTCCCCAGCGCCGTCAACGTCCATGCCAGATCCGCCGAAGCGCATACCCGGGCCTGGCGCGACAATCACGGCCTTGCCCAGGACGCGGCCGAGCGAGACCGCCTGAACCGCTCATGGATCGGACGCAGCGTCGCGAAATGCTATCCCCACGCTCCCCGCGAGCTGCTCTACCTGGCCGGCGACACCTTCATGTGGCTGACCGCGTTCGACGATGTCCACGCGGAAGCCACCGCCCACGCGGATCCCGCACGTCTGGCCCGGATCCTCGCACAGTTGACGGACGTCCTCGACAAAGCCGGATACGGCCAGAAAGACGGAGAGGGAAACCCGGCACACGGTTTTCCCGACGCCCTCGCCGACCTCACCATCCGCGCTCGGAGCCTGCTCCCGCGCGACTCCTTCACCCGTCTGCTCTCCGCCCTGCGCGGGTGCGGCCTCGCGCTGCTCTGGGAAGCCCACGTCCCTTGGGGCGAGAATGACGTCCCCCTGAACGAATATCTGGCCATGCGTCGACACACGGTCTTCGCCACCGTGATGACCGCCTTCATCCCGAGGCCGGATGCCATGCATCCGATCCCGGACGCACACCGCCTGGAGACCTCTGTCCACAACCTCGTGGGCATGGTCAACGACTTCTGCTCGTTCCGTTATGAACAGGGAACGAGCACCTCGGCACCGACGGCGACGAACCCGCTCTCTCTTCCGCACCTGTTGATGCGAGAGAAGAACTGCACGCCGGGCGAAGCCCTCGCGTCCCTCGTACAGATGTGCAACGAGGAAGCCGACATCGCCCACCGCCTCATCGCCAGGCTCACCCGCCAGGACAACGAGGAACTGCGCGATTGGGCCGACGCGATGGCCCAACTTGTGGCCGCCACCGACTGGCACGTCTCGGTGACTCGCTGGTCTGCCGAGCCTCCGGCAGCGCCCGGCCCGCGGTCGGCGGCAGGTTCTCCTCAGGTCGGCGTGAGGCTGCCCGGGTAGGGGTCCCGAGTAGGGACGAGTGAGTGATGGCGCGTATGGACGAGGGCGGCCGGAGGGGATCTGGTGGGCCTTGTCGTGTCCGCGCCGACAGGGGACCGGAAGGATGGTTATATACGTTAGGTGACTCTCCAGCCACTCAACGTGTCCGATTTGCGGCGAGATCTGCTCGCCTCGTTCGTCGTGTTCCTGGTCGCGATCCCCCTGTCGCTGGGGATCGCGGTCGCCTCCGGGGCGCCGGTCGCCGCGGGGTTGATCGCCGCCATTGTCGGCGGGCTGGTCGCCGGTCTGATCGGCGGAGCGCCCTTGCAGGTGAGCGGGCCCGCCGCCGGGCTGACCGTGATCGTGGCCCAGCTGATCCAGACCTACGGGTGGCGCGCGACCTGCACGATCACCCTGCTCGGCGGGCTGCTGCAGCTCGCGCTCGGTGCCAGCAGGGTGGCGCGCACCGCGCTCGCGGTGTCCCCCGCCGTCGTGCACGGCATGCTGGCCGGGGTCGGCGTCGTGCTCGTCCTCGCGCAGGTGCACGTGGTGCTCGGGGGCAGCCCGCAGCAGTCCGCGCTCGCGAACCTGCGGGAGCTGCCCGGCCAGGTCCTGCGTCCGCACACCCATCCGGCGCTGCTCGGCGCGCTGACCGTGCTCGTGCTGGTCGGCTGGTCGCGGCTGCCTCGGCGGGGACGGCTCGGCGCGGCGCTGCGGCTCGTTCCCGGGCCGCTGCCCGCCATCGCCGTCGCCACCCTGACCGCCTGGTCGCTCGGCTGGCAGGCGCGCCGCGTCGATCTGCCGGACACGCTCCTGGACGGGTGGGGGCCGCCCGTCCTGCCGCACGGCTCACTGCACGGGATCGTCGGCGCCGTCGTCTCCGTGGGGCTGGTGGCGGCCGTCGAGTCGCTGCTGTGCAGTGTGGCCGTCGACCGTCGGCGCCCGCCCGGCGTCCCGCGCGCCGACCTCGACCGGGAGCTGCTCGGCCAGGGCGCGGGGAACGCGGTGTCCGGTTTCCTCGGCGGGCTGCCGATCGCGGGCGTGATCGTCCGCAGCACGGCCAACCTGGAGGCCGGAGCCCGCACGCGCGCGTCGACCGTCCTGCACGGTGTGTGGGTCCTGGTCCTCGCGCTGTCGTGCGGGCCGGTGATCGAGCAGGTCCCGCTGGCCGCGCTCGCCGCGCTGCTGGTGGTGCTCGGCGTGCGGCTGATGGACACCGCGCGCGTCCGGGACCTCCGGCACCACCGCGAGGCGCCCGCCTACTTCGCCACGCTGGCAGGGGTGGTCGTCCTCGGGCTGGGCGAGGGCGTCCTGCTCGGCATCGGGATCATGGCGGTGCTGGCGCTGCGGCGGCTGACGCGGCTGTCGGTGCGGGCCGAGCGGCTCGTCCCGGCGCCGGACGACCCGCCCGCGCCGCCCCGCTGGCATGTGGTCGTGGAGGGGACATTCACCTTCCTCGGCGTCCCCAAGGTGTCGCGGCTTCTCCAGGACGTTCCGGCCGGCGCGGCGGTCGACCTGGACCTGAACGTCGACTTCATGGACCATGCGGCGTTCGACGCCATCCACGAGTGGCGGCTGGCCCACGAACGCCAGGGAGGCAGGGTCGATATCGATGAGGTTCACGAGACTTGGTATGAAAGAGCTGTGACAGGCGAAATGTCTCAGCCGCGCAAGCCGCCCCCGCCGTCCCGGTGGTGGGCGCCGTGGGCCAACCGGCGACGACGGCACGAAGTCGAACTGGACGCCCCCGAAGTGTCCCCGAGCGCCCTGCTGCTGGCTGGCGTCCGCGAGTACCACGGCCGCACCGCCCGGCTCGTCCGGCCGATCATGGCCGAGCTGGCGATGGAGCAGAAGCCCGAGCATCTGTTCATCACCTGCGTCGACTCGCGCGTGGTGCCCAACATCATCACCGCGAGCGGCCCCGGCGACCTGTTCATCAACCGGAACGTGGGCAACCTCGTCCCGCGCCACGGGTCCCGCACCCACGACGACTCCGTCGCCGCCACCGTCGAGTACGCCACCAACGTCCTCGACATCCGGACGATCACCGTCTGCGGCCACTCCAACTGCGGGGCCATGGCCGCCCTCCTCGCGGGCGGAACCGAGGTCGAGCACCTGCACGGGCTGACGCGCTGGCTCAAGCACGGCAACCACAGCCTCGCCCGCTTCCTGGCGGCCGAGCCCACGGGCGAGCCGCCGCTGACGCGGCTCTGCAAGATCAACGTGATGCAGCAGCTCGACAACCTGCTCACCTACCCCTGGCTCCGGGAGCGGGTCGAGGGCGGCGAGATCGAACTCGTCGGCCTCTACCTGGACCTGAAGTCCGCCGAGGTCCAGATCCTCGATCGGCCCGCCGGGACCTTCGTTCCCGTGCCCGCGGGCGACGGTCACAAGGACGCGGGAAGTCTTGCCTGAGACGCGGGCCATCCCCCGCGGGGCCGCCCCCGCCGGAGCGGTCCCGTAGGGACGGCCCGCGCCTCAGCGTCCGACGAGCTCGTCGTCCCCCCGCACGAAGTCGCTGCCGCGGG
This sequence comes from Actinomadura rubrisoli, assembly GCF_004349215.1. Taxonomy (GTDB): domain Bacteria; phylum Actinomycetota; class Actinomycetes; order Streptosporangiales; family Streptosporangiaceae; genus Spirillospora; species Spirillospora rubrisoli. The sequence continues at coordinate 15,060 of NZ_SMKU01000162.1, read as the reverse complement.
TGTACATGCCCGTCACCCGGCGCGCCCTCCGCGCGCGCCGGTCGGACGCCGGGAGGAACAGCGCGTCGCGCCGGCTGGCGCGGGCGAAGTCCCACAGGTAGATCGTTGACGCCAGCAATCCGACGAGCGCGAACACCACGACCGAGGTGATGATGATGAACATTTGGCGCTCCTCTCCGCGAGGCCCCACCAAGCCCCGCTGCCACCGCCGACCGAATCGATCAGCATCTACTCTGGACGGTAGGCGCGCCGTTTCAGATCGTTTGTGTCGTGTGACCCGAACCCACCGAGATCCACACCACTCCGCCCGTCTGCGAGGTTCGGTGCACGTCGCAGGTGGTCCGGCCGCGGCTCAGCCCACGGTCTCGGCCGCCTCCGGGACGTCCCGCGGCGCCGTGGCCCGGCGGCCGCGCAGGCCGGACGCGACGACCACCACGGCGGCCACCGCGGTCCCGACGGGGATCACGAGGGCCGTCCGGATCCCGTCCAGCCCGATGTCCGGCCCCAGCGTCGCGGTCACCGACGCCAGGCCGAGCGCCATTCCGAACTGGATCGCGGTGTAGAGCAGGCCGCCGGCCAGGCCGTGCTCGTCCTCCTGGACGCCCTCGGTCGCGGCCATGGTCAGCGGGCCGTACGTCAGCGAGAACGCCAGGCCGAGCAGGAGCATCGTCGGCAGCATCGCGGCGTAGGTCCAGTCCGGACCGACCGGCAGGAACAGGACGTAGGCCAGGGCGCCCAGCACCAGCCCGCCGAACAGCACGCGGACGTTGCCGAACCTGTGCACGAGCCGCGGCGTCACCGTGGGGGCCAGGACCGTGTCGATCCCCGTCACCAGCATGGCCAGTCCGGTCTCCAGGGTGCTCCAGCCCCGCAGTTCCTGGAGGTAGAGGGTCACCAGGAACTGGAATCCCGCGAAGGACGCGAGGAACAGCAGCGCCGCCAGGTTCGCCCGCACGAGCGGCGCCGAACGCAGGATGCCCAGCCGCACCAGCGGATCGGACGTCCGCCGCTCGATCACGACGAACACCCCCAGCAGGACGAGCCCGGCGGCGAGGGCCCCGGCCGTCCCGGCGCCGGGCTCCTCCAGTCCTGTCACCCCGCGTACCAGCAGCAGCATCGCCGCCGTGACGCTGAGCGCGCCCGCGAGGTCGAAGCCGCCCCTCGCCCGCGCCGGCACGTCCTTCACGAGCGGGACCGCCGCCGCCAGGATCACCGCCGACAGCACCACGGGCGCGAAGAACACCCACCGCCAGCCCAGCGAGGTCAGCAGGCCGCCGGCGACCAGCCCGAGCGAGAACCCGCCCGCGGCGATCCCCGCGTACACGCCGAGCGCCTTCGTCCGCAGCGGCCCGTCCGGGAAGTTCCCGGTGACCAGCGCCAGCCCGGCGGGCGCCATGAACGCCGCCGCCACCCCCGTGACGAACCGGGCGGCCAGCAGCATCCACCCTTCGGTGGCCAGCCCGCCCAGCCCGGAGAACACCAGGAAGACCACCAGCCAGGTCAGGAACATGCGGCGCCGTCCCAGCAGGTCGGCCGCCCGCCCGCCCAGCAGCATGAACCCGCCGTACCCCAGGACGTACGCGCTGACCACGCCGCTGAGCGTCCCCGTGGACAGGTCCAGATCGTCCCGGATCGACGGCAGCGCCACGTTCAGCATCGCCACGTCGATCCCCTCAAGGAAGATCGCGCCCGCCAGGACGAGCAGCACGCCCCAGTCACGCGCGTGCAGCCGATCGTTCGACATGAGCCCGTTTCCTCTCGACGCGACGGTCACCGAGGCGACCGTCGGTTCCCTCTTGTAACCGGCTACATCGTTGGACACCATTGATGACCATGGAAGAAGGAACTTCTGAGTCCCCCGGTCACTGCGGTGATACCTGCGGCGACTACGACGCCCTGCAATGGGACACCCGGGAGGACTGCGAGGTCCGCCAGATCCTCGACCGCATCGCCGACAAGTGGTCGCTCCTGATCATCGCCCTCCTGGACCGGCGCCGCCTCCGCTTCACCGAGCTGCGCCGCGAGATCGACGGGATCAGCCAGCGGATGCTGTCCCGCACGCTGCGCCACCTGGAGCGCGACGGCCTGGTGTCGCGGACCGTCCACCCGGCCGTCCCGCCCCGCGTGGACTACGAGCTGACCTCCATGGGCGCGACACTCCACGAGACGATCCGCGCCCTCGTCACCTGGACGGAGGAGCACCAGTCCCAGATAGCCGCCGCCCGGACCGCCTACGACATCCGTCTGGCGGCCGAGAGGCAGGCGGCGGAAAAGGAGGCGGCCGAACGCGACGCCTTGGCCCGGACGGTCCTCCCAAGGCGCTGACCCGTCCATGGTCAGCGTGCCAGCCGCCGGTGAAGACCGCTGAAAGCCTGCGGCCCGTCCTGCTGAGACGGGCGGCCCGTCCACGCCCGCGGGAAACGCTGAGGAAACCTCGGGAAGAGTTAGGTGCTCCTGTCGCCCGTCGTCCGCAGGTGAGGGAACGCACATGACCAGATTTCGGCCGCCGCCGACCTCCCGGCGCGCGGTTTTCGGGTTGCTGGGAGCCGCGTCGTTCGCGGCCGGTTCGGGGTTCGCGTTCGCCGAAGCGGCGGGCCCCAGGACATCGACCGGCGGGAGGGTGCCCGGCGACCTGCTGCCCGGCGGAAAGTTCGACCGCTACCTGGCCGACCAGGCCGCGCACGGGAAGTTCTCAGGGACGGTATTGCTGGCGCACCGCGGGCGGACCGTCCTGGCGCGCGCCCATGGAATGGCCGATGAGAAGCGGGCCATTCCCAACCGCCGGGACACCCTGTTCAATCTCGCTTCGGTGACCAAGACCTTCACGGCCGTGGCGGTGGCCCAGCTCGTCCAGCAGGAGAAGGTGGCACTCCACGAGACCCTGGGAACCTACCTCGAAGGCTTCCCGGACGAGATCGCGAAGACCGTCACCGTCCACCAGGTATTGACCCACACCTCCGGCCTGGGCGACTACAGCCAGGCCCCGGAGTTCCTGGACGGCCTGAAAAAGTGGAAGAGCGCCGCCGAGGTCATGAACGGCGTGATGGACATCATTCGTCACGCAAAGCTCAATTTCACGCCGGGCACCAAGTTCGTCTACGGCAATTCGAATTACCATGTCCTTGGCGCGCTCGTGGAACGGGTGTCCGGCCTGTCTTACTACGACTACGTCCGCCGGCACGTGTTCGCCCGGGCCAGGATGGGAAGCTCGGATTTCTACACCGGGCCGCAAGCGCGAACCGACCCCCGCATCGCCCACCCCTACTGGACGACCCCGTCCGGTAAGCGCGAGGACTTCTCGACCAGCGAGTACTTCGGTTTCATCGGCGGCCCGGCCGATGGCGCCTACGCCAACCTCCCGGATTTGCTCCGCTACGCGACGGCGCTGCGGACCGGCGCGCTGATGGCACCCGCGTACTCCGAATTGTTCACCACCGGCAAGGTTCCGCTGTCCCCGACCGATCCGCCGCCGGCGCCCGGCCAGGTCCGCTTCTACGGCTACGGCTTCCGCAACACCATCCTGAACGGCCAGCTCGTCTTCGGCCATTCGGGTGGCAGGACGGGCGGAGCCACCAACCTCGACATCTACCCCGGCCTCGACTGGGTGACGGTGATCCTCGGCAATCAGGACACCTCGATCGACAGCCTCGTCCAGCTCGCACGTCGGCTCATCACCACCGGCTGAGCGGCCGTCAGCGGGCCCTGGAGACGGTGACGGCGCCGCCCGCGGTGCGGGCCCGCACCCGGTGGGCCGAGGACTTGTCCACGGGCACGGTCACCCTGGTGTCGCCCCCGCCGCTGGCGGCGTCGACCGCGTACTTGCCGTCCGGCAGGCCGATCGTGATGTCGCCGCCGTCGCCGGTCACGTCCACCCGGCGGGGCGGGGCCAGGAGGTCGACCACGACCGCGCCGCCGCCCGTGTGCGCGACGACGTCCTGAGCCCGCACACGCCTGACCGCGATGTCGCCGCCGCGGGTCGTGGCCCGGACGGTGCCGGACGTCTCACGGACCGACACGTTGCCGCCGCTGGTCAGGAGGTTGAGGGCCGTCCGGGGAGGCAGCACCACCTGGTAACCGAGGTCGCACGTGGACGACCCGGAACCGCAGTCGTGCGCTTTCAGCGTCAACTGGCCGTCCTTGAGCGAGTGTTCACCCCACGGCTTCTTTTTGGTCCACCTGTAGATCTCGGTCACCTTGACCGCTTTGCTATCGCCGGGTCCCGCGACGACGGAGATGTCGCCGCCGAAGGTGTCCACCGACAGGCTGACCGTGCCGCCGTCCACGGTGTACACGGTCTTGCTGGTTTTGATATCGCCGCGAATCTTCCGCAGGTCAACGCCCTTCTTTCCGTCCTCGGGATTACCGGCGCGCCCGGCGGTACGGTCGCCGCCATCACCGCCTTCCAAGCAGCCCGTCGCGGTGGCGGCGAGTACCGCGCAGGTCAGTACCACCGTGACCGTGCGATACGAGGTCATGTGCGCTCCCTCGGGGGCGAAGAAGATGATTTTCTTGATCACCATGACCGTAGATACAGCCGGCCCGGCGGTCAACTCAACAATGAGACGCGATCTTGGATGCGGCCGTTGTCCGCAACCGCATGTCCGCATTGGCGGAAACGCGAAGGAAACACGGCGGCGGGTTGGGTTTGGTCCGGCTGGAGCGGCGAGAGGCCCGGCCCATCACCAGCGGAAGAGGAGTGTGCGGTGAACGGAATGATCCCCGAAGGCGTGGACCGGCGAACGTTTCTGCAGCGAAGCGGCATGGCCATCGGAGCCGGAGCCGCCCTTCCCCTCCTCACCCCGGGGACGGGGAACGCCGCCCCGGGCCCGTCCTCCGATCCCGACGCGCTCTTCAAGGCCGGCCGGTTCGACGAGGCGGACCGGGGTTACCGTCGGCTGCTGCACAAGGATCCGAACAACGCCCGTGCCGCCGCGCAACGCGGCTACATCGCGCTGCTGTCGAACCGGTTCGGCACGGCGGAGAGGTTTCTGACCAGGGCCGTCCACCTGGATCCCGGCGACTCGTTCACAAAGGAGCAACTGGCCGACTGCCACGTACGCCAGGATCGGCTCGCCCGCGCGGTGCCGCTGTTGAAGGACGCGGGAAAGGACGCCTACGCCAAGATGTACGCGGCGGTGGCGGCGGCCGGGACCCCCTACGAGATTCACGGTGCGCAGGCCACCCGGATCCCCTTCGAGGCCACCGACCCCCTGCCGACCCTCCGGGCATCGGTGAACGGCCTGAAGCCGGGAACGTTCATGCTCGACACGGGCGCGACGATGTCGGTCTCGGCGGAAACGGCGGAACGCGCCGGAATACGCGCGGTGGCCAGCATGCAAGCGGGCATCCCGGGGCACAGGAACACCTTCTATCTCGGCGTCATGGATTCCTTCCGGATCGGCCACATCGAGATCCGCAACATTCCCGTCCTGTGGGCGGAGGCCGGCGCGCCGAAGCCGCCCGGAAAGATCCCGCCGGACGGGGTATTCGGGACCACGGTCTTCTACCACTTCCTGACCACGATGGGCTATGCGAACCAGGCGCTTGTGCTGCGACGGCGGACGAGGGAGCAGCTACGGCGGTTCCAGGCACGGGCGAGGCGCGCCGGGGTCGAGCCTCTTCCGCTATGGCTGGCAGGCGACCATTTCCCCTGCACACTCGGGAGCCTCAACGGATACGGGCCAAGGGTGGTCTCACTCGACACCGGCGGCTCCGGCCTGGGCGTCGTCACGTCCGAGGAGAACGCCAAGCGGGCGGGCGTCGAAATCGACTACGCCCATCCGGAGAAGTTCAACGGGACCATCACCTGCTACCCGATCCACCCGGAGACGAGCAGCCTCGGTGCCGCTGTCGGCCGCCGGATCCGCGGCACCGCGGGCCCGTTGCTGTTCGACGACCGCTTCAAGTTCGACACCCTCGCCAACTTCACCCACGAATTCTTCAAGCCTTACGCGATCACCTTCGACTTCGCCGACATGAACTTCTACGTCGCACCGCGAGACCACGCCCGCGCCGCCTGATCTCAGCGCTCCTCCATCCGCACGATTCGTCCCTCAGGTTCGTCCCAGTGAGGCCCGAATACGGCTGATCAGGCCGCGTGGGGGTGCGTCCTGCTCGGCGGTGGCCGCGCGCCGGACGGCCGCCACGATGGCGTCCGGCGCCAGCCGAGCACCGATCTCCGCGACCGCCCGGGGCAAGTCGTGGCACGGGGCGATCGGATCGTCGGTGGAGTCGATGAACCAGAGCACCCCACCCACGCCCGCCTTGACCCGAATGCTCTCCCCGACCACCGGAAGACTGGGCGACAGCACATGCAACCGCTCAGGCGCCTGGTCATAGCGAGGACGCGCCGTCCACCCCTCGGTGGCCAGGACCCGCGCGAGCAGATCGAGATAGTCCGTGGCGATCACTGCTCGTCCCCCGTGGCCACGTCGCGGGATGCCAGGTCGGCCGCGATGATCACGGCGGCGTCGATGATCTGGTCGGCCTGCGCGATCGGCTCACCGAGCGCGTCAAAGAACCAGAGGCGGTCGCCATCGATCGGCCGTGGCTTGCAGGTGATCGTCTGAGTCCGCAGCGAGGCGTCCCCTGGCCGGGTCACGGTCACAGCCCTGGCCCCCACGGACGTGGTGAAACCGCGCCGGTCCAGAGCGTTCCCCAGTGCGTAAAGCAGCGGATAGGCGTGCAGGTGCTCGGTGCCATCGAAACGTTCGCCCATGTCCACCTCGCCCGCTTCGTTATCCTTACCCATAGCCGGACGTCCTTTCCGTCTGGTCAGGCCCCGGCCGGTGGGTGAGATCACCGCGTCCGGGGCCGCCTTGTCTTTGGACGGGGCCACGCACCGAAGGGTGATCGAACGGACCACACGGGACGGGTGGCCGGTGCGTGGCCCCGCATCACCGAGTGAAGCCAATCCGGTGCATGCGGCCAATAGTCGTGCGAATATGTGCGTGGAATGCCACCTGTTCAAAGGGCTGCGAGATGACCGAATTGCGCGAGTGTTCCGAATGCGGCCATGCCCTGAACCGCTACAGTCCCGGTGAGCGTTGTGGATCATGTGCCTGGGAGGCGCGTGCCCGGATAGGCCAACCACCCACCCTTCCGGAACGCTTCTGGACCGAACCGCCGATGCGCGACGCCCTATCCCGGCGCGATCTTCAGGCGGTGCTGCGGATCTACGTGGACGTCACGCGACTCACCCAAGAGGCCGTGGCGCTCCTGATCAATAGCCACCAGGGCACCATTTCCAAGATCTTGCATGGCCAGCGGAGCCGTTACACGATCCAGGACGTCGAGTCGATTCGCGACGGACTCCGCATCCCCGGCCCGCTACTCGGGCTTCAACCGGGTCCCCACGAACGCGTGACGGGAACCACCGTGAACGCGAAACGCGACGTCAACAAGATCGCCATTGGCGAGGACGCATCCGTCATTCCGCGCGCTAGCGTGGAGATCTCGGCACCTCCCCACGCAAGGGATGACGACATGGAGCGTCGCGCACTGCTGCAACTACTCGCCGTTCTGGCTCCGGGTGCTGCGGTCCCCGCCGCGCACCTGGAGGCGCTACGGTCCGCCCTAGAGCGGGCGCTGGGCATCCGTGACGAGTTCACCGTCGAGGACTGGGAGCAGGCCGTGGCCGATCACGCCTACTCCATCCGCGTCATGCCTCCGGCGGCCCTGGTCGGCGTGCTGTCGTCCGACATCGCCGACGTCGGCCACGCACTAGACCACCGGCCCGACCTGGACCGGCCGACCTTGCAACGGGTGTCCGCCCAACTCGCCGCGCTCATGGCCATGGCCCTTGATGAACTCGACGATCCTCACGAATTCCGCTGGTGGCGGACCGCCCACCGCGCCGCCGCACGCGCCGGAGACCGGCACCTTGAGGTCTACACACGCGGTCGGCAAGCCCTGTGCACCCAACGCCGCCCCGGCGCCCTACAAGGCGCCGACCAGGCGATAGAACTCGCTAAGAACCGTCCGAGCGCCGGACTCGCGGAAGCATACGCGACGCGCGCCTGGATCCTTGCCCGGGCGGGAGACCGCCCCGGCGCTCACCGGGCACTTCGCGATCTCGACGAACTCTACGGCCGGCTTCCGGTCGAGGTGACCGGCGATCAGGCCGCAATCTGGGGATGGCCCCAGCAACGCTATGCAGATGTCCGCACCGGGGTCCGTCTGAACCTTCGGGACCCGAGCCTGTATGACGAGTTGCCGAAGAGGCCCAAGAGCAGAGTCGGCCCCAGGGGGCAGGCGGGCGGTGACCTCAAGACCGCATGGGCCCGCATCAATGCGGGGGACGTCAACGAGGGCTTGAGCGATGCCGCTGAGGCTGTCTCGCTGCTGCCCCCGGAGCACCGCACCGTCGCCATGAGGTACCTCGTTGGCGGGGTGTACAGGGCCTTGCCGGATGAGAAGGCGCGCGCGCTTCCGGCCGCGCGGGAGTTGCGGGCCCTGGCCTCCGGCCGGTCTTGAGCGTCGCGCTGCGTTCAGGCGGAGGGCGGCGGACGAGTCGGCCTGTAAGCCGGGTTCTGTGCCCGCCGCCTGAGCGGTGGGTGACGGCCATCCATCTCGGGCCGTCGTTGCCGACGGCCTCCAGCGGTCTACCCGCAGGCTCGGGCGGGCCGCCCTCGAACGCCTGCGCGGGAAGCGTCGCTTCCCTTCTTGACCTTGCTCCGGGTGGGGTTTACCTAGCCGCCCACGTCACCGTGGGCGCTGGTGAGCTCTTACCTCACCGTTTCACCCTTACCACCGGCGGACCGGTGGCGGTCTGCTTTCTGTGGCACTGTCCCGCGGGTCGCCCCGGGTCGGCGTTACCGACCACCCTGCCCTGTGGAGCCCGGACTTTCCTCGACGGGGATCGCTCCCCGACGCGGCCGTCCGGCCGGCTCGTCCGCCGTCTTCCAAGGGTAGCCGGTCACGCGAGCGGCCCGTGTGGCCGAGGAGACGTCAGTGGGACAGATGGTGCGTCTCGTTGTAGGTGTGGAGGGTGGCCGGGCCGTCGTCGTACCAGGCGATGGACGACAGGGACGACACGTCCAGATGCATGCGGTACAGCGACGACATGGGGGCGCCGAGGGCGTCCTTGACCAGGAGCTTGATGGGCGTGACGTGGGAGACGACCAGGACCCGCTGGTGGCGGTGGCGGACCTTCAGCTTGTCCAGGGCGGTGCGGACGCGGCGGGAGACCTGCTTGAAGCTCTCGCCGCCCGGGGGCGCGACGTCGGGGTCGGCGAGCCAGGACTTGAGCTGAGCGGGCCAGCGGTCGCCCGCCTCGGCGAAGGTGAGGCCCTCCCAGTCGCCGAAGTCGGTCTCGCGGAAGCCGTCCTCGACGCGGACGTCCAGGCCGGTGGCGGCGGCGACCTCGGCGGCGGTGTCGCGGCAGCGGGCGAGGGGGGAGGTGACGATCGCCTCCAGCCCGCGGTCCTTGAGGGCGAGGGCGGCGGCGCGGGCCTGGGCGAGGCCGGCGGGAGTGAGGGGGACGTCGCCCGTCCCGGCGAAGCGGCGCTCGACGGACAGGGGCGTCTCGCCGTGGCGGAGGAGCAGCGTGGTGGTCGGGGACGAGGAGGGCGGCACGGGGACGCGGCCGTCCTCCTCGGGTTCCTCCTTGCGGGTCCAGTCCTCGCCGCGGGCGGCGGCGTCCATGGCCTCGTTGGCGAGGCGGTCGGCGTGGGAGTTGCGGCCCCGGGGGATCCAGCCGTAGGAGACCGAGCCGAGGCCGGAGGCGATCTCGCGCGCCTGGAGGGCCAGCGGGATCATGTCCGGGTGCTTGATCTTCCAGCGGCCCGACATCTGCTCCACGACGAGCTTGGAGTCCATCCGGACCTCGACGCGGGCGGACGGGTCGACCGCGGCGGCGGCCCGCAGTCCGGCGATCAGGCCGCGGTACTCCGCCACGTTGTTGGTCGCGAGCCCGATCGACTCGGCGACCTCGGCCAGCAGCTCACCGGTCAGCGCGTCGCGGACGAGGGCCCCGTACCCGGCCGGGCCGGGGTTGCCGCGGGAGCCGCCGTCCGCCTCGACGATGAGTCTGCGCGCGGTCACAGCCCGGACTCGGGGGTGCGGACGAGGATGCGGCGGCACTCCTCGCAGCGGATGACCTCGTCCGGCGCGGCGGCCCGGATGCGGTTCAGGTCGACGGTGTTGAGCGCGAGGTGGCAGCCCTGGCAGGCGCCCCGGAGCAGCTTGGCCGCGCCGACGCCGAACTGGCCGCGCAGCTTCTCGTAGAGGGCGAGGAGGTCCTCGGGGATCTCCTTGGCGACCGCGGTCCGCGCGGTGCTGGTCGTCCCGGCCTCGTCGTCGATCTCCTGCCGGCCGGCGTCGCGGCGCTGGACGAGCGCGTCGTACTCCTGCTGGGCGGCGGCCCGGTCGGCGGCGAGCGCGGCGACCCTGCCCTCGGCCTCCTCGGTACGCTCCATGATCTCCAGGACGACCTCCTCCAGGTCGGACTGGCGGCGCTGGAGCGACTCGATCTCGGCCTGGAGGCCGCTGAGGTCCTTGGCGGAGCTCACCTGGCCGGAGTCGAGCCGCCCCCGGTCCCGGTCGGCCCGGGATCTGACCTGGTCGACGTCCTGCTCGGCCTTCCTCTGCTCCCGTTCGAGGTCGCCGACCTGCGTCTCGGCCGCCACGATCGCGTCGCGCAGCTCGGTCAGGCGGCCTTCGAGCCGCTCGATCCCGGCCAGCTCGGGCAGCGTCCGGCGGCGGTGGGCCAGCCGGTCCAGCGAGCTGTCGAGGTCCTGAAGGTCGATCAGGCGAAGCTGGGCTTGCGGTGCGGCTTTCACTTTGCTCCTTCGTCATGCAGGCGCCACGCGTCGGTGACGAGCGCGGACACCCGGGTCTCCAACTTGCCCGCTTCCGGCGAGACCCCGGCCAGCCGCCGTTCGGCGTCGGCCAGCCAAGGCCATTCCGTCGCCCAGTGCGCGGCGTCCACCAGTGCGGGGCCGCCGTGCTCGGCGAACTCCGACGCGGGATGGTGCCGCAGGTCGGCGGTGAGGTAGACGTCGGCACCGGCCGCGCGCACGGTGTCGAGCAGGGAGTCGCCGGCGCCGCCGCACACCGCGACGGTGCGGACGGCCCGGCCGGGGTCGCCCGCGGCGCGCACCCCCCAGGCGGTGGACGGGAGCCCGGCGGCCGCGCGGGAGGTGAACTCCCGCAGCGTCACCGGCCCGTCCAGCTCCCCGATCCGGCCGAGCCCGCGGCGCGGGTCGTCGGCGGCGGGGACGAGGGGACGCAGGTCCCCGGTGAGCCCGACCGCCCGTGCCAGCGCGTCCGACACGCCCGGGTCGGCGACGTCGGCGTTGGTGTGCGCGGTGTACAGCGCCACTCCGCCGGCGATCATCCGGTGGACCAGCCTCCCCTTGGGGGTGGTGGCGGCGACGGACGTGACCGGGCGCAGCAGCAGCGGATGGTGCGTCACCACCAGATCGGCGTTCCATTGCAGGGCCTCGTCGATGACGGCGGCCACCGGATCGACGGCGAACAGCACCCGGCCGACCTCCTGTCCGGGGTCGCCGCAGACGAGTCCGACGGCGTCCCAGGACTCCGCCCACGAGGGCGGATAGAGCTCCTCTAAAGCCGAGACGACGTGGGATAGGCGCACGTCCCGCAGGCTACCGCGCTAAGCGGCTCCGGCCGAGCCGCCGAGCGTCACGGGCCGCCGCCGGCGTCTGAAACGATATGTGACGGGAGAGCCTGACTGAGGGGAGAACGCCATGTCGGCTTCCGGCGCCGTATCGGGAGCGGAGACCGCCGTATCCGGACCGAAGCCCGCCGTGCTGGGCCTGGAACCCGCCGCGGACCGTCCGTACATGCCCGGATACGGCATCCAGGACGCGGACGAGGGAAGCGGCCTGCTGCCCTGGTCATGGGCCGTCCAGCGGCTGAGGGCGGCGCGCAACTTCTGGCTCTGCACGGTCCGGCCGGACGGGCGCCCGCACGTCATGCCCGTGTGGGGGGCGTGGTCGGGTGAGGCGCTGCTGTTCAGCAGCAGCGTCCCGTCCCGGAAGATGGTGAACCTGCGGGCCAACCCGCAGGTGGTGGTGGCCACCGAGGAGGCCGAGAACCCCGTGGTCATCGAGGGGGTCGCCGAGGTCGTCACCGAACCGAGGGCTTTGCAGCGGTTCATCGACCTGGTCAACGCCAAGTACGCCACCGGCTATCGTGTGGACTTCCTGGACCCCGTCGTGAACGCGACCGTGGCGGTGCGGCCACAGCGGGCGTTCGGGCTGCGCCAGGGAGACTTCACCGGTTCTCCCACCCGGTGGTCGTTCGCGACCTGAGCGTCCGCTGGGATCAATCTGGAGACTCATCGCGTTGGAGAATGTGTGAAGTCACCCTTTCGCCGCCGCAGGCGCGTCAAGGGCCGCGCCATCGGCCGCCCTCAGCCGTCCGAGCAGGAGATCGTCGAGTGGCCCCGCGAGGGGACGGGCAAGTCGTCCCTGATGGGCGCGATCCGCGGCGACGGCGAGACCGGCGCCGGGTTCGGCGGCGGCATGTTCGAGGACCTCGCCTCCGCGTTCGAGGGCTCCAAGAAGATCAAGCAGGAGGAGCAGCAGCGGGAGAAGATCATGCGCCAGGACGACCACGAGCAGGCGGGTGAGGGCTCCTCCGCCCGGGACGACCTGGAGTCCGGCAAGATCCGGATCCGCCGCTCGGGCTCGGCCGCACCGCCCGCCGAGTAAGGGCGCTGTGTCCGTTTTGTATCGAACATAGGTTCGAGTCGGAGTTATCCTGACCGAGTGAGCACCTACGTCCCGCCCGGCTGGCCCTCGCAGGTGCACCCACCGGGCACCGAGCGCTTCGAGGACACCGCCATGGCCTGGCTGCTGGAGCTCGTCCCGCCCGAGTACCGCCGCTACGGCGTGCTGCGCCGCTACCCGATCGCCCTGGCACGGATGGCGCGCCACCACGTCGACGCCTCCGTCCGGGCGGCCCGCGAAGGCTTCCGCACGGCCCGGGTCGACCTCGGCGAGGACGTCCCGCCCCACGGCGTCGAGGCCGTCCTGGACGCCTATCGCCGCGAGGGCGCCCGCCTCGTCTCCCTCGTACAGGCCATCGAGCTGGTCGAGACGGCCCTGCGCGGCCTGGCCGAACCCGACGACCCCCACCACCGCCGCCCCTTCACCCCCCGGCTCTGACGCGCTACGGGGCCGGGGCGAGGCCCGTCTCGTAGGCGATGATGACCAGGTGGACGCGGTCGCGGGCGTCGAGCTTGGCCAGCAGCCGCGACACGTACGCCTTGACGGTGGCGACGCTGATACCGAGGTCGGCGGCGATCTCGGCGTTGGATCTGCCCCGTCCGACCAGGGTGAGGACCTCGCGCTCGCGGCCGGTGATGCCCGCGATCGGACGCGGGGCCGGGGCGGGCGCCGGGCGGGCGGCGAACTCGGAGATCAGGCGGCGGGTGACGCCGGGCGCGATGAGGGCGTCCCCGGCGGCGACGACGCGGATCGCGGCGAGGATGTCGTCCAGCGCCATGTCCTTGACGAGGAAGCCCGCCGCGCCCGCGCGCAGGGCCGCGTAGACGTGGTCGTCGTCGTCGAACGTCGTCAGGACGATGACGCGGGACGGCGCGGACCCGGCCGCGATCAGCCGGGTGGCCTCGATGCCGTCCATGCCGGGCATGCGGATGTCCATCACCACGACGTCCGGCCGCAGGTCCCCGGCCAGCCGGACGGCCTCGCCCCCGGTCGCGGCCTCCCCCACGACCTCGACGTCCGGCGCGTCGGTGATCACCATCCGCAGCGCGGCGCGGACGAGCGGCTGGTCGTCGACCAGCACCACCCGTGCGGCGGGCCGATCGGCCGTCACCGGACCCCCGCGGGGACGGGCAGGCGCGCCGCCACCCGGAACCCGCCCCCGGGGCGCGGCCCGGCGGAGAACTCGCCGCGCAGCAGCGCGACGCGCTCGCGCATCCCGGCGATGCCGTAGCCGGTGCCGGGGTCGCCGCCGTCCCCGTCGTCGACGATCTCGATGGACAGTTCCCCGTCCCGCTGGTCGATCGTCACCTCGCAGGAGCCGGTGCCCGCGTGGCGGACGACGTTGGTGACCGCCTCCTGCACGATCCGGAACGCCGACAGGTCGATCTCCGGCGGCAGCGGCCGCGCCCCGCCGCGCCGCCGCACCTCGACCCGCACCCCGGCGGCCGTCGTCGCCGCGGCCAGCCGGTCGAGGTCGCCGAGCCCCGGCGCCGGGCCGAGCGGTGCGGCGGCCTCGGCCAGCTCGGCCCGGCGGAGCGCGCCGAGCATGCGGCGAAGGCCCGACAGCGTCTCCCGGCTGGCCATCTCCACCTCGCCCAGCGCGTCGCGCGCCCGCGCGGGCTGGGTGTCGATGACGCGCCGCGCCGCGCCGGCCTGGAGCGCGACGATGCCGATGCTGTGCGCGACCATGTCGTGCAGCTCCCGCGCGATCCGCAGCCGCTCCTCGGTGACCGCCTGCGCGGCGGCCCGCGCCCGCAGGCTCCCGGCGTGCTCGCGGGCCTGATGCGCCGAGTCGCCAATGAGCCAGGCGATGACGGCCGTCATCGCGACGGCCAGCTCCGCCGACGTCCCGGCCACCCACCCGCACAGCGTCCGCACGATCAGATACCCCGCCAGCAGGCCGAGCGCCATGCCGACGGCGGTGGCACCGGTCCGGCGGGGCCGGGAGGCCGCGATGAAGTACAGCGCGACGTCGACCGCCAGGAACTGGGCCAGCGGGATCTCCCGGACGCTCAGGGACGAGGTCGCGACGACGGCGGCGGCGAGTAGCACCCCCAGCCCCCACAGCGGGCGGCGGCCCAGCAGGTCGGCGCCGGCCAGCGCCAGCACGGAGGCCAGGAGCAGCACGCCCAGGCCGTCCCACCGGTAGAACTGGGCCCCGGGCAGGACGGCGGGCCCGCCCTCACCGGGCAGCCCGGCGCGGGTGAGGAACGTGAAGGTCATGCCCGCCCACCACGCCAGTGCCGTCCAGGCACCCGGCGGAACACGTCTGAGCAGGGGCGCCGTCGCAGCCGACATGCCCCGATCGTAACCGCGCCCCCCTCCCCCGCAATCCGCCCACGGTCGTACACCCCCGGGCCAC
>NZ_SMKU01000161.1 GCF_004349215.1 Actinomadura rubrisoli | reverse complement strand
CAGCGGCGGGTGGCCGAGCTCCGCCGGGCGACGAGCCGGGCCGCCAGGTTGAGCAGCATGATGATCGCGATGAGGGTGAGGGCACCGGTCCAGGCCCGGTCGATGGCGGTCTGGTTGGGGTCGCTCGCCTGCTCCCAGATGAAGGTGGGCAGCGTCCCCTGCGGACCGCCGAACGGGTCGGTGTTGATCGCCTTGGTGAAGCCGATGACGAGCAGGAGCGGGGCCGTCTCGCCCATGACGCGGGCGACGGCGAGCATCACGCCGGTGAGGATGCCCGTCATGGCCGTCGGCAGGACGACGAACAGGACCGTCCGCCACCGGGGCACGCCGAGCGCGTAGGACGCCTCGCGCAGGTCGTTCGGGACGAGCTTGAGCATCTCCTCCGTCGCCCGCACCACCGTCGGGATCATGAGGATGGCCAGCGCCAGCGATCCCGCGAACCCCGAGCCCTCCTTGGAGATGCCGAGCGTCAGCATCCACAGCGCGAGCACGAACAGGCCGGCGACGACCGAGGGGATGCCGGTCATCACGTCCACGAAGAAGCTGATCGTCTTGGACAGCCACCGGCCGCCGCCGTACTCGACCAGGTAGATGGCGGTCAGCACGGCGATCGGGACCGCGATCACACTGGTGATCGCCACCTGCTCCAGCGTGCCGATGATCGCGTGGTAGGCGCCGCCGCCGCTGTCCCGGCCGCTCACCCCGTTCATGGAGTGGCTGAAGAAGCTGCCGCTCATCGACGTCACGCCGTTGCTGACAACGGTCCAAAGAACCGACAGCAAAGGGATGACCGCGAGCGCGAACGCCAGGTACACCAGGCCCTGGACGAACCGGTCGGTGATCTTGCGTCCGGCCGAGACCGGGGCGAGCGACGCACCGGGCGGCGGGGCCGCCGTCGGGGGGGTGTCGATTGCGGAAGTCACACGAACTCCTTGCGCCGCGCGACGACCGCGCGCGCCGCCATGTTGACGACCAGGGTGATCAGGAACAGGACGAGGCCGGAGGCGATCAGCGCGCCGCGCCCGGTGACGCCGGCCTCGGCGAAGCTGTTGGCGATGTTGGCGGCGAACGTCGAGCCGCCGTTCTCCAGGAGGTGGATGTTGATGCCGGGCACGAACGTCAGCACCATCGCGACGGCGATCGTCTCGCCCATGGCCCGGCCGAGGCCGAGCATCGAGGCGCCGATCATGCCGGACCTGCCGTAGGGCAGCACCGACAGCCGGATCATCTCCCAGCGGGTCGCGCCGAGCGCGAGCGCGGCCTCCACGTTGGCCTGCGGCACCTGGAGGAACACCTCGCGGGAGATGGACGAGATGATCGGCAGGATCATGATCGCCAGCACCACCGAGGCGGTGAAGATCGAGTTCTTTCCCGGGCTGTCGCCGCCGAAGATCGGGATCCAGCCGAGCGCGCCGTTGAGGAACGAGCTGATCCCCTCCATGTGCTTGGAGAGGAAGGCCAGGCCCCACAGGCCGTACACGATGCTGGGGACGGCGGCGAGCAGGTCCACGACGTAGCCGAGGCCGGACGCCAGCCGCCGCGGCGAGTAGAACGAGATGAACAGCGCGATCCCGATCGCCACCGGCGTCGCGATCACCATCGCCAGCAGCGACGACACGATCGTCCCGAACGCCAGCTGCGCGATGCCGAACTTCGGCGGCGTCGCGTTGGGGTTCCAGGTCTCGCTCGTCAGGAAGTTGGCCTCGTTGTCCTGGAGCGCCGGGATCGCCTTCCAGACGAGGAAGACGGCGATCGCGGCCATGAGCGCCAGCACCAGGATGCCGGAGCCGCGGGCCGCGGAGACGAAGATCTTGTCTCCGAAGCGCCCGGTGCTCATCCGCAGCCCGGTGGCGCGATGCCTTGCGCCGGCGCTCGCCTCGACGCCGGTCTCGCTGGTCACGGGGGGTCCTCCTCGGTTCGCGTCGGCGGAACCCAGACCGGCCCCGCCACCAAGATCGTCGGCGGCGGGGCTGCTGGGGTCGTCGTCAGATGTCAGGACAGGGCCTTCACGGACGCCTGGACCTTGGTCAGCACGCTGCTCGGCAGCGGCGCGTACCCGAGGCTGGTGAGGATCTTCTGGCCGTCCGCGCTGGAGGTGTAGGTGAGGAAGGACTTGACGAACTTGGACTGCTCGGCCGGCAGGCCCTTCTCGCACGCGACCTCGTAGGTCACCAGGACGATCGGGTAGGCCCCGGCCTCCTTGGTCGTGTAGTCGATCTTCAGCGCGACGTCGTTGCCGGTGCCGACGATCTTGGCGCCGGCGACGGCCTTGGAGGCGCTGTCGGGGGACAGCGCGGTGTACTCGCCGGCGCCGTTCTTGATCTGCGCCGTCTGCAGCTTGTTCTGCGTGGCGTAGGACATCTCGACGTAGGAGATCGCGCCGTCGGTGCTCTTCACCTGGCCGGTGACGCCGTCGGACTTGTTGGCGCCCTGGCCGGTCGGGTTCGGCCACTTCTTGGCCGGCTCCCACTTCCACACGTCGGGCGCGGTGGCCTTCAGGTACTTGGTGAAGTTGTCGGTGGTGCCGGACTCGTCCGCGCGGTAGATCGGCTTGATCGGCGAGGAGGGCAGCTTGGCGCCGGAGTTCTCCTTGGCGATGGCCGGGTCGTTCCAGGTCTTGATCTTCCCTGCGAAGACCCCGGCGACCGTCTCGGGCGACAGCTTCAGGCTGTCGGCGCCCTTGACGTTGTAGACGACGGCCACCGGGCCGACGACCATCGGCAGGTTGAGGGCGTTGGAGCCCTGGCAGCGCTGCTTGGCCGGGCCGGCCTCCTCGGGCTTGAGCGCCGAGTCCGAGCCGGCGAAGGACGCCTGGCCGGAGGTGAACGCCTGGATGCCCGCGCCCGAGCCGCTGGGGTTGTAGTTGAGGTTGGCCCCCGCGCACTTACCCGCGTAGATCTTGGTCCATTCCTCGATCGCGTTCTTCTGGGCGCTGGACCCGGCGGCGTTGACGCTCGCCTTCGCGCAGTCGATATCGCCGGTCGGCGCGCTGCTCGCGCTCGAACCCGACGTGTTGTCGTCGCTGCCGCAGGCGGTCAGGGCCAGCGCCCCCGCGACGACCACACCGCCCAGGGCGGCAAATCGAGAACCGTTCTTCACCGGAGGGTCTCCTCGTTAGTTTCCGTCGGGCAGGTCCCCCGACCGTCACGCTGGCGCGGTTCGACCAGGTGGCGGGGTTGCCGTCGGATGTGACGCTAAGCAGCCGAGGTGACCAGCCACCCCGATCCAGGTGAACGACGGATGAACTGAGATCGGCAGGGCTAAGAAGAATGCCCCGATTTGCCATGTCCACAGGGTTAACACCGCAGCTCACGGCCACCAAACTGGCGTAGATTCACGGCCGTGAGGGTTTACCACGCCGGGGACAGGGGAATTCGGGTCCCGTCCCAGGTCACCCCGGCGATCGGGGGCCTGAGCGGACCGTTCCGCCGGGCGCCTGCCAAGAACCCTGTCAGAGCCCTCCCAGGGGCCCGTCCAGGAGCCCGTTCCAGGACGGTCAGCGGCCCTCGGTTCCGTACATGACATCGACGGCGTGGCGGGTGAAACCGAGCGACTCGTACAGCCGGACGGCCGCGGTGTTCGACCCGTCCACGTAGAGCATGATCTGGTCGAGGCCGAGGCCGCGCAGATGGTGCAGGCCGGCGAGGGTGAGCGCGCGGCCGAGCCCGAGGCCCTGGGCGTCCGGGTCGACGCCCACGACGTAGACCTCGCCGATGCCGCCGGGATGCACCTTCGTCCAGTGGAACCCGGCGAGACGGCCGTCCCGCTCGGCGAGGAAGAAGCCCGCCGGATCGAACCAGTCCTCCGCCTCGCGCGCCCGGACGTCGTCGATCGTCCAGGCTCCCTGCTCGGGGTGGTCGGCGAACGCGCGCCCGTTCACCTCAAGCCAGGACTCCTCGTCCCGTCCGGGCTCGAAGGCACGGATCCGGACGCCCTCGGCGACGGGCGGCTCGGGCAGCGGATCAGCGGCCGGACGGCGCATCTGGAACAGGGCGCGGACGCGGACCATCCCCTCGGCCTCGGCGAGGCGGGCGGCGGCCGGCAGGTCGCCATGCGCCCACACCCGCAGCGGTCCCGCGGCCTTCTCGCGCAACGCCCGCAGGAGAGCGCGCCCGTGGCCGCGCCGCCGATGGTCCGGGTGGACGAACAGCTCCCCCGCCGCGGGCTCCTCGTCCGTCGCGGGGTCAAGGTGGGCGTAGGCGATGACCGCGCCGGCCTCGGAGACCGTCAGCCCGGGCCGTCCGCCCCGCAGGGCGAGCACGGCATGCTCCGACAGCGGCCCCACTCCATCCGCCGCGGCCGCCGCCTCGGCCCCCACCAGCACCTCGGCCACCTCGGACCTCACCCCGCTCATGATCGCCACCCTATGCGGTCGGGGCGCCCGTCCCGCCGCTGACCGAACCGTCACGCAACCGTCATGGAGTCGCCGGTGTCCGTATGCCGCGCTGGCCTACCGTCCACAGAATGACTCGACGACGCACCATCCTGGCCTGCGCCACGGCGGGGCTGACGGTCGTGGGCCTGGCCGCGCAGCCCGCCGCCGCCCGGCCCGCGCCCACCGCGTCCGTGCGGCTCCTCGCGCTGAACGACTTCCACGGCAACCTGGAGCCGCCGACCGGGAGCTCGGGCACCGCGATCGACGAGACCGGCGCCTCCGTCCCGGCGGGCGGCGCCGCCTACGTCGCGGCGCACCTCAAGCGGCTCGCCGGCCGGCACACCCTGACGGTCGCGCAGGGCGACCTGATCGGCGCCTCGCCGCTGATCTCCGCCGCCTACCACGACGAGCCGTCCGTCCAGTTCCTCGGGGACGTGGGCGTCACCGCCTCCGCGGTCGGCAACCACGAGTTCGACGAGGGCTACCGGGAGCTGCAGCGCATCCAGAACGGCGGCTGCCACCCCACCGACGGCTGCTCGCCCGCCGGCAGGTGGAGGGGCGCGAAGTTCGACTACCTCGCCGCCAACGTGCTGCTGGAGAAGCGGAACAAGCCGATCCTCAAGCCGTGGACGATCCGCCGGGTCAACGGCGTCAAGGTCGGCTTCATCGGCGTCGTCACCAAGACCACCCCGAACATCGTCACCGCCGACGGCATCAAGGGCCTGCGCTTCGACGACGAGGTCGCCGCCGCGAACCGGGCCGCCCGCGAGCTGAAGCGGCGCGGCGTCCGGGCGATGGTGCTGCTCGTCCACGAGGGCGACTCGGTCAAGGCCGGATCGCGGCCCGACGAGTGCGGCACCGTCCCCGGCGCCGGCACCCGCATCGCGAAGGACGCCGACCCCGAGATCGACGCCGTCCTGTCCGGGCACACCCACCAGCAGTACGTCTGCTCGGTGCAGGACCCGAAGGGACAGCCGCGCCTGTACTCCTCGGGCTCCTCCTTCGGCCGCGTCATCACGCAGGTCGACTTCCAGGTGAACAAGCGCACCGGCGACGTCGTCCGCTCGTCCCTCAAGGGCGACAACCACGTCGTGACGCGCGACGTGCCGCCGGACCCGGCGACCGCGAAGTTCGTCCAGACCTGGAAGGACCGCGTCTCGGCCATCGCCGACAAGCCCATCGGCAAGATCACCGCGGACCTCACCCGCGCCCCGTCCCCCGCCGGCGAGACCGCCCTCGGCGACGTCATCGCCGACGCGCAGCTCGCGTCGATGAAGGCCAAGGGCGCGCAGGTCGCGGTGATGAACCCCGGCGGCGTCCGCGCCGACCTCGTCTACCGGACGAGCGGCTCCGAGGGCGACGGCGTGGTGACCTACGGCGAGGCGTTCCAGGTCCAGCCGTTCAGCAACGTGATGGGCGTGACCTCGCTGACCGGCGCGCAGATCGACGCGCTCCTGGAGCAGCAGTGGACCCCGGCGGGCGAGAAGATCCTTCAGCCCTCCGCCAACCTCCACTTCACCATCGACCGCTCCAGGCCGGTCGGCGACCGCGTCTCGGCCATCACGATCGACGGCGCGCCGGTCGACCCGTCCGCCACCTACAAGGTCGCGGCGAACAACTTCCTGCTCGGCGGCGGTGACGGCTTCTCCACCTTCACCCAAGGCAAGGACCAGGTCCTCGGCCCGATCGACCTGGACGGCTTCGTCGCCTACTTCGCCGCCCAGTCCACCATCGCGCCCCCGCCCCTGACCCGCATCTCAGCCAAGTAGCCCGACCCCCAACGGCCCGCCGATTCCCCGGATCGGCCGGCCGTTGGGCCGGGGCTAGGCGCCGAAGAAGTGGACGAGGGCGTAGACGACGGCGGCCACGGCGGCGGCGGCCGGCATCGTGAGGATCCACGCGAGGACGATGTTGCCCGCCATCCCCCAGCGCACCGCCGCCAGCCGCTTGGTCGCGCCGACGCCCATGATGGCCGAGGTGATCGTGTGGGTGGTGGAAATTGGAGCGTGCCAGAAAAAGGCGGTGACGTAGAGGACGAGCGAGGCCGTCGCCTCGGCGGCGAAGCCCTTCGGGGGGTCGACCTCGATGACCTTGCGGCCGAGCGTGCGCATGATGCGCCAGCCGCCGGCGTAGGTGCCGAGCGACAGCGCGCCGGCGCAGGCGACGATCACCCAGGTCGGGACCGACGTGCCGTCGGAGTGGCCCGTGGTGACCAGCGCGAGGACGATGATGCCCATCGTCTTCTGGGCGTCCTGCAGGCCGTGCCCCAGCGCGAGGGACGCGGCCGACATCGTCTGCGCGATGCGGAAGCGGCGGCCGACCCGGCCCGGGTGGGACCGGCGGAAGATCCACAGGATCGCCACCATCACCAGGTAGGCCAGCACGAAGCCGACCACCGGCGAGACCACCATCGGCACCGCGACCTTGTCGACGACGCTGGTCCAGTTGATGGACGAGGACGAGGCCAGGCCCGCGCCGACGACCCCGCCGATCAGGGCGTGCGAGGACGAGGACGGCAACCCGAAGTACCAGGTGATCAGGTTCCAGGTGATCGCGCCCAGCACCCCGGCGGCGATCACCGTCAGGCCGTGCAGGCCGTCCGGCGGGGTGATGACCTCGCTGACGGTCTTGGCGACCTCCACGCCCAGCAGCGCGCCGAGCATGTTCATCACGGCGGCCATCAGCAGCGCCACGCGCGGCGTCAGCGCCCGGGTCGACACGGCCGTGGCGATGGCGTTGGCCGCGTCGTGGAAGCCGTTGGTGTAGTCGAAGACCAGGGCGATCACGACGACCAGGACGAGCACCGCCGCCTGCGCGTCGGCCCGCAGCCCGACCGCGCCCGCCAGCATGACCAGGAAGATCCCGGCCAGCAACAGGAGCCAGGCCCGGCCCGTCACGCGGTGCGTGGCCTGCTCGCCGAGGGTGGCCTCGACTCCCGCCGTGGGTTCCCGGACGAGCGTCGGGCCCGGATCCCCCGGCGTGCTCATGATTCCTTGACCGCGATCGTCTCGACGGTGTGCGCGACGTGCTCGAAGGCGTCGGCCGCGTCTTCCAGCCGGTCGATGATCTGCTTCATCTTCATCACCGTGAGCGGGTCGTACTCGCCGCTGAACAGGTGCGCCAGCAGCTTGCGGTAGACCTGGTCGCCCTGGTTCTCCAGCCGGTTGATCTCGATCCAGTACTCGTTGAGCTCCTTCATCGAGCGCAGCCGCGGCATGGCGTCGGCGGTGAGCTCGGCGGCGCGTTCCAGCACCTCCACCATGTGGACGATGCCCTTGGGGAACTCGTCGATCTTGTAGAGGACGACGAGGTCCGCGGCCTCCTCCATCTCGTCCATCACGTCGTCGATCGTCGAGGCGAGCCGGTAGATGTCCTCCCGGTCGAAGGGCGTGATGAACGTTTCGTTCAGACGGCGCATGATCGCGTGAGTGCATTCGTCGCCCGCGTGTTCGCAGGCGCGCATCTTCTCCGCGATAGCTGGCCTATCGGCGCCGTCGCTGATGAGCTCCACGAGCAGCCTGGCGCCGGTGACCAGGTTGTTCGCCGAGTCGGCGAACATGTCGTAGAAGCTGTCCTCACGCGGCGTGAGACGCAAGCGCACGTCGTTCTCCTGAAGTGCCGGAACAGTCCGCAGAGGATCGTAGGCGCAACCAGCCGTAAAAAGAACCTTTGCCCTAGCTTCGGCTAGTGTCCGCCATCCTCTCATCTACAAGATTGCCCTGGATCACCAGGTACATGCCCCCGCTACAGCCCCCTATCTGCGGCGATGGACCGTATTCTCGGACCGGAGAGGTCGGTCCTACGGAGAGTGACGGCGAACGTGAGTGAGATTCGTTACAACGTCCCGGAGGGCGGCCACGGGCACTGTTCGGGCGCCGTCGATCGGGAGGTGGGACGGATCGCGGGTGCCGGCGGTGCGGGCAGGCCGCGGTCGCCCCGAACGCGAACCGGGGACGCCCGTGATCGGCGTCCCCGGTGCCCTGCTGCTGCGGGCTTCGGCTAGTCCTGTGGCGTCAGCTCGCGACGACCGGCTTCGCCGGAACGCACTCCGAGCACCATGTCGATCTCCGCGACGGTCAGCGGCCGTTCGGCCGACGCCACCGCGCTGAGCATCTCGGCATAGAGTTCGATCTCGTCCAGCGCAACACGGTCGTGGACGCGCAGGTCGAGATACTGGCGCACGGCGTCCACCTCCGTTCGTTCCCCACACCCAGGCCGAGGCTACGCGTTCCGGCCCGGCGGGCACATGACACAAGAGGACCATTCGAGGGCCACTCTCATCCCTGGTCTTCCCGGGTGAGGGGGTGATGATGCCGCCGTCCCGCCCCTCATGGGACGGCCGGACGGGTCAGCCGCCCGGACGGAAGTCGCCGAGCATCTGCTCCAGCGCCGATTCGGGCAGGTCGCGGTCCGTCAGCCGGGCCACGGTGGCCGCGTTGACGTCGACGCCCGCCAGCCGCGCGGCCTGCCGCGCCACCGTCTGCTCGAACAGGGCCCGGACGGTCCGGGCGTAGGCGAACCGCGGGTCCTCGCGCATCCTCCCGAAGCGGGCCAGCAACTCGACGCGCAGTTCCTCGTCCAGCATGTAGAGATCGCGCTCGGCGTAGCCCTGGAAGAGCTGGACCATATCGCGTTCGCTCATCCCGGCGAACTCCACGACGCGGCCGAACTCGCGCCGGAACGCGGGATTGCCCGCCAGAAAGCCCTCCATCTCGGGCCCCACGCTCGAACAGATCACCATGAAGCGGGCGCCGCGCTCGTGCATGCTGCGCAGCAGCTCGCGCACCACGTCCGGGCTCCGGTCGAGCCGGTACGCCTCCTGGATCAGCAGCACGCCGCCGAGCGCCTGGTCGACCATGCTCGCGACCCGGCTCTCGGTGTCGACCTGGTCGCGCCCGGCCAGGTGCACCGGGCGGCACGCCACCACGTGCCCCGACTCCAGCAGCCCGAGCGCCGCGTAGATGCCGCCGATCAGCCCGGCCACGGTCGTCTTGCCCGTGCCGGGCGGCCCCGTGAAGATCAGGTGCCGGCCCTCGTCCGCGGCCACCCCGTACCGCGCGCGGTCCGCCGCGAGCCCGGCCTCCTCCGCCAGCTCCCGGACGGTCGCCTTCACCTCCTCCAGCCCCATGAGCTGGTCGAGCTGCCGCAGGTAGCCGTCGATGTCGCCCGGCGGGCGCAGCGCCGGCTCGATGCCCTCGGCGACGCCCGACAGGTCGTCCGGGGTCAGCACGAGCCGGTCGCGGGACGCGCCGGCGCGCTCCAGATGCCGCTGGCACGCCTGGTCGAGGTAGGTCTCGACCAGGCGCGCGTTGACCAGGTCGCCGGGCCCCCGCAGCCGCTCCAGGTCCGCGCGGACGAACTCCAGCGCCGCGGCGCCGATCGTGACGCGCCGCTCGTCCGCCAGCAGGTGCAGCAGCGTCATCCGGTTGTCGAGATCGGTCAGGTCGGGCATCCGGTGGACGCGGAACACCTGGACGAGCTTCGGATGGTCCTGCAGAAGCCGCTTGTACGCCCGGGGCTCGCACGTCGCGATCAGCGGGGTCGTGTTGACCGGGTCGCGGCGCGCCCGCCGCACGGCCCCGGTGACCGCCACCGGGTCGAGCGCGCCGGTGACCGCCACGTCCAGCCGCTCGAACAGGATCGCCGGGCCGGGCTGCGCCAGCACCTGCGACATCCGCTCGGCCGGCGCGTCCCGGACGTCCTCGGCGTCGTGCGCGCGGATCGCGCCGTCGCCCAGCCCCGCGTCCGCGAGCGTCAGGGCGATCATCCGGGCCAGGCGGCGCTGCCCCGAGTGCGGGTCCCCGACCAGCAGCACGCCGGGCACCCCGGCGCGGATCGAGCTCGGCGCCCCGTCCACCCGGGTCTCCTCGGCGCCCGCCCCCGCCGGTGCGTTCCACTCCACGACCTGCGCGTGCAGCTCGTCCAGCAGCGCGCCCGCGTCGTGCTCGCCGGAGACGAAGCCGATGCCGAACCGCTCCAGGGTCTGCCGCTGGCTGCGGTCCTCCGGCGGCGGGATCTCGTGGACGGGCCGCTCCGGCGACGGGGTGTCGTCCAGGAAGTCGAAGCCGCCGACCATCGTCTCGGACATGACCTGCGTCCCCGGCCCCGGGGGACCACCGGACGCGGCGTCGCCGCCCAGGTCGTCCGGCCCCAGCACGCGGGTACCGGGCGGACCGCCCTGCGGCGCCGGTGGAACGGGCTGGCCGGGCTGCATCATCGCGGCGCCCTGCGGGGCACCCGCCGGGTCTTCCACGCGGGTGGCGTAGGGGTCGAACGCGGCAGGCGCCTGGTGAGGTTGCGGCGGCGGCTGTTGCTGCGGTTGCGGCTGTTGCAGCGGCTGCTGGTTGGGGTCGGCGGGCGGTGGGCCGCCGGGCATGGCCTGCGGACCGGGAGCACCGGGCACCCCGGCCCCCGGCGGGAGCCCTTGCGCGGGAGGGCCGGCGCCCGGCCGCTGATAGCCGAGCTGGGTGTAAGGCGGCGCGAAGACGTCGTCCTGCTTCTCCTCCTCCGGAGAGAGGCCGCCCGGCTGCGGCTCCGGCGGGTTGTAAGACGGCTGCGCCTGGCCGGGAGCCGCGTAAGGGTTCTGCGGGCCCTGATCAGGCGCCGGATAGGATGGCTGCGGCTGGTCCGGCACGCCGTACGGGGACGGGCTCTGCTCAGGCGTCCCGTAGGGGGACGGGGGTTGCGCAGCGGGCATACCGAACGCGGCTGCAGCGCCCTGCTGAGCAGCGGCCCCCTGATCCGGCATCGGACCGGGCGGGCCCTGCGGGCTGTGCATCGGGTTGGGAACCGCGTTCGCCATCGGGTTCGGGACGGCGTTCGGCATGGGGGGCGCGGCGCCGGGGCGCTGGAAGCCCAGCTCCGTGTACGGCGGCGCGACGTTCCCCTCGTCCTTGTCCTCCTCGGCGGGCACCTGACCGCCCAGCGCCGGGTCCGGAGGCGCGAACGCGGCCTGCTGCCCGGCGTGCGGCATCTGGCCGGGCATCTGGTTGTGCATCTGCCCCGCCGGTCCTGGCGCGTTCTCCCAGCCGGGCTGGGCAGGCGGCTGGACGAACGGCCGGTCGGGTTCGGCGGACATCCCCTGGGGCTGCGGGAACGCACCGGGCGCGAGACCGGGCTGGCTCTGCATCCCGAACGGGGACGCCTGAGGGGGAGCCGGATTCGGCGGTGGCGTGTGCGTCGGGGTGGCGGCCGTGGCGCGCGCGCGGTTGCGTCCGATGATCCCGGCGATGATCGCGGTCGGGACGGGGAAGCCGCGGGGGCGCGCGGGCATGCCTCCGAGGCGGCACCAGGCCAGGTCCACCTCGTACATCGCGGCGAGGAGCGTCTCGGCTCCCGGTCCCGATCCGGCGGCCGACCGCAGGGGCTCCGGCAGGCGCATGTCGATCGGCCACAGCCGACGCAGCGGATGGCCCTTCTGCTCGGACACCGCCTGCACCGTGTAGCGGATCTCCGGATCCAGCCAGGGGACGATCGAGCCCGCCATGTCCTTGCGGACCACGTCCAGATCGGCGGCGAGCAGCGCGGCGGCCACCAGGCGCGGCTCGACGTAGGCGGGGTCGGCGGGGTCGCCGGACAGGTCGGCGATGGCCTCGCTCAGCGTGTAGAACGCGTGCCGGAAGTTGTCGCCGGGCGAGCTCTCGTTCCGCAGCGCGGGCACCAGGTTGGGCGGGCAGCGCGTCAGCCACTGCTGGACGAGTGCCTGGTCGCCGTAGGGCAGCGCCCCATAGTCGACGGTCGGGTTGCTGAGCGTGCTGCCGAGGATGGCGAGAAGCGCGTCCGCCCGGATCTGGAACCGGGGGTCGTCGCGAAGGGCGCTGGCGACGGCCCACATCGTCCGGAGCACGACCACCGCCGCGTCCACCCTGCTGGCGCGCAGGCGCTCCGAGTAGAGCCCGACGAGCGTCTCCAGCGCGGGCGGCGTGAGCCAGCGCGGGCCGTCCACGTCCGGGAGGGGCTTGGCGCGGTACGGCTTCCAGAGGTCGAGCATCTGCGCGTCGAGCCGCGCGTCGAACGCCGGCGCGGACGCGCACCACAGCATCACGCCCCAGGCGACCGCCACGGTGGACGGCGTCTCCTGCGTGAACTGCGACCACCAGTGCGGGTACTCCGGCGCGGGCAGCGCGGCGGCGGACTCCACGGTCGCGCGGACCTGCGCGGTCAGGTCGGTGGCGAAACCATGCCCGACGAACGGAAGCCCGGAGGGCGGGTCGAACGAGAAGTCGGGACCCGCGGGGACGACGTGCGGCGGCAACGCGGGCACCTGCCCCGCGTTCTGCGCGGGCCGGGCGGCTATCCGGACGGCGGGCGTGCGGGGCGGCGGGCACAGGTACCACTGCCCGTCGGACGGGTGCAGCCGATACCAGCGGGCCCACGCGCCGAACAGCCACCACGTTCCGTCGGGCAGCACGAGCATGCGTCCGCCGATGGCGTGCTGGCGCTGCTGTGGAGGCGCCGACGGCCACCATGCGGCGGCCACCATCGCCCTCGTGTCGCGCTCCGCCTCCGCGAACGGATCCTGCCCCATCTGGGGGCTGGGCGGCTGAGCACTGCCATAGCCCGGTCCCCACACCACGTTGGTCATGGTAGTCAGACGAGGGCCCCCTGGGCTCCCCTCACCGCCGCCGAAGACCCGTCCTCGCAGGTCAGAGGACTATCAATCGTCTGAGCCGAGCACGGTCCCGCTCAGTCCCAGACGGCGTCGCGGTGCTGGCGCGCCTTCGCCATGTACACCGTCGGCGTGTGCTCCAGCACCAGGCGATCGTCGTCCCGGAGCTCCCGGACGACCTTCCCCGGCGTCCCGGCCACGAGGACCCCGGACGGGATCTTCTTCCCCGGCGGCACCAGCGCGCCCGCCGCGATCAGAGTCCCCGAGCCGATGCGCGCACCGTTCAGGACGATCGCGCCGATCCCGATCAGCGAGCCCGTCTCCACATGAGCGCCGTGCACCATCGCCTTGTGGCCGAGGCTGACGCGGTCCTCCAGGACGGCGGGCATCCCCGGGTCGGAGTGCAGGCAGCCGAGATCCTGGATGTTGCACTCGTCACCGACCACGATGTCCTCGTCCTCGCCGCGCAGCACCGAGCCGTACCAGACGCTGGACGCGCGCCCCACCCTCACCCGGCCGACGACGACCGCGCCCGGCGCGATCCACGCCTCGGGATGGATCTCCGGCCGGACCTCACCCAACGAACCCACGTAGCTCATGCGACCGAGCCTAGAACCCGCCCGGCGCGTCTCCGGCGGGCGGGTGGTCCGATCCGCTACCCTCCGTCCGCACGCCGGCACACCTCGATCCGACGACACGACGCTCAGCTGAGCGCGAATTCTCCGCAAATTGGATAGTTTGTCGGACCTACCCAGGTTAAGAAACGGCAGCGAGAAGAGCGTTCCGGTTGCGCGAATGGGGTGGACCGGACAAGAGTCGAACCTGACGTTTCTAATGTGGGCCCGCTCACAGGCGCGTGAGGATCACAACCGACCCTGACGGGGTGATGACCCCCGCCAACGACCCCCCAAGGCATCATGAGCAACGAAGCCGAAATCCTGCCGAACCTCCTCCAAGAAGAGTCCTTCGAGATCGTCATGCGCGGCTACAACCGCCGCCAGGTCGACGATTACATCGCCCGCGCCCAGCAGAAGCACCGCGAGCTTGAGGCGCGGCTCGCCCGGGCCCAGGACGACGCCGAGCGCATCCGCCGCGAGATGGCCGAGGTCCGGGAGGCGCGCAAGCCCACCGGCGACGACCTGAGCGACCGGCTCCGCCAGATCATCAACCTCGCCGAGGACGAGGCCCGCGACAAGCTCGCCGAGGCCGAGGCCAAGGGCGCCGAGATCCGCAAGGACGCCGAGCAGGAGTCCAAGCGGATCGTGGACGACGCCCGGGGCCACGCCGACAAGAACCTCGCCCAGGCCCAGGAGAAGGCCGAGCACGTGCTCGCCTCGGCCAAGAAGGAGTCCGACAGCGTCCTGTCGGCCGCCAAGCAGGAGGCCGAGCAGACGGTGACCGGCGCCCGGCTGGAGGCCGAGCGCACCCTCACCGCGTCCGAGCGCCGCGCCAGCGTGATCAACGAGGGCGCGACGCAGCGGCTGACCTCGCTCACCAAGAACCACACCCAGGCACTGCAGCGCCTCACCGAGATCAGTGAGACCCTGCACCGGCTGCTGACCGCCGAGAACGAGGCGGGCCCGCTGGAGAAGATGGTCGAGGACGCCGTCCGGCAGGCCCCGCCGCGCAAGCAGCCCCCGCCGGCGCAGCCCGCCCCGGCCTCCTCGTCCACCGCGACCGGCGCCAAGCCCGTCCCGGCGGTCGCCAAGCCGACCCCGGCCGCATCCGCGCCACCGAGCGCCCCGTCCATCAAGAAGCCCGAGCCGGAGCCGAGCGCGCCCGACTCCCCGTCGCCCGCGGTCCCGCCGCAGGCCAAGGCCCCACGTCCGGTTCCGGTGGACGACTCCGACGACGGACCCAGCACGTCGAGCCCGTCCGCGCAATCCGGCCCCGCCAGCCCGAGCACCGGGCTCGGCCCGTCCAGCGGCCCGTCCACCGGTCCGATCCCACGCTGAATTTATTGCAGTGCCCTTGGCGTCAGGCGCTAGCGCGCCTTCCTTCGGCGGGCACTGCGGCGATCGCTGCATCGCTCCGGCTCGCCTAGCGGCTCGCTGCGCGATCAGGTTCTCGCTTCGCTCGAACCTGGCTTCGCACGCGATCGCAACGCCGAGGTCGTTGACGCTTGCGGCAACTACCATCGCAGCTCATTGCAGCGACCTCGGCGTCTGGCGCTAGAACGCCTGACGCCGAGGTCACTGCGGCGGGCGCTGGACTAGGATTTCGGGGTGAGCAAGAAGACGGCTGCGCGCGACGAGCGCAGGGGCGAGCGGCGCGGGACCTCCCGCCCGATCAGGCTCCTCGGCGACCCCGTCCTGCGCACCGGGTGCGACCCGGTGCGGACCTTCGACGCCTCGCTGGAACGCCTGATCGACGACATGTTCGCCACCATGTACGACGAGGACGGCGCCGGCGTGGCCGCCAACCAGGTCGGCGTCGGCCTGCGGGCGTTCGTGTACGACTGCAATGACGACCAGGACCGCAGGCACGTCGGACACGTGATCAACCCGGTGCTGGTGGCCGCCGACGGCGAACTGCTGGTCGCGCCCGAGGGCTGCCTGTCCGTCCCGGGCCTGAACTTCCCGACCCCGCGCCGCGCCCGCGCCGTCGTCGAGGGCGTGGACGTCAAGGGCAGGCCCGTCCGCGTGGAGGGCACCGGCTACTTCGCCCGCTGCCTCCAGCACGAGTGCGGCCACCTGAACGGCGACGTCTACATCGACGTCCTCTCCGGTGACACGCGCCGCGAGGCGATGCGCGCCATCCGCGCCCTCGGCCGCTGACCTGCCCCCGGGCACCGGCCTCTGACGCGGCGCTCGGCCGATTCTCGGCGTGCGTTCAGGATGCTTCCAGGTTCGGATGGGAATCTCTTCTGATGATGGGGGAGGGGACCGTGTCATTGGCTGAACGGACGCCGCACGTCGGCAGGACCGCCGAGGCGACGCTGCTCGTCGTCGAGGACGAGCCGAACATCCTGGAGTTGCTCGCCGGGAGCCTGCGCTTCACCGGCTTCGAGGTGCTCACCGCCACCAACGGCGCCGACGCCGTGCGGGCCGCGCGGCGGCACCGGCCCGACCTGATCGTCCTGGACGTGATGCTGCCCGACATCGACGGGTTCGACGTCGCGCGGCGCCTGCGGTCCGGCGGCGACCACACGCCGGTGCTGTTCCTGACGGCGCGGGACGCGGTGCAGGACCGCATCAAGGGGCTGACGATCGGCGGCGACGACTACGTCACCAAGCCGTTCAGCCTGGAGGAGGTCATCGCCCGCATCCGGGCCGTCCTGCGGCGGTTCCAGGGCGGGGTGTCCGAGCCGCCGCCGCGGATGGTGTTCGCGGACATCGAGTTGGACGAGGACAGCCACGAGGTGTGGCGGAACGGCAAGGCGATCCAGCTGTCGCCGACCGAGTTCAAGCTGCTGCGCTACTTCATGGCCAACGCGGGACGGGTGCTGTCCAAGGCCCAGATCCTCGACCACGTGTGGAACTACGACTTCCGGGGCGACGCGGGGATCGTCGAGTCGTACGTGTCCGCGCTGCGCCGCAAGGTCGACAACGCCGAGCCGCGGCTCATCCACACGCTGCGCGGCGTCGGCTACGTCCTGCGCGAGCCCCCGGCATCGGGCTGATGGCCGCGGCCTGGCGGTCCGCGCCCCCGTGGAGCCGGGTGCCGCTGCGGGTCAAGCTGGTGGCCGCCATGCTCGTCCTGGTCACCCTCGGGATGGCGCTGATGGGCGCCGCCGGGGTCTCGGTGCTGCGGTCGTACCTGGTCGGACGCGCCGACGACCAGCTGCGCGCCTCGGTGCACCGGACGGTGCTGGCGGTGATCCCGCAACTGGACCAGCCCCGGATCAGCGTGCGCTACCCGAGCGACATGTACCTGCAGATCCGCGACGGTTCGGGCCGTCCGATCAACCAGGACGCCCCGCAGCTCGTGCCCGGCTCCCCCCGGCTCCCGGCGAACCTGAACAACCGGCTGAACCGGCCGTTCACGGTGTCGGGCAGCGGCGGGTCCGGCACGTCCTGGCGCGTGTTCGCCGAGCCGATCCCGGGCGGCGGCGTCCTCCTGCTCGCTCTCAGCTTGGACGAGATCGACCGCACCGTCGGGCGGCTCATCGCCATCGACGTGATCGTGGGCCTGCTGGTCCTCGCGGTCCTGGTCGTCCTCGGCGTGTGGGTCGTCCGGGCGAGCCTGCGCCCGCTGTCGGCCATCGAGACGACCGCCGGGGCGATCGCCGCCGGGGACCTGTCTCGCCGCGTGCCCGAGGGCGATCCGGCGACCGAGGTCGGACGGCTCGGCCGCTCCCTGAACGCCATGCTCGCGCAGATCGAGGCGGCGTTCGGCGCCCGCGCCGAGTCGGAGGCCGCGGCCCGCCGGTCGGAGGAGACGGCGCTGCGCTCGGAGGAGCGCATGCGCCGGTTCGTCGCCGACGCGAGCCACGAGTTGCGCACGCCGCTGACCGCCATCCGCGGCTTCGCCGAGTACTACCGGCAGGGCGCCGCCCGCACCCCCGAGGAGAGCGGACGGCTGCTCGGCCGCATCGAGGAGACCGCGTCCCGGATGGGCCTGCTGGTCGAGGACCTCCTGCTGCTCGCCCGGCTCGACCGGCAGCGCCCGATCGAGCGGCGGCCCGTGGACCTGCTCGCCGTCGCCGCCGACTCCGTCCAGGAGGCCAGGGTCCTCGCACCGGACCGTGAGATCGACCTGTCCGTCGAAGGCGGGACGGCGTACCAGGTGCGGGGGGACGAGCCGCGCCTGCGGCAGGTGTTCGGCAACCTGCTGAGCAACGCGATCGCGCACACCCCGGGCGGGACGCCGGTCGAGGTCCGGCTGTCCCCCGGCACGCTCCGAGGCGCCCCGGCCGCGGTCGCCGAGGTCGCCGACGAGGGCCCCGGCCTCTCCCCTGAGCAGGCGGAACGCGTCTTCGAGCGCTTCTACCGCGCCGACGAGTCCCGCTCCCGCGAGGACGGCGGCACCGGCCTCGGCCTCGCGATCGTCGCCGCCCTGGTCGCCGCGCACGACGGCCTGGTCGAGGCCGACTCCACGCCCGGCGAGGGCGCCGTGTTCCGGGTCGTCCTGCCCCTCGACACCGAGTGAACTCCCTGGACGCCTCCAGGATCCGTTCAGGTCCGTGGGCTTGTATGTGAGGCACAGGGCGCCGCCTGACCCCGACGGGGGCCGGGGGTGTGCGCCCTGGCCAACTTTCCCGGCACCGTGGCCGAGGGGGGCGCACGCCCCCTCGGCCACGGTTTTTCATGCCGGACGGGCGTTCAGCACACTTTCAGGTTCGGTCCAGGCGGGATGCAGGCCCGGGACGCAAGCTCATGGGTGAGGAAGACGATAAGGGGATCACATGAGCGCCGACCGTTCCGAGCCACAGCAGCCCTGGCAACCGCGACCGTACGAGCCACAGCGACCGGATTTCGTCCCGCCGCCTGGCCAGCCGTGGGCGAACAACCCGACAGGCCAGACGAACCCGGACGGAATGTTCGGCCCGCCCATGCCGCCCGGCCCGCCCATGCCACCTGGCCCGCCCATGCCGTCCGCGGGCGCTCCGGGCCCGTTCCGCTCGGGCCGGATGTGGACGGCGCGGCGGAAGATCGTCGCCGCGGGCGCCGCCCTGGCGTTGGCGGTCGGGGCCGGTGGCGTGGGAGCGTCCGTGGCGATGGCCCTGGCCAGTGACAACACCGTCTACTCCAGCCCGACGGCCGTCTCCGGCGCCTCGGCCAAGGGCGCGACCGCCCAGGTCGCCGCGGCCGTCCAGCCGAGCGTGGTGTCGATCCAGACCCGGCAGCGGCAGGGCACCGGCGGCGGCTCGGGCGTCGTCCTGCGCTCGGACGGCCTGATCATGACGAACGCGCACGTGGTCTCCGGCGCCGACCAGATCTCGGTGAAGCTCAGCGACGGCAGGACGGCGCCGGCACGGGTGCTCGGCGCCGACACCGCGAACGACATCGCCGTGATCAAGGCGGAGGGGGTGACCGGCCTCAAGCCCGCCACGCTCGGCAACAGCGGCGCCCTGGCCGTGGGCGACCAGGTCCTCGCCGTGGGCAGCCCGCTGGGCCTGGACGGCTCGGTGACCTCGGGCATCGTCAGCGCGCTGGGCCGCGAGATCAAGGAGGGCGACTCGGGCGGCGACCAGCAGCTCCCGCCCGGCCTGCGCGAGCAGCTGTCCCAGCAGCAGCAGACGGTCATCAAGAACGCCATCCAGACCGATGCCGCCATCAACCCGGGCAACTCCGGAGGCGCCCTGGTCAACGCGGCGGGCCAGGTCATCGGCGTCAACACCGCCATCGCCACCTCGGGCGGCTCGGGCAACATCGGCGTCGGCTTCGCCATCCCGTCCAACCAGGCGAAGAAGGCCGCCGACAAGATCATCAAGAGCGCCTCTGTCTGACCGGGGGCGGCCGTCCGCCATGCTCTGGGGGGAGCGGGCGGCTGGGCGGCGCCTCCGGTGCAGGGGGTCTTTCCCGGGCCGGGGAGGACCTCGTGAGCGGCCGCGTATCCCCTCGGGGGCACGCGGCCGCTTCACGCCGGAACGGCCAGGCGGCGCTTGCGCACCTTGGCCAGCATCTTGCGGGTCGTGAACATGTAGTACTCGCGCGGCAGGGTCCGCACCCGCAGCGGGAGCCGCGGATACACCACCGCCAGCGCCCCGACGAGCAGCCGGAACCGCCGCTCCCGCGCCGCGTCCCACCGCCACCCGTACTGCTCGCGGATGGGCGCCGGCATCAGCCCGGCCGTGATCAGCCGGATCGCCATCAGCCCGGGCGCCGCCGCGCGACCTCCCGGCAGCCGCGGATGCAGCACCTGCTCCGCGATGGCCCGCGACGCGTCCGTGATCTCCAGGCTCTGGATCATGCCCGCGTAGTACTCCCGGAACAGCGGATAGTCCCGCGGCATCCGCTCCTCCGGGCACCCGAGGATCGTCGCGTAGATCTTCGCCTGCTGGTAGAACTCCTCCAGCTCCGCCTCGTCGAGCGTCCGCCGGAACAGCAGCTGGTAGAACTGCGCCCCCACCGCGAACAGCGTGGCCGCGACCCACACCTGAAGCTCGGGATCGTTCGCCTCGTACCCGGGCCCGGTGACCTTGTCGTGCCCCTTCCGGACGAGGGCGCTGAAGGTCTCGGCCTCCTCCCGCGTCCCGAACTGCACCGCGTAGAGCCACCCCATGGTGTTGCGCAGGCGCCGCAGCGGGTCCTCCGCCGTGTAGCTGTGGTCGTAGACGCCCTGGGCGACCTTGGGATGCGCGGTCTGGAGCAGGGACGCGGCCCCGCCCGCCGCGATGAGGGCACCCTCGCGCGTGATGACGCGGATGAGGTCGTCGTCCTGGAACAGTCCATCGGTCATGCCGACCAGTGTAAGTAACCACTTGCATCGTCCACCACCCCCGGCACGTAAAGCCGACGACATGCTCAGCGCCGGACGGGGATAATCAAGGGCATGTCCGACCAGATCCACGTGCGCGGCTCGATCTCCATCCCGGAGACCGAGCTCAACTGGCGCTTCTCCCGCTCCTCGGGCCCGGGCGGACAGCACGTCAACACCAGCGCGACCGCCGCCGAACTGTCCTTCGACGTCGCCGCCTCCCCCTCGCTCCCCGAGCCCTTCAAGTCGCACGCCCTGGAACGCCTGTCGGGACGCCTCGTCCGCGGCGTCCTGACCATCCGCGCCGAGGAGTACCGCTCCCAACTCCGCAACCGCGACGCCGCCCGCGCGCGCTTGGCCGCGCTCCTAGCCGAGGCCACCGCCCCGCCACCCAAGAAGCGCATCCCCAAGAAGATCCCCCGCGGCCTCAACGAACGCCGCCTGGAGAACAAGAAGCGCCGCTCCGCCGTCAAGCGCCAACGCTCCCACCGCTGGGACTAGCGAACGTCCCCGGAAACAACCGGTGCTTCAAAAGCCGATCCACGTGTTCGGCCGCCGCCCCCACGTCCCCGCAGGGATGCAGATATCGCCGGCCTTCGCAGTAGGCCCACGTCCCCCCGGGAACGGCTCGCACGCTCAGCACGACCCCCACGTCCTCGACTCCACGGGCATAGACCCAAAGCAGGGGCACCGTGAATCCCGCCATCCGGTAGAGCCGGATGAACCGCCACCCTTTCGGCTCTAGCGCCCCAACAAGCGCGTCCAGACTCCGGACCGCCGTCGCCCGCCCTCTGCGCGTCCGCCACCACAGCAAGCAGCGCCTCACGCCCCGACACCCCACTTGATGGCCGCGCACACCCACTTGCCCGCCGGCCAGGTGGCATCCACCCAGCGCCGCGCGCTCAGCTTCTCCACGATGGACAGCCCCCGCCCACCGTTGTCGTCGAAGTGCTCCTCACGCAGATCCAAGGTCTCCAGCGACAAGTCGACGTGCCGCGCCACCGGCCGCGCTGCGCTCCCGTCCCACACCGCGAGCACGACCTCACCGTCCCCGAGCCCGACATAAACCTTGATCACCCCCCGCCGCC
>NZ_SMKU01000160.1 GCF_004349215.1 Actinomadura rubrisoli | reverse complement strand
GGGGGCGCCCACGACTCGCCGAGCGTGGTGTTGACGGCGGCCTCGCCCGCGCCGCCGACCAGGGCGAGCAGCAGGTCCCGGGCCGTGGGCCGCAGCTGGGGGTCCTTGACCAGACAGGACCGGACGAGCCCGGCGAGCGGGGCGGGCAGCTCGCCCAGCTCGGGCTCGGCGTGCACGGCGCGCGCCGCCATGATCTGGAACGAGCCCTGCCCGAACGGGTTGCGCCCGTTGGCGGCGAAGGCCACCAGGCAGCCCCAGGCGAACAGGTCCACGGCGGGGGTGACCTGCTGCGTCGTGATCTGCTCCGGCGCGATCCAGCCGGGCGTGCCGACGACCTGGCCGGTGCGGGTGTGCGCGCTCGCCATGTCCAGCGCGCGGGCGATCCCGAAGTCGATCACGCGCGGGCCGGAGATGGACAGCAGCACGTTGCTGGGCTTGAGGTCGCGGTGCACCAGGCCCGCGCTGTGGATGGCGACCAGCGCGGCGGCCACCCCGACCGCGACGCCGTGCAGCATCCCGGGCGACAGCGCGCCGTTCTCGGAGACGTGCTGGAGCAGGGACGGGCCGTCGATGTACTCGGTGACCATGTAGGCCAGGCCCAGGTCGCTGCCGTGTTCGAGGACCTGCGCGGTGCAGAACGAGGCGACGCGCTCGGCGTTGGCGGCCTCGTCGTGGAAGCGGGCGAGGAACGTGCGGTCGCCCGCCAGCTCCGAGCGGACGACCTTCACCGCGACGGGCCGCCCATCCGGGTCGCGGCCGAGGTAGACCGCGCCCATCCCGCCCTCGCCGATCTTGGCCTCGATGCCGTACCGGCCGACGCGCGTGGGGTCGTCCGGGCGCAGCTCACCCAGGGACGCCGCGGGCCCCGGACGGGAATGCGGGCTCTGCATCGGCGATCCTTTCGCCCCCCATGAAGCCGCGTCTTGGCGGCCGCCCCCGCGGCGGCACGCGACCCCTCCGCCCACACCATGTCAGAGGACGGGTGCCACGGCCAGTCCCACCCAAAAGGTCAACGATTGGCCAAGTCCCCACCGGCCCGGGTTAAAACTCCGGCCGCCCGTCCCAGCGACGGCGAATCGTGGCCCAGGCGGGCATACGCTGGCCAACCAGTCGGATCATCTCAAGATCGAACCAGTGTGGCTCGGTGGGGGAATTCGTCGATGAACCCGTGGACCCGGGGCGTGGCCGCCGCGACGGCCGCGCTGGCCGCGGTACTGCCGCCGGCGGGCTGCGCCGTCCATGCCGAGCACAGGTCGCGGCCCACGGCCGACGGCACGACCGTCCACACCGTCGACCCGGCCGCGGTGCCCGGCACGACCGCGGTGACGCGCGTCGAGCAGGACGCGACCCGCCGCCTGTACGCCGCGTACCCGCGGATCCCGGGCGCCGACCCGCTGACCCGCAGGCTCGCGGCGGCGGTCGGCGAGGCCATCCGCCACTTCGCCGCCGACACCGCCGACTCCGCGCCGCTGCCGGGCGGGGGCACGCCGGAGCTGAACGTGCAGTGGTCGCTGACCGCGGCGTCCGACCAGGTGGTGGGCGTTCGGCTGGTGACGTGGCAGTTCCTCGGCTCGTCCGGCGGCGAGTCGCGGCAGACGTTCTGGTACGACGTCGCGACCCGCGCCGTGCACGCCTCGGCCGATCTGGTCAACGGCCGGGACGGGCTGGGCGCGCTGGCCGAGCACGTCCGCGACCGGCTCGGCTCGCGCGCCAACCCGGCGCAGGTGCGGGCCGACGCGCAGACCTTCCCCTCGCTGGCCTTCAACGAGGCCGGCGACCTGGTCGCGGAGTTCAGCGACTACACCGTCGCGCCCGGCTCGGCGGGCCGGGTCGCGGTCGCGGTCGACCGGGCCGCCCACGACCCGATGCTGTCGGCGTTCGGGCGGCGCGCGCGCGACGCGGCGCTGACCGTCCGGCCGCATCCCGCGCTGATGTCGGGCGACCCCGCGTCCCGGCCCAGCCCCCCGCGGGTCGACTGCGCGCGCGCCAAGTGCGTCGCGCTCACGTTCGACGACGGGCCGAGCGCCTACACCCGGGAGATGCTGCGGGCCTTCGCCGTCCACCGCGCCCGCGCCACGTTCTTCGTCGTCGGCGACAACGCCGCCGCCGATCCCGGGCTGCTGCGCCAGGCGGCCACCGCGGGCCATGAGATCGGCAACCACACCCAGAGCCACCGCGACCTCACCCGGCTGCCGACCATGCAGATCAACTCCGACGTCCAGCGGACGCAGGACGTGCTGCGCGGCGCCCTCGGCTGGTGCCCCACGCTCCTGCGGCCGCCGTACGGCGCCACGAACAGCACGGTCGCGGGCGTCGCCAAGTCGCTCGACCTGGTGCAGGTGCTCTGGAACGTCGACTCGCAAGACTGGCGCGAACGCGAAGCCAAGGCCGTGGCCGACCGCGTCGTCCGGCAGGCCAGGCCCGGCGCGGTCATCCTGCTGCACGACGGCCACAAGCCGACGGCGGACGCGATGCCCGACGTCCTGAAGCGGCTCGCGGGCCAGGGCTACACGTTCGTGACCGTCACCGAGCTGATGGGCGGCCGGACGGTCCCGCTGGGCGGCCAGTACTCCGGCTGACGGGAGGCGCCGGGCCCTGGCCGGCCTCGCCTCAGTGGAAGTTGCGGGCGCGCACCTTCCCGGGGACGGGCAGCCGCCGCAGCCGCGTCGCGCGGACGTT
Source organism: Actinomadura rubrisoli (assembly GCF_004349215.1). Taxonomy (GTDB): domain Bacteria; phylum Actinomycetota; class Actinomycetes; order Streptosporangiales; family Streptosporangiaceae; genus Spirillospora; species Spirillospora rubrisoli. Next base: position 18,919 of record NZ_SMKU01000160.1, on the reverse strand, counting down.
GGAGACGCCGTCGGCGCGCTCCAGCCGCCCGCTGACCAGCAGGGCCTGGGAGTCGACGGCGAGCGCGCGGTGCCGCTGGAACACCTGCGGCGGGCACACCACGTTGATGATGCCGGTCTCGTCCTCCAGCGTCATGAACACGATGCCGCCCGCGGTCGGCGGGCGCTGCCGGTGGGTGACGAGCCCGGCCACGACGACGTTGGTCTCGCCCGGGGTGCCCGCGAGCCGCGCGGACGACAGGGCGCCCAACTCGTCCAGCGCCGCCCGGACGTGCGCGACCGGATGGATGTGGGAGACGCCGGTCGCCCACAGGTCGGCGAGGGTCTCCTCGATCGGTGTCATGGCGGGCAGGGCGGGGGCGGTGGCGCCCGGCGTGACGCCCTCCAGCCGCCCGGGGCCCGAACCGGCCAGCGCGCCCGCCGCCCACAGCGCCTCGCGCCGCGCCAGGCCGAAGCAGTCGAACGCGCCCGCCGTCGCGAGCGCCTCGAACGCCCCCGCCGACAGCGGCACCCGCCGCGCCAGGTCCTCCATGCCGCTGTAGGGACGGCCCGCCGCGACCGCCTCCGCCGTCTCGGTGCCGAGGTTGCGGATCCCGTCCAGGCCCACCCGGAGGGCGGGCTGCGGCTCGGACGGCGCATGCGGATGGTCGCTGTCGACCTCGATGGGCTCCTCCAGCGTCGGGTACACGTCGCTGGCGTTGATGTCCACGCCCCGGACGACGACCCCGTGCCGCCGGGCGTCCGCCAGAAGGCTCTGCGGGCTGTAGAACCCCATCGGCTGGTTGCGGACGAGCGCCGCCGTGAACGCGGCCGGGAAGTGCCGCTTCAACCAGGCGCTCGCGTACACCAGGTGGGCGAAGCTCTGGGCGTGCGACTCCGGGAACCCGAACCCGGTGAATCCCAGGATCTTCTCGTACACGCTCTCGGCGATGTCGGCGGGGATGCCGCGCTCGGCCATCCCGTCCAGGAGGCGGCGCCGGAGCCGTTCCACGCGCTCGGGCGCGCGTTTGGCGCCCATCGCCTGCCGCAGCTGGTCGGACTCGGCCGGGGTGAAGCCCGCGCAGTCCACGGCGAGCTGCATCATCTGCTCCTGGAAGAGCGGCACGCCCAGCGTCCGGGACAGGGCGGGCTCCATCAGCGGGTGCGGGCAGGCGGCGGGCTCCAGCCCCTTCCTGCGGCGCAGGTACGGGTGGACGGAGCCGCCCTGGATGGGCCCGGGGCGGATCAGCGCCACCTCCACCACCAGGTCGTAGAACTCGCGGGGCTTGAGGCGCGGGAGCGTGGCCATCTGCGCCCGCGACTCCACCTGGAACACCCCGACCGTGTCGGCGTCGCCCAGCATCTCGTACACCCGGTGGTCGTCCGGCGGGATCGACTGGAGGTCGTGGCGCCGGCCGTGGTGCTCGTCCACCAGGTCGAAGCAGTCGTGCAGGGCGGCGAGCATCCCGAGGCCGAGCAGGTCGAACTTCACCAGCCCCGCCGCCGCGCAGTCGTCCTTGTCCCATTGCAGGACGCTGCGGTCCGCCATCGCGGCCCATTCGATCGGGCAGATCTCGCCGACCGGGCGGTCGGCGATCACCATGCCGCCGGAGTGGATCCCGAGGTGGCGGGGGAGCGTCAGCATCCGGTTCGCCAGCTCGGTCACGGGCGCGGGGATGTCGGCCTCGGTTCCGACGGGGTCGCGCGGGTCGATGCCCTTGGACCACGCGTCCTGCTGGCCGGGGGAGAAGCCGAGCGCGCGCGCCGCGTCCCGGACGGCCATGCGCGGCCGGTAGCTGATGACGTTCGCGACCTGCGCCGTGCACTCGCGCCCGTACTTGCGGTAGACGTACTGGATGGCCTCCTCGCGGCGCCGGTGCTCGATGTCCAGGTCGATGTCGGGCGGACCGTCCCGTCCGGGCGACAGGAACCGCTCGAACAGCAGGCCGTGCCGGACGGCGTCGACCCCGGTGATGCCGAGCGCGTAGCAGACCGCCGAGTTGGCCGCCGACCCGCGCCCCTGGCACAGGATGCCCTCGCGCCGGCAGAACTCCACGATGTCGTGGACGATCAGGAAGTAGCCGGGGAAGTTCAGCTCCTCGATGACGTCCAGCTCCTTGGCGATCTGCGCGTACGCGCCGGAGATCCGCTCGCGGCCGGGCGGTCCGTAGCGGCGCAGCGCGCCCTCGGCCACCAGGTGCCGCAGCCAGGTCGCCTCCGTGTGCCCGTCCGGGACGGGCCAGTCGGGCAGCCGCGGGGCCACCACGTCGAACCCGAAGCGGCACTCGCGGCCCAGCGCGGCCGTCCGCTCGCGGACGCCGGGGAAGCGCGCCAGCCGCGCCGCCATCTCCGCGCCGCTCCGCACGTGCGCGGTGCCCCCGGCGGGCAGCCAGCCCACCATGTCGTCGAGGCTGCGGCGGGCCCGCACGGCGGCCATCGCCTGCGCCAGCCGCGCGTCGGCGCCGGGCGCGGCGAAGTGGACGTTGTTGGAGGCCACGGCGTCCACCCCCGCGCGGGCCGCCAGCGCGAACAGGGCGTCGTTGCGGTGGTCGTCGTCCGGCTGGTCGTGGTCGACCAGCTCCACGAACACGTTGCCGCGCCCGAACATGCCGATCAGGCGGTCCAGCTCCCGCTCCGCCGCGTCCGGGCCGTCCGCCTCCAGCGCCGCCGGGACGTGCCCCTTCCGGCACCCGGTGAGCACCGCCCAGTGCCCATCATGCGCCCCTGCCAGTGCCTCCAGGTCGTACACCGGACGGCCCTTCTGGCCGCCCGCGAGCTGCGCCGCCGTGATCGCCGAGCAGAGCCGCGCGTAGCCTTCCGCGCCGCGCGCGAGCACCAGCAGGTGCCGCCCCGCCGGGTCGGGCTCCCCGGCCTGCGGGCCCGGCAGGCCGAGGCTCAGCTCGGCGCCGAACACCGTCCCGAGCCCCACGTCGTGCGCGGCCTGCGCGAACCGCACCGCCCCGTACATGCCGTCGTGGTCGGTGATCGCCATCGTCTCGACGCCGAGCCGCGCGGCCTCGGCGACCAGTCCGTCCGGGTCGCTCGCCCCGTCCAGGAAGCTGAACGAGGAGTGGCAGTGCAGCTCCGCCCACGGCACGCCGCCGCCGGCCACCGGCTCGGGCCGCCGCTCGGGAGGCGCCTGCGCCTCCGCCTGCGGGCGCGGCGCCCGCCACGACAGCCGCTCCTCGAACTCCCGCCACGGGATCGGCGGATTCTGCCACCCCATCAGCGACCCCCCTCAGTCATAGGACGCCTCCATGTGCCAGCGCCCGCCCTCCACGGCGAGCAGGTAGGCGCCGCCGTCGTCGGTGGCGACCTGGAACCTGGCCCGGCGCCGCGAGCGGGCGGGGTCCCACCAGCGCTCGTCCGCCGGCCACGGCCCCGTCCAGCCGGTCACCGCGGCGGCCGGGCCGCCGCCGAGCGCCAGCGCGGCGGGCGGCGCGGACACCGCGCAGCGCGCCGAGACGACCACCGGCCCGCCGGACGCGTCCACCACGTCGGCGGGCGGCGCCTCCGGCGGGACGGCGGCGGGCGCGGGCGCCGTCACGCGGCCCGGCCACGGCCCGTCCCCGGCGCCCGCCGGCGGCAGGTCGCCCACCGGCACCTTGGCGACCTGCTCGCCGGGCCCGCGCCCCCCGGTCAGCACCGGACGGGTGATCGCCCGGTGCCCGAGCAGCGCCTGGATGCGGTCGGCGGCCCGCGCGATCCGGTCGGTGACCGCGGTGCGGCCCCACAGCGCCTCCTGCCGCCCCTCGTCCGGGACGAGCTGGTCGGGCACCAGCTCCAGCCACGCGACCCCGCCCCAGACGGCCTCGTCCCCGACGGGGGTCTCCACGCCCTCCGGATCGGTGCCGGGAACCGGGCGCTCGCTCCGCCACGCCGACAGCTGCCACCGGACCCGCTCCGCCACCGCCAGCGCGGACAGCCGCCCGTCGTGCCGCCACAGCCGCCGCAGGACGTGCCCGTCCGCGAACCCGGCCGCCACCTCCAGCCGCACGCACGTCAGCCCGCCCGCCGCGAGACCCTCGTGCAGCTCGCCCGCCAGCCGCTTCGCCGCGAACACGACCTGCTCGGCCTGGGCGGCGGGCGGGTCGAAGTCACCGCGCACCGACAGGTCGTCCGAGGCGCGGACGGGCGCGAGCGGGCGCGGCTCCTCGCCGCGCGCCAGCCGGTGCGCGAGCGCCCCGTCCGCCCCGAACCGTCCCGCCACGTGCCCGGACGGCAGGCCCGCGAACGCGCCGAGCGTCTTCACGCCGAGCCGCCGCAGCAGGTCGGCCAGGTCCGGCCGGTCCAGCACCGACAGTGGATAGGGCGCGAGGAATCCCGCCGTGCCGCCCTCCGGCACCACCACGCCGCCCTGCCCGGCGCGCGCGGCCAGCTCGGCGGCGAACAGCCCGTCCGCGATACCCGACCCGCAGTCGTACCCGGCCTCGACCACCGCGTCCTGGACGAGGACGCGCAGCGCCTCCTCGCCGCCGTAGAACCGGGCGGGCCCGCGCGCCGGGATCGCGCACAGCCCCGGCCGCACCACCTCCACGCGCGGCGCCGGCTCCGCGACCGCCGTGACGACCGCCTCGAACAGCCGTCCCTCGGCATCGCGGTCCCGGTCGCGCACCACCAGCTCGGGGCACCGCCGCTGGGCGTCCCGGATCCGCTGCCCGCGCCGCACGCCCTCCGCCCGCGCCGCCGCCGTGCACGCCTCGACCCGCCCCCGCACCACGACCGCGCCGGGCACCGCCGCCTCCACCCCGACCGCCGTGACCGGCCAGTCCGGGCACCACACCGCCAGCACGCGGGTCACGCGATCCCCTCCTCCGCCACCGTGTGGACGGGCGCGCCCGCCGACACCCGGCCCGTGCCCCGGACGACCTCCAGCGGCGGCCGCCCCGCGACGGGCTCGTCCGGGACGACCGTGCCGTCCGGCCCCGGGAACCACAGCCGGGCGCGGCGCCCGGCCCCCGGGGCGTCACGGCCCTCGGCGACGACGTCGGCGAGGCGCCCCCGCAGCCTCCCGTGGCCGTCGCCGAGGCCCTGCCAGTCGAGGTGCTCCAGCCGGAGCCGCAGCCGCGTCCCCGCCCAGTCGCCCGCGAACCCGCCGGTCAGCGTGAGGACGCAGCCGTGCTTGCGGGCCAGCGCCGACAGTCGGCGCACGGCCGCGGCGCCGGGCCGCTCCGGCAGCCTGAGCAGGACCAGGTCCACCGCCTCCACCAGCGCCGCGACCACGTCCGGCCAGCGCTCGCCGGGCTCGTCGACCAGCAGCAGCCGCTCGGGCGCCGCCCCCATCCCGGCGGCGGCGGCCACACCGAAGTCGGGGAGGCCGACCACACCGCACCAGCCGCCCGTCCCGTCCTCGCCGCCATGCCGGGAAACCCCCGCGACGAGCGCCACCCCAAGCGAGGACGCGCCGGGACCGCCGAGTCCCACGACCGAGCCGGGCCGCAGCCCGCCGCCAGGGATCACCGAACGCAGCGCAGGCAGCACAGGCACGACGTCCCTGATGGCCCCCGTGCCGAGCGCCGCAGCGGCCATGGCCGACTCCAGCGGCGCCACCTCGCCCACAACCGTCCCTCCTCTCACACACCCCCGACACAATCTCGAACACAAGTTCGACTCATGTCAAGTTATCCCAGGTCACAGACCAGATGAGGCGCCGCCGCCGGGAGCCGAAAAGCCCGGTGCCACAAGGCTTCACGCCACTTCGGGGCCCCTGCAATAGGGAGGTAGTTGCCTCAGGTGTCGACGGCCTCAGCGTTGCGATCGCGTGCGAAGCCAGGTTCGAGCGGAGCGAGGACCTGATCGCGTAGCGAGCCCTTGGGCGAGTCGGAGCGATGCAGCGATCGCCGCAGTGCCCGTTGAAGGAGGGCCCCCAGGGCCCGACGCCGAGGGCACTGCCGAAGGAAGGCGCTTTAGCGCCTGACGCCGAGGGCACTGCAATAAGCATGGATGTTCGGGCCCTGGAGTGGACTGATGGGGGGCTGCGGTTGCTGGACCAGACCGTCCTGCCCGCCCGGGTGGAGCACTTGGTGGTCCGCGATGTTGACGCGCTCGTGGACGCGATTCGGCGGCTGGTGGTGCGCGGCGCCCCCGCGCTGGGCGTGGCGGGCGCGTTCGGTGTCGCGATCGTCCTGCGCCAGGCCGACCGGGAGGGGTGGGACGACGCCGCCCGCGACGCCGCGATCGCCCGGGTCCGGGAGGCGCGCCCCACGGCGGTGAACCTCGCTGCGGGCGTCGACCGCGTCGTCCCGTTCGTTGCCAAGGGCGCCGAGGCGGTCGCGGCGGAGGCGCAGGCGCTGCTGGACGAGGACGTCCGCGGCAACCGGGCGATCGGCCGGCTCGGCGCCGACTGGATCCTCGCCCGCTCCGCCGACCGCCCGCTGCGCGTCCTCACCCACTGCAATGCCGGAGCCCTCGCCACCGCGGGGTGGGGGACGGCCCTCGGCGTCGTCCGCGAGCTGCACGGGCGGGGCCGTGTGGAGATGGTCTACGCGGACGAGACGCGCCCGCTGCTCCAGGGCTCCCGGCTCACGGCCTGGGAGCTGGCCCAGGCGGGGATCCCGTGCACCGTGCAGGCCGACGGCGCGGCGCCGAGCACGATCCTGCGCGGCCTCGCGGACGTGGCCGTCATCGGCGCCGACCGGATCGCCGCCAACGGCGACACCGCCAACAAGATCGGCTCGGTCGGGGTGGCGCTGGCCTGCGCGGCGGCCGGGATCCCGCTGGTCGTCGCCGCGCCGTGGAGCACCGTCGACCTGTCCCTGCCGGACGGCGACGGCATCCCGATCGAGGAGCGGCCCGCCGCGGAGGTCCTCACCGCCGGACGGGTCCGGACGGCCCCGGACGGCGTCGCCGCCTTCAACCCGGCCTTCGACGTCACCCCCGCCCGCCTCGTCACCGCACTCGTCACCGAAACCGGCGTCCTGGAGATCTCAGCAGGCACAACCCCCGGCTCCGCCGCGCCCTAGCGTCCTCATCAGTCTCACGGGGTCGGCCATCGCGGCAGAGCGTGCCCTTGCCGGTCGGCTGGGAGAGTTGATCGCTGCTGGGGCGACCTGCCGGGTCCTTGCGCAACGGCCCCAATGATCGCGCGAGCGCGCGACCTGACCGGTGGGGCGACGCCGAAGGCGAGCCCCACCGGGAAGATCGCGAAGCGATTCGCGCTCGCACAAGCACGGTCAGCGGGCGAGCCGCCAGGCGAGCCCGCTGGGCCGGGATTGAGTGGACACTGTGGAGAAGGCGTAGACGGTTGTGGAGTCGAAGGTCTGGCCCGGGCGCAGCACCGTGGACGGGAAGCTCGGATGGTTGGGGGAGTCTGGGTAGTGCTGGGTTTCCAGGGCGAATCCGTCGCCCTGCCGGTAGGCGCGGCCGCTCGTGCCGATGAGCGAGCCGTCCAGGAAGTTGCCCGAGTAGAACTGGATGCCCGGTTCGGTGGTGCTGACCTCCAGCACGCGCCCGGAGCCGGGTTCGGTCACCCGGGCGGCCTTCGTGAGCCGTCCCGGACGGTCCTGGTCGATCACGAAGTTGTGGTCGTAGCCGTGCCCGATGAGCAGTTGCGGGTCGTTCGCGCGGATCCGCTCGCCGATGGCGTGCGGGCGGGTGAAGTCGAACGGTGTGCCCTTCACGGGGGCGAGCCGTCCGGTCGGGATCAGGGTGTCGTCCACCGGCGTGTAGCGGGACGCGTTGATCTGCATGCGGTGGCCGTAGGTGTCGCCGGTGCCCTCACCGGCGAGGTTGAAGTAGGAGTGGTTGGTCAGGTTGACCACGGTCGCCTTGTCCGTCGTCGCGTGGTAGCCGACGCGTAGTTCGTTGCCCCTGGTCAGGGTGTAGGTGACGGTGGTCGTGAGCGTGCCCGGGTAATTCTCCTCGCCGTCCGCGCTGGTGTAGGCCAGGCGCAGGCCCACGCCGCCGTCGGTCTTGACGGGCCGGGCCTTCCACACCTTCGTGTTGAAGCCCTTGAGCCCGCCGTGCAGGCTGTTCGGCCCGTTGTTGACGGCGAGCTGGTAGGTCTTGCCGTCCAGCGTGAAGCGGCCCTGGGCGATTCGGTTGGCGTAGCGGCCGATCAGGGCGCCGAAGTAAGGTCCGCCGTTCTTGTCGACGTAGTCCTTCAGCGTCGCGAAGCCGAGCACGACGTTGGTGCTGCGGCCGTGCTGGTCCGGGGACTCCAGCATCTGGACGATGCCGCCGTACGTCAGGATCCGGACGCGCACGCCCTGTCCGCTGGTGAGGGTGTACCGGTCGACCTTCGTGCCGTCCGGGAGCGTGCCGAACGGCTCCTTGGTGATGGACGGGGCCTGCCCGCCGGGCGCCGCTCCGGCGGGCAGGGCGGAGACGGCGAGCGCCGAGCCGGCGACCATGGCTCCGGTGAGTGCGAGAACGCCTCTCATGCTCCTCCTCAGGGAGTGAGCGTGCGGGTCGCGGCGCGCAGGCTCTCGTGCAGGTGGGCCTCGTACCTCTTCGCCGTGGCGGGGTCCTTGTCGACGAACAGCGCGTCGTACAGGGCCGGGAGCCGCTGCGTGGCGTAGCCGGTGTCGATGCCGGGCGCGTAGACCTGATGCCGGTACCAGGAGCGGCCCGGCAGGCCGGTCGCGGTCAGCAGATCGCGCTCGGCCTGCATGATCTTCTCGTTCAGGCGGCGGAACGCGGCCGTGTCGCCTTTGCGGAGCGCCTCGTCCGCACGCGCTTGCAGTGCCTCGGCGGCGCGCTGCCACGCCTTCGCCTGGTCGATGTCGCGGGACACGTCCACGACGACGGAACCGAGCCGCTTGCGCTGCGCCTCGGTGTAGTCGGCCAGGTATCCGGCGGTCTCCACGGCGTACGGACGGTAGGTCAGCGGCAGGACGTCGGCGTTGGCCAGCCGCAGCGTCGCGATCCCCACCAGCCGGGACATCGCCGCGTGGTACTCGTAGTCCGGGTCGCCGAAGTGGGACGTCCAGTAGAAGTCGTCGCACGAGCAGTGGTAGTTGCCCGCCGAGCCCGGCGTCGCGGCGCCCAGGTCCATCGCGGGCACGCCGTACCGCTGGAAGAACGCCTGGAAGTCCGAGCCGCCGCCGATCCGGGAGATCGGCGTCTTGCCCTCGTTCCGCGCCTTCCACGCCTCGTACAGCGTCCCGTCCGTCCCGGGCCAGCGCACCTCCTTGGACGCGTCGATGACGGACTGGTCCAGCGCGGGCGTCGCCGAGGCGCCGAACTCCGACCCTCCGGCGCCGTCCATGTTCACGTACGCGACGGCGTTGCGCAGCCGTTCGGCCTGCTGCTCGGCGTACTCGGTGGAGCCGAAGAGCCCGTACTCCTCACCGTCCCACGTGGCGAGGACCACCGTGCGCTTGGGCCGCCACCCCTGCTTGAGGAGCCGTCCCAGGGCGCGGCCGATCTGCAGCACGTTCTCGGCGCCGGACAGGTTGTCGACGCTCCCGTACGTCCACGCGTCATGGTGCGCGCCCAGGATGACCTCCTGGTCGGGACGCTGGCTGCCCGGGATGCGGACGGTGACGTCCCAGAGCGGACGCACCTGGTAGTCGTTCCTCAGGTCCAGGTGGACCTTCGTCCCGCCGGGGCCGGTGCGGTAGGGGAACGGCAGGCCGCCCTGCCAGTCCTTGGGGACCTGCGCGCCCTTCAGGGCCCGCAGCAGCGGCTCGGCCGCGCCGTACGAGATGGGCGTCGTCGGGACGAGCCCTTTCAGCATCGGCGCGTCGGACGGCTTGATGCGCCGCGCGCCCTTCGTCGCGGGCCATCCGGGCGTCTGCGGGTCCCCGGCGGCGAGCTGGATCTGCGCGATGCTGCCGCGCTGGATGCCGTCGGCGGCGCGCCACGGCCCGTCCGGGTACACCTTGCCCTTGGTGAACCCGTCGTCGGCCGGGTCGGAGTAGATGAGCACGCCCTTGGCGCCCCGGCGGGCGGCCTCGCGCGGCTTGATGCCCCGGAAGACCCGCCCGTACCGGACGAGGACGATCTTTCCCTTGACCGAGACGCCGTTCTTGGCCAGCAGCGCGAAGTCCTCGGGACGGCCGTAGTTGGCGTACACGACCTCGCCCCGGACGTTCCCGGACGGCGACATGCCGTTGTGGCCGGGGATGACCTGGTCGAAGTCCTTCTGCCAGGGCCGCGGCTTCTCCTTGACCGGCAGGGTCCTGCGCTGCGGGGCCGTCATCTCGACCTTGACCCGCTTCGGCATCGACAGGTAGGCGTAGTACGTCTTCACCTGGGGCTCCAGCCCGTACGAGCGGAGCCTCGCCACGATGCGCGCGACCCGGTGCCGGTCACCGGTGGTGGTCGCCAGGCCCGGTTCGGCGGCCAGTTCGGCGTCCAGCGAGCGGCCCTCCTTCCCGGACGGGATGGCGCTCAGCAGCCTCTCGTACTGCCGCTGCCACTTGGAGTTCTCCTGCGTGAAGCCTGCGATCGGATCGGGCCCTCCGGGGGGCGCCGCCCAGGCGGGGGACGCGGCCAGCGTGACGGCAACGGCGGTCAGGGTCGCCAGGGCAGGGATATGGGAGCGGAACACCAGCGGTACCTCCCAGTACTCGTGGTACGGGTGCGCCCGGACCGTACGTCGCGATCAACCGAAGATCCAGAACAGCTGCCGGTTCCGGCCACCGTTCCACCGAATCGATCCCTGCCCGACCGCGCTCACCTGCATGTCCATGAGTTGATCAAGAAAACCGGGACGAGCCTGCCGCCCGCGTCCGACATCATGATGTTTGTGACGAGCGCATCGGTGCCGGCCAGGCCGGTCGTGCTGGAGGCCGTCCTGGAGCGCGTCACTTACGCCAACGAGGACACCGGCTACACCGTCGCGCGCGTGGCGACCGACAAGAGCGGCGCCGACCTGCTGACCGTCGTCGGGGCGCTGCTCGGCGCGCAGGTGGGGGAGAGCCTGCGCCTCACCGGCCGCTGGCGCTCCCATCCGAAGTACGGCAAGCAGTTCGAGGTCGACTCCTACAGCACCGTCCTCCCGGCGACGATCCAGGGCATCCGCCGCTACCTGGGCTCCGGCATGATCAAGGGCATCGGGCCGGTGATGGCCGACCGGATGGTCGGGCACTTCGGCACCGACATCCTGCGGATCATCGAGGAGGAGCCCGGCCGGCTGGTCGAGGTCCCCGGGCTCGGCCCGAAGCGCACCAAGCGCATCGGCGACGCGTGGGAGGAGCAGAAGGCCATCAAGGAGGTCATGGTCTTCCTGCAGGGCGTCGGCGTCTCCACCTCCCTGGCCGTCCGTATCTACAAGAAGTACGGGGACGAGTCGATCGACACCGTGCGCCGCCGCCCGTACCAGCTCGCGGCGGACGTCTGGGGCATCGGGTTCAAGACCGCCGACACCATCGCCCAGGCCGTCGGCATCCCGCACGACAGCCCCGAGCGCATCAAGGCCGGGCTCCAGTACACGCTCTCCGAGGCCGCCGACGACGGGCACTGCTTCCTGCCCGAGCCCAACCTCGTCACGGCGGCGGAGAAGATCCTCGACGTGCCCCGGGAGCTGATCGTCCCGGCGCTGGACGAGCTGGCGGCGGAGGAGGGCGTGGTCCGCGAGCCGATCCCCGGCGCGGGCGACGACGCCGCGACGATCCCCGCCGTCTACCTCGTCCCGTTCCACCGGGCCGAGCGGTCCCTGGCCCGGGGCCTGCGCGACCTGCTCGACGCCCCGGACGACCGGCTCAAGGCGTTCGCCGGCGTCGACTGGGACAAGGCCCTGCCCTGGCTGAGGGAGCGGACCGGCACCGCGCTCGCCCCCGAGCAGGAGGAGGCCGTCAAGCTCGCGCTGACCTCCAAGGTCGCGGTGCTCACCGGCGGCCCCGGCTGCGGCAAGAGCTTCACCGTCCGCTCCGTCGTGGAGCTGGCGGCCGCCAAGAGGGCCAAGATCGTCCTGGTGGCGCCCACGGGCCGCGCCGCCAAGCGCCTCGCCGAGCTGACCGGCCACGAGGCCGCGACCGTCCACCGCCTCCTCCAGCTCCAGCCCGGCGGCGACGCCAAGTACGACCAGGACGACCCCCTCGACGCCGACCTGGTCGTCGTCGACGAGAGCTCCATGGTCGACCTGATCCTGGCCAACAAGCTGGTCAAGGCCATCCCGCGCGGCGCCCACCTGCTGCTCGTGGGCGACGTCGACCAGCTCCCGTCCGTCGGCGCGGGCGAGGTGCTGGCCGACCTGCTGTCCGCCGAGGTCATCCCGCGCGTCCGGCTCACGCGGATCTTCCGGCAGGCGCAGCAATCGGGCATCGTGGTGAACGCGCACCGCGTCAACTCCGGAGAGCACCCCCACACCCGCGGCTACCCCGACTTCTTCCTGTTCCCCTGCGACGAGCAGGACGAGGCCGCCGAGCTGACCGTGGACGTCATCGCCAACCGCATCCCCCGCAGGTTCGGCCTCGACCCCCGCCGCGACGTGCAGGTCCTCACGCCCATGCACCGGGGCGCCGCCGGGGCGGGCTCGTTGAACACGCTGTTGCAGGACGCCCTCACCCCGCACGACGAGGCCCGCCCCGAACGCCGCTACGGCGGACGGGTGTTCCGCGTGGGCGACAAGGTCACCCAGCTCCGCAACAACTACGACAAGGGCGAGGCGGGCGTCTTCAACGGGACCGTCGGCGTCGTCACGTCCATCTCCGCCGAAGACCAGTCGCTGACCATCCTCACCGACGAGGACGAGAGCCTCGACTACGCCTTCGACGAACTGGACGAGCTGGCCCACGCCTACGCCATCACCATCCACCGGTCGCAGGGCAGCGAGTACCCCGCCGTCGTCATCCCGCTCACGACCGGCGCGTGGATGATGCTGCGCCGCAACCTGCTCTACACCGGCATCACCCGCGCGAAGAAGCTGGTCGTCCTCGTCGGCTCCCGCCGCGCCCTCGCGGCCGCCGTCCGCACCGCCGGCGCCGGACGCCGCCACACCGCCCTCGCCCACCGCCTTTCCTAGCCCTCAGGCAGATCGTCCGCTCCTAATCCCCGGCAGGGCGTCGCTCCGCACTTATGCGGTGGAAACACAGGCTCGTGTTACCTGACCATCCGAACCGGGACGACTCCGGCGGGAGCGCCGGCCCGGGCCATGGGATGGGAAGCGAGACCGCATCATGACATTCGCGAGGTCGGGCGACGACCCTGAAGAACTCTTCAAGAACGGCAGGTTCGAGGACGCCGACAGAGGCTATGCGAAGATCCTTGAAAAAGATCCGGACAACGCTCGTGCCCATGCCCAGCGGGGATACATCGCGCTGCTGTCCAACAGATTCGCCGATGCCGAGAAATTCCTGACCAAGGCCGTCGCCCTGGCGCCTGACGACCGGTTCTCCAAGGAGAAACTGGCGGACGTCTTCGTGCGGCAGGACCAGCTGGCCCGGGCGGTGCCGCTGCTGCGGGCGGCCGGCATCGAGTCGTACGCCAAGCAGTACGAGAGCGTGACCGGCACACCGTACGAGATCCGCGGCCCGCAGTCGACGCGGCTTCCCATCGATTTCCGGTATCCCATCCCTCTCGCCGACGTCTCGGTGAACGGCGCCGAACCGGTGCCGTTCACGATCGACACCGGCGCGCCGCTGGCCTTCTCGATGGAGACGGCGGAGAAGGCCGGCGTCCGCGCGGTGGCCACCAGCAGGGGCCGGAACGGCCAGGAGTTCTTCACCCTGTACCACGGCGTCGTCGACTCGTTCCGGATGGGCGACATCGAGATGCGCAATGTCCCGGTCGTCTGGAGCGACGGCGAGATGCCCCACCCGCTCGGCGTCCCGCAGCCGAAAGGCGCCTTCGGAACCACCCTCTTCTACCGTTTCCTCACCACCATCGACTTCCCGAACAACGCGCTCGTCCTGCGGCGCAAGACCCGGGCGCAGCTGCGAAGGCTCCGGGCGGAGGCCAGGCGGGCCGGGGCCGACCGCCTGCCGTTGTGGCTGGCGTACACCCACTTCCCCTGCACGCTGGGGAGCCTCAACGGCCATGGGCCAAGGGTCGTCTCGCTGGACTTCGGGGTCGAAGGCGCCACCCAGGTCAGCACGACGCAGAAGATGGCCGAGCAAGCGGGTGTGAGGCTGGATCTCGACCGTCCGGCGTCGTTCGACGGCCAGCAGACGTCCTACCCGTTCATCGCACCGAAGGCGGGTCTGGGCCGCGCGGTCGCACGGAACGTGTACGGGGTCGCGAACGAGGGCTCCCTGCTCGATGGGCCGTTCAGGTTCGACACGCTCGGCAACTTCTCGCAGGAATTCTTCAAGGCGTTCACCGCCGCATTCGACTATCTCGACATGAATCTGTACGTATCGAGCAGGTAGCGAGCGTTCTCCTGGAGGTCGGTATGAGTTTCGCAGCGCCGGGCAAGAACCCCGACGAACTGTTCAAGGCCGGTGAGTTCAAGAAGGCCGATCGCGGCTACGCGCAGATTCTGAAGAAGGACCCGGACAACGCCCGGGCGAACGCGCAGCGAGGATATATCGCGCTGCTGTCCAACAGGTTCGCCGAAGCCGAGAAGTTCCTGACCAAGGCCGTCGGCCTGGCTCCCGATGACAGGTTCTCGAAGGAGCAGCTGGCGGACGTCTTCGTGCGGCAGGACCAGCTGTCCCGGGCGGTGCCGTGGCTGCGGGCGGCGGGCGTCGAGCCGTACGCCAAGCAGTACGAGAGCGTGACCGGCATACCGAACGAGGTGCGCGGCGCGCAGAGCACGCGGGTTCCCTTCACGACCCTCAATCCCGGGCCGACCATTCAGGCTTCGGTCAACGGCGCCGAGCCGGTGACGTTCGGTCTCGACACCGGCGCGCCGCTGGCCTTCACGATGGAGACGGCGGAGAAGGCCGGTCTTCGTGCGGTGGCCACGAGCAAGGGCCGGACCAGCGAAGAGGTGATCACCATCTATCACGGTGTCGTCGGCTCACTGCGGATGGGCGGCATCGAACTCCGGAACGTCCCGGTCGTCTGGCATGACGCGGAGATGCCGCACCCCCTTGGGGCCGCCCAGCCTAAGGGCATCATCGGCACCACGATCTTCTACCACTTCCTGACCACGCTGGATTTCGCGAACCAGGCGCTCATCCTGCGGCGGAAGACGGAAGCGCAACGGCGGAAGTTCCGGGCCGAGGCGGAGCGCGCGAGAGCCGAGCGCCTGCCGCTGTGGCTGGCGGACACCCACATCCCTTACACGCTGGGCAGTGTCAATGGCCACGGGCCGAGGGTGGTCGGCCTGGACACCGGCGCCGAAGGCGCCATCCAGGTCGGAACGGACGAGAAGACGGCCAAGCTCGCGGGCCTCAGGATCGACTACGACCGCCCGGTCACGTTCTCCGCCATGGACAAGACCTATCCCTTCGTCGCGCCGACGGCCGGTCTCGGGCGCGCGGTGTCCCGGAACGTCTACGGCCTCGCGTCCCAGGACTCGGCGCTCAACAACCGCGTGGGTTTCGAGACGATCGGCAACTTCTCGCAGGAATTCTTCAAGGCGTTCGCCGTCACCTTCGACTACGCCGGCATGAATCTCTACATCGCACATAAGTAACGCGCGGGCGACTCCGCTTGTGAGGAAGAAGTCACCATGACCATAGAGAACACCGATCGGCGCAAGTTCCTCCAGCAGGCCGGCATGACCGTCGGAGCCGCCACGGTCATTCCGCTGCTGGGGGCCAAGGGGGCCGAAGCCTCCGGATGGAACCCGGGGGGCCCTGTATCCGGCTCGGAGCCCGATCGGCTTTTCAAGGCGGGCAGGTTCAAGGACGCCGATCAGGGCTACGCGAAAATCCTGCGCAAGGACCCCAAGAACGCTCACGCCAACGCGCAGCGAGGATATATCGCGCTGCTGTCGAATAGATTCGCCGATGCGGAGAAGTTCCTGACCAAGGCCGTCACCGTGGCTCCGGGCGACACTTTCTCGAAGGAGCGGCTGGCGGACTGCTACGTGCGGCAGGACCAGTTCGCGCGGGCGGTGCCACTGCTCCGGGACACCGGTCAGGAGGCGTACGCCAAGCAGTACGCCAGTATCTCCGGCACGCCGTACGAGGTGCGCGGCGCGCAGAGCACGCGGCTTCCCTTCAAGGCCCTCAACCCCCTGCCGCTCGTCGAAGCCTCGGTGAACGGGGCGCCCGCGGCGAGGTTCATCCTCGACACCGGGGCACCGCTGGCCTTCTCGATGGAGACGGCGGAGAAGGCGGGGCTCCGCGCGGTGGCCACCAGCACGGAGACCCTCGGCTATCAGCCGGTCACCATGCATCACGGCGTGGTCGGCTCGATCCGGATCGGCGACATCGAAGTGCGCAACGTCCCGGTCGTCTGGCACGACGGCGAGATGCCCCACGCTCTCGGAAGCCGGCAGCGTCCGGCGGGCACTCTCGGCAGTACGCTGTTCCACCACTTCCTGGCGACGCTGGACTTCGGCAACCAGGCGTTCACGTTGCGGCGGAAGACCAGTGCGCAACTGAACGGGTTCCGCGCCGAGGCCGGGCGCGCCAATGCCGACCGGCTGCCGTTGTGGCTGGCGGACGCCCGCGTCCCCTGCACGCTCGGGAGCCTCAACAATGACGGGCCGAAAGTCGTCTCCCTCAACACCGGAGTCGAGGGCGGAGCGGGCGCTGCGGCCGTCTTCACCACCGAGGCGATAGCCGAACGGGCGGGCGCGCTACTGGATCACAAGCGCCCGAACCTGTACGGCACCATGGACGACGCCATTCCGTTCATCGTCCGCAAGACGAGTCTCGGGCGCATGTCCGCCCGGGACCTCTACGGCTATGCCCTCAAGAAGCAGATATTGGACGACCGCGTCAGGTTCCAGACGCTGGCCAACTTCTCGATGGAGTTCTTCAAGCCCTTCGCGCTCACCTTCGACTA
The DNA here is from genome assembly GCF_004349215.1 of Actinomadura rubrisoli. Lineage (GTDB taxonomy): Bacteria > Actinomycetota > Actinomycetes > Streptosporangiales > Streptosporangiaceae > Spirillospora > Spirillospora rubrisoli. The sequence goes on along the minus strand of NZ_SMKU01000160.1, from coordinate 2,150 downwards.
CACCAATATGGATCTCTACATCTCCCACAAATAGCCGGTCGGCGCTTCGGGCCGGTTACCATCGCCGACCGGTCCGCTGTGCCGCCGCTAGGTTGCCGCGCGCCGCCTTCGTGAGCGGGTGGTCTTCGCCGAGTACCCGCCGGCATTCCCTGAGGGAATGCCGGAACAAGGGAATGGCCCGTGCCAGGTCGCCCGCTGAGTGATAGGCGTGGGCGAGGTTGTTGCGGGTGGACAGCGTGTGGTGGTGGTCGGGGCCCAGCACCCGCACGCATTCGGTGAGGGTGCGCTCGAACAGGGCGATGGCCCGGCGTCGATCGCCCACCGCCTCGTACAGGCAGGCGAGGCCGTTGCCGCAGTCCAGGGTGTCGGGATGACCGTCGCCCAGTACCCGGGTCATGTCGCTGAGGGTCCGCTTGAGCAGGTCGGCGGCCTGCTTCGCTCTGCCTGCGTCCCGATAGGCGTAGGCGAGGTTGCTCCGGCTGGTCAGGGTGAGGGGGTGGTCGGGGCCCAGCACCCGCGCGCACTCTGCCTGTGCCTGCTCGGACAGGGTGAGCCCCCGGGCGAGATCACCCGCGTCCCGGTGGGCGCGGGCGAGGCTGTTGAGGCTGGCCAGGGTCTGGACGTGGTCGGCTCCGAGGAACCGGCGCCGGTCGGCGAGGTTCTGGTCGAACAAGGGGATGGCCCGGGCCAGGTCGCCCGCCGACCGGTATGCCTGGGCGAGGTTGTGGCGGGACGTCAGGGTCTGGGAGTGGCCGGGGCCCAGCACCCGCGCGCAATCGGCCAGCGTCCGCTCGCAATGGGCGATGGCCCGGGCCGGATCGCCCACTGACGTGTACGCGCCGGCGAGGTAGTCGCGGCAGGACAGGGTGTCAGGGTGGTCAGGGCCCAGAACCCGCGTCATGTCGGTGAGGGTCTGCTCGTACACCGGTAGTGCCCGGCCCAGGTCGCCCGCGTCCTCATAGGCGCTGGCGAGGACGAGGCGGCCGGCCATGGTGTCGGGGTGGTCGGAGCCGTGGAGGCGTTCGGAGGCGGCGAGGGAGCGCTCCAGATAGCGGAGGGCACGGTCGAGCGCGCCTTGGCCGTGCAGGAACACGCCGGTGTCGTAGAGGAGAAGGTCGGTGTCGGCGGTGTCGGTGTCGCCGCGCGCGTGGACGGTGAGCGCGTCGACGTGGGGCAGCAGCGCCCGCCAGGCCGGCCATTGCTCGGGGTCGTCGGTGGTAGCGGGGCGCGCCTGGTTCAGCAGATCCGCGGCCCGGTCGCGGGCGCTGTCGATGTCGGCGGCCCGCCGGTGGGGATCGGCCGGGTCGGGGGTCCGGGTGACCGCCTGTACCAGCCGGTGCACGGCGATGGTCCGCGTGTCCAGCGCGATCATGTCGTAGGCGGCCAGCACGCCCAGGGCATCGACGATCTCGGCGGGACTGGCGAGCGGGCCGAGGAGGGTGCGCGGGATGGCCTCGGGCGCCCACCAGGCCAGGATCCGCAGGATATGGCCGGCCAGCGGCACGTCGGCGATCCGGTCGAGAGTGATCTGCCAGGTCCGGGCCACGGTCGGCGCCGCGTCCGCGCCGCGCGCGGCCTGGTCGTACATCGCCCCGGGTCTGGCGGCCAGCAGGTCCAGGTAGGCGGCCGGGGCAAGGCGGGTCTGGTGCAGGTACGCCGCGGCCTGCTCGATCGCCAACGGCAGGAACCCGAGCGTCCCGCACAGTTCCGCCGCCCCGCCGGTCACGGGATCGAGGTGGGCGGCGATCCGCAGCAGCAGCTCGACCGACTGGCGCTCGGTGAGCACGTCCAGGCGCAGCGGCCGGGCGCCGTACCGGTGCCAGCCCTCGCCCAGCCGGCTGGTCACCACGATCTGCCCCGACATCGTCCGTCCCAGCAACGGCGCGACATCGGCGGGATCGGTCACGTTGTCCAGCACCAGCAGCCAGCCCTCATGGGCGGACAGCCAGGCGGTGGCCAGCTCCGCCAGCGCCTCCAGCGGCAGCACCGCCGACAGTCCCGGTTGCAGCGCCGCCGCCAGATCGGCCAGGCCGGCCCGCACCCCCGCCGCGCTGTCGGCGGTGATCCACCACACGGGCGACTTCTGCCGGCGCTCGCCCGCACGGGCGGCGGCGTACCGGGCGGCCAGCGTGGACTTGCCCACCCCGCCC
>NZ_SMKU01000015.1 GCF_004349215.1 Actinomadura rubrisoli | reverse complement strand
CCCCAACCCCACCGCCGTCCAGCGACCAGCTACCGATCCAGACATGGCCCGACACCCCGCCACTCCGCCCGCACACCCCGCAAGCGGGGCTAACTGGCCACCGTCCCTTTTCGCCGGAGCCCGTGTGGCATGGCCTGATGGCCGCCACCTGCCGCATGCATCATCGACCGCTCGACGCCTGACACCTGCTTTCGGCCACACCCGGCAAGATCATTTGCGCCTCCGGCGAGATCCCTTCCCCTTGCTCAGCGGCAGTGAGCGGGTCGAGGGGTTGGTCTTGTCGGTTACAGGCGCCACTTTCATGATCAGGGGATACAGCGTTGCCCTTGGGAGCCATCCCATTTGGTGAGTCGACGGTGGCAGATCGAAGTGACGGCGATGTCGGCAAGGCCAGGAAGTGCTCGGGGTTTGCGTTCGTAGCGGCGGTACAGGCGGCGGCAGCCGCTCAGCCAGGACACTGTGCGTTCCAGCACCCGGCGGTGTTCGGCCCAGCCGGTCGGAGGACTCGATGCCGCAGCGGGCGATGCCGCGGCTGCGCAGCCAGCGGCGCGGGTCAGCGTGGTCGTCATCCTTGTCGGCCTCGGCAGGTCGGCGTCGGCGCGGGCCGCGCCGGGAACGGATCGGCGCGATGTCCCGCACCAGTGGCTCCGGTGCGAGCTTGTCCTGGGTGTTGGCCGCTGAGATACCGACAGACAGGGGCAGTCCGGCACGGTTGACCAGCAGGTGGATCTTCGACCCGCGTTTGCCGCGATCGACAGGGTTCGGGCCCGTCAGGTCCCCCCTTTGGCGGCGCGGACGCTGACCGAGTCGATCGCGTACCTGGACCAGTCGAGCTCCCCGCGCGCGCCCAGCTCGTCCAAGACCAGGCGGTGCAGCTTGGCCCAGGCCCGCGCGGCGGTCCACTCGGTGAAGCGCCGGTGCGCGGTGGGACCGGACGGCCCGAACACCGGCGGCAATTGCTGCCAGGTGCAACCGCCACAAAGATGATCGCCGCCAGCGCCTCACAATCCCCGCGCCGACGCCGACCACCGCCCTGCGGCCGCGTCGGAGCAGGCGGCACCACCCGCTGGAACAGCTCCCACAACTCCTCGGGCACCAACCGCTCGACCATCTCCACGACCGCGGGCTACCAATCCAAATGAGATGGCTTCTTGCACTCTCCGCTGGAGCGCCCCGGGGTTGGTAGAGAGGGGTTCGTCCGGTAGGGCGGCTGGTGGTCGTCCTGGTTCGGTGCTCTCTATGGGAGGAGGCGGTCTACTGCTCTGGCGGATGCTTGGCCGTCGTCGTGCGGGCAGTACTTGTCGAAGAAGGTGTCATAGGCGTCCACGTAGGTGTCTTGGACCTCGTCGATTGTGCGCAGCGCCTCGGCGATGTCGGTGGAGGTGGATAGGAGCGGGCCGGGGGCTTCGTTCTCGAAGTCGAGGTAGAAGCCGCGCACGTGGTCGCGGTAGCGCTCCAGGTCGTAGGTGTAGAAGAGCATCGGACGGCCCGTGCACGCGAAGTCGAACATGGCGGACGAGTAGTCGGTCACGAGCACGTCGGCCGCGAGGTAGAGGTCGGCGATGTCGGGGTAGCGAGACACGTCGATCGTGAAATCGTCCCTGGCCGGACGATCCCGGTCGGTGATCAGGTAGTGGGTCCGGAGGAGCAGGACGTGGTCGTCGCCGAGGGAACGGCGAAGGGTCTCGACGTCCAGTTGCAGGGAGAACCCGCGCCGGCCGGGGGCGTGGTGCTGGTCGTCCCGCCAGGTCGGCGCGTAGAGGATGACCTTCTTGTCCTTGGCGATCCCGAGGCGTGCGCGTATGCGGGCGCCGATGGCGCCGAACTCTGGGCTGCTCAGGACGTCGTTGCGCGGGTATCCGGTCTCCAGGATCTCACCGTCGAACCGGAACGCCCGGCGCATGATCTCGGTCGTGAAGGGGTTCGGGGACAGGAGGACGTCCCAGCGGGGGATCTCGTGTTCCATCCAGTCGAGCTTCTCGGTGCGCTTGAACGGCATGTCCTTGAGGTCGTGCGCGAGCCGCTTCAGCGGGGTGCCGTGCCAGGTCTGCATGTAGGTCTGACCGTCGCGCTTGGCGAACCACGGAGGAAGCCCGTAATTGGTGACGATGTAGCGAGCGCGCGCCAGCACCCGGTAGTGCTCACGGGTTCCGGCCAAGACGGTCTTGGCTTCGCCTTCGACCGTGAACTGGCCGTCCTTGGAGATCCAGACGCATTCGAGGTCCGGGTGGCGCCGGGTGATCTCCTCGTAGACGGCCCTGGGATTGCAGCTGTACTGGGACGCGTCGTAGCTGTCGAACACGGCGATGTCGGCCAGCGGGCTCCGCAGGTGGACCGGGTAGTCGCGTTCTCGGATGAGCCGTTGCGCGTACTTGCCGCGCTCGTCCTCGGCCAGGACGAGACGGCTGCGCAGTTGCAGGGCGTCGGTCTGGTAGACGCCGACCTCGACCTCGTGCGTGCCGGTTGGGCGCCATGTGGGGAGGCTGGGGATCGCGGCGCGTTCGACGACGACCGCTACCGTTCCGGGGGCTGACCATGCGGTGTCGGCCGCCGCTTCGTTCTCAGCGTTGTCCGAACTCCGGGTCGGGGCCAGTACCTCCCAGGATCCGCTTCTGAGGGGTGTCTCCGCGCCGAACTCCGGCATTTTCGCGGGCGTGAAGACGGCGGTGAATCTTTCGTCTTCCCAGGTCAGTGGAATCTGGTGCTCCTCGCCCGAGCGGCGGCGCCGGAGGATCAGGTGGGCGGGACGGTGCTCGGGGTCGGCGAGGTCGCCGGTGAGGGCGAGCCGTCCGTCCGGCGTCCATGTGGCGGACGTGACGACGGGGCGGAAGCTGCGTTCGACGCCGCGCAGGTTGCCGTAGGCGGTGCGGGTGAGGGCGAACTCGCGGCCGTGCGAGGCGTATCGGGCGCCGGCGAGGTTGCGGGCCACGGTGAGTTTGAGCGGGCCTCCAGTGCCGGTCAGGCGGATGTCCCAGTCGATCGCGTCCCGCAGGTGGGCGGCGCAGGGGCCGAGGTCGGCGGCGTCGCCGGAGAGCAGGCCGTCCAGCGGGAGCGTGGCCGTGAAATCGAAGCCGGTGCCCTTCTCCATCCGCATGCCGGCCGCCGGGCGCAGCGTCACCTCGCCGCGGATCTCCGTGCCGCCGTGCCTGCGCGCCGCCACGATGGCCGCACTGGCGCCGAGGGCGCGTCTCGTCCAGCCGGTCAGTTCCAGCGCATCCCCTACCTGGCGGTAACCGGTGATGATCGCCTTGGCCCGCTTGACGTGGATGACGAAACCGTCGTCCGTGGCGGCGGCCGGCTGGACCGCCACGTGCTCATCGACCGGACGGGCGGGTGCCCAGTTCACCGCCGGGGCCGTGGACGTGAGCCGCTGGGCGGCCTTGCGGCCCTGCGTCGTCACCTCGGCGAACAGTTCCCAGGTGGACGTGCGCCACTCGTCCCCGTCCTGGAGGTCCTCGGGCTCGATCCGGACGCTGAACCCGGACCAGTCGTAGGAGACCAGCGACTGACCGGACCGGGACGTGGCCTCCGGGCAGCGGATCCGCTCCACCGGCAGCCGGACCTCCTGGCCTGTCGTGGCGTCGCGCATCCAGATCCGGATCCGGGAGTGGTCGGCCGAGGACACCTCAAGCCGGCTGAAATGGGCATGTCCCTCGACGACGAGCACGCCGCCGTCCCATCGGACGCGGTCCACCTGCGTCCAGAGCCGGAACTCGTTCGTGACGTCGTACACCTCGTCCGGGATGGCCCGTTGCGCGTCGCCGAAGAAGGGGTAGCGGGCGTACCAGCGCTGCCGCAGCCTGCCCCGGCTCACGAGCGGGACGTCGTGCAGGCCGTCCTCCTCGAAGCGGAGCACGTCGAGCAGTTCGGGCAGCATCCGCTCGCGCAGCAGGTGCATCTCCAGCCGTTTGATCGCCTCCAGCCCGCCGACCGCCGAGGACGCGGCCTCGGCGACGATCCCCGCGCCGAGGTCGATCAGGCGCGCCCGGTCCTCGTCGGACGCGGCGGGCAGGGCGAGGATCAGTGCGCGGACGTCCAGGTCGAGCGCGTACCCGTCGTAGGCGGGCAGCAGCGCGGGCGCGTGGTCGCCGAGGATGCCCCGGACCATCTCCAGCGAGGCCATCCGGTCGGTGATGTTGCCCATCTCGTGCCGCTTCTGGGTGATCGAGCCGGGGCGGCGGCGCCAGAAGTAGACGGTCGTGTCGAGGACGTCCACGGCGGTCGCCAGGACATGCGCGGCCATGCTCACCGGCGGGTCCTCGTAGAGCATCGTGGGGAACTCGAACCGGTGCGCGTCCCAGAAGGACCGGCGGTAGACCTTGTTCCAGACGGTGCGGTCTTGCAGCAGGACCGGGTGGCGCGTGATGTGCGTGGACTTCACCGTCGCCGCGTACGGCTCGGTGTGCAGCCAGGACTGCCAGACGCGGTCGCCGTCCAGACGTAGCACGTTGCCGCCGACCAGATCGGACCCGGTGGCCTCCAGCGTGCCGACCATCAGCTCGTAGGCGTAGGGCGGCAGGGCGTCGTCGCCGTCGACGAAGGCGAGGTACTGACCGGCGGCACGCTCGATTCCGGCGTTCCGGGCGGGTCCGGGACCCTCGTTCTCGCGCTGGATCAGGACGAACCGGTCGTCGCGTCCGGCGAACTCCTTCGCGACCACGGCACCGCCGTCGGCCGACCCGTCGTCCACCATGATCACTTCAAGGTCGCGGAGGGTCTGCCTGGCCAGGGACTCCAGGCATTCGGCGAGGTGTTCCTCGACGTCGTGGAACGGGACGACGACGCTGATCTTGGGCGGCACGGGCGGCTCCGTTCTCAGTGGGCGGTGGGGACGTCCTGAAGGACGCGGTCGAGCACACGGGAGGCGGCGAGGCCGTCATCGTGCGGGCAGTAGCGGGCGGCGAACGCGGCGCGGGCCGCGCGGAAACCGGTGTCGAGCGCGGCCGGTTCGCGGAGCGCCTCGATGACCTCCGGGGACGTGCTGAGCAGCGGCCCCGGCGCCTCGGCCTCGAAGTCGAAGTAGAAGCCGCGGACGTGGTCGCGGTAGCGCTCCAGGTCGTAGGTGTAGAACAGCATCGGCCTGCCGGTGACGGCGAAGTCGAACATGGCCGAGGAGTAGTCGGTGACGAGCACGTCGCTGATCAGGAACAGTTCGGAGATGTCCGGGTAGACCGACACGTCCAGGACGCAGTCGCCGGGCCGCCACTTCGGCCGGTCGGTCACCAGGTAGTGGGTGCGCAGAAGCAGCATGTGGTCGCGTCCCAGCGCCGTCCTGAACCGGTCGACGTCCAGTTCGAGGCGGAACGCGCGCTTGCCGATCGCGAAATGGAAGTCGTCGCGCCACGTCGGCGCGTACAGGACGATCTTCTTGCCCCGCGGGATGCCGAGTCGCCGTCGCACCGCCTCCGCGATCTCCTCGCGGTGCGGGCTGTTCAGGATGTCGTTGCGGGGATAGCCGCTTTCGAGGATCTCTCCCCCGTAGGCGAACGCCCGGCGGAACAGCGGCACGGAGAACGCGTTCTGGGACAGCAGCACATCCCATTGCGGGACGTCGTGCTCCATCCAGTTCATGCCCTCGGTGCGCTTGTAGGGCATTTCCTTGACGTCGTACCCGAGCTTCTTCAGCGGGGTGCCGTGCCAGCACTGCACGTACGTCTGGTCATCGCGCTTGGTGAACCACTGCTGCTGCGACCAGTTGCCGAACACGTAGCGCGCGCGGGCGAGAGCCTCGTAGTGCTCCCGCGTACCCGCCAGGACGGTTCGCGCACCGGCGGGCCTGCCGAATTGACCGTTCTCCGTTACCCAGACGCAGTCGAGGTCCGTCCCACGGCGGCGAAGCTCGTCATAGATGCCGCGCGGGTTGCACGAGTACTGGCGGCCCTTGTAGGCGTCGAACACGGCCAGATCGCGAACGGGCAGGTTCAGGTGGCGACGGTAGTGCCCCGACCGGAGCCTGCTCTGCGCGTATGCGCCGCGCTCATCGTCGTCCAGCGCCGTTTCGATCTTGAGCTGCAACTGGTCGGTCTTGCGCACGCTCACGGTGACCCGGTGAAGGCCCGCCTCGTACGGCTCCGGCATGTCGCGCAGTGAGTGCCGTCGCACGGCAACCGGGCTCTCCTGGGCGCCGAGCGGCGCCAGTACATCCCACCGGCCCGCGACCAACGGACGCGACATTCCGAGCACCGGCATTCGGGCAGGCGAGAACGACGCGGTGAACTGGTCACCGTCCCAGCGCAGGGGGACGGTGTGCTCCTCGCACGACCGCCGGCGCCGCAACACCAGCGCGGCCGGACGACTCGCTGGATCGGGACAAACGCCGGACAGGCACAGCGCCCCTTCGGACGACCAGGTCACCCGGTCGACGACAAGGGTCCGTCCACGGACGACGATCCGGAGTGTGCTCCGGCGCGTCCTGGCGATCTCCAGCTCACCGCCCGGGAAGGAGAAGGAGACTCCCGCCGCCTCATCCGCCAGATGGGGCCGGACGCCGCCGGGCAACGAGATCTCCCAGTCCCCCTGCCGCCTGGCCAGCCCGGCCAACGGCAACGTCGCCCGAAACTCCTCCGCTCCCTTGACCGCGCTCATAGCCACGCCCACGATCACATGCGGAACTGAGTTCGCGGGCACACCTCGGCCAGCGCCCGTAACCGCCTCTCGATCTGTGCTCGTGCCCGCAGGGCTGCCTGCGCCGGCACCTACATCTCGGCCCGCGTTCGTCGCCGCGGCTCGGCCCGTGTTCAGGGGCGCGTCACCGCCTGGAATCACGGCCCCGCCCGCAACCGCCTTCCAGCCCGCGTTCGCAAGCAGGCCGCCGCCTGAGGCCATGGACGCGCCCTCGGCCGCGCCCGCAAGCGCGTCCCGGCCCGCGTTGGCCGCCGCCTCCCTGCCCACGTTCCCAGCCGCACCGCCGCTTGGAGCCGGGGCCGCGGCCCTGGACCCGCCCGCGACCGCGTCTCGGTCCGCGTTAGCGGCCAGCCCTCCGCCCGTGTTCACGGCCGCGCCGCTGCCCGCGAGCCAGGCTGCGGCTCTCGCCGCTTCCGCAGCCGCGTCCCGGCCTATGTTCGCAAGCGCATCGCCGCCTGGAGCCGGGGGCGCGGCCTTGGACCCGCCCGCGACCGCGTCTCGGTTCGCGTTAGCAGTTGGTTCCCTGCCCATGTTCACGGCCGCACCGCTGCCTGGGAGCGCGGCTGCGGCGCTTGCCGCGTCCACGGCTGCGGCTCGGCCTGCGTTCGTAGGCGCGTCGCTGTCTGGAGCCGGGGGTGTGGAATTGGGGCCGCCCGCGACCGCGTTTCGATGCGCTTCGGCGGACGGCTCTCTGCCCATGGTCAGGGGCGCGCCGCCTGCCTGCGTGGCTGGGTGGTCGGCCGGTTCTATGGGACCCACCACCGTGGCGCGGCCCACTCGGGGGGTGGCCGTGATCCTTGGTTCGGGGTCCAGAGGTGCGCGGCTCCAGCCGTCCAGCCAGAGTTCGTCGCCTTCCAGATGGCAGCCGGTGATCACTGCGGAGGTCCGCCGCACCTGGAGTACGAACCTGCGCTTGCCCGCGACGCCCTGGACGAGCACGCCGGTCGCGCACTCCCGCTCCTCGGGCCACTGCCGGTTGGTGAGAATCGGATTCCCGAACGTTCGGCGCCGCCGCACGCCCCGGTTGATGATCTCGACACACGGGATCCAGTCGACGTCCCTCCAGCGTCCGAAGATCCTGAGCGTGGACGGGTCGATCTCCGCGACGAATCCGGACCAGTCGTAGGACACCACCGGCTGCCGCGACCGCGCCGTCACGTCCGGGCGCCGGACGCGCTGGATCGGGATGCGCATGAGACCGCGGCGGTTCGACGCCAGGAGCCAGAGGCGGATACGGGAGCCGTCCTCGGTGGAGGAGTCCAGGTGTCTGATGTAGGCGTGGCCCTCGATGCGGAGCCGCCCGTCCACCCATACCGCCCTGTCGATGGCCGCCACGGGCGTGAGTTCGTCGGTCACGTCGTAGACATGCGACGGGACGGCCTTCTCGTCGTCCTCGAAGAACGGGTACTCCGCGTACCACCGTGAACGCAGGCCGCGCCGCACCCTGGGCGTCTGTGCCGGCAGCCCGAGCTGGATGAAGCGCAGTACTTCGAGCAGTTCCGGCAGCATCCGGCGGCAGAGGAGGTGGAGTTGCAGACGCTGGAGTGCGGGCAGGCGCTTCACTACGCGGCCACTGATGGCATCTGCCAGTTCGGCGCCCATGGCGAGGAGTTCCGGGCGGTTCTGGTCGTCCGTCCTCGGCAGGGCCTCCAGCAGCACCCGGAGTTCGATGTCGACCAAGACGTGCTCGTCGTACGCGGCCAGCAATTGGGGCGCGTAGTCGGCCAGCCCGTCTCGGACGGTACGGGCCGAACGCATGCGCTGGGAGAGGTTGTCCCAGGCGTAGCGGTCTTCGGTGATGGACCCGGGGCGCTTGCGCCAGTAGTAGACCGTGTCGATCAGAACGTCCACGGAACCGGCCAGCGCGTGTGCCCGCGCGGTGACCGGTGGGTCCTCGTAGAAGCCCTCGGGGAATTCCAGGCCGGCGCGCTGCCAGAAGGTGCGCCGGTAGACCTTGTTCCACGGCGTGCGGTCGCGGATCAGCAGTGAGTAGGACGAGACGTGCGTCCGCGAGCGAACCTCCGTGAAGACCCCCTCGTGCAGAGCCGACTGCCATGTCCGGTCGGCGTCGAACCGCTCGACGTTCCCGCACGCGATGTCGGATCCCGTCCGTTCCAGCGAGGCGACCAGCCGCGTATACGCCTCACGGTCGACCCTGTCGTCCGCGTCGGCGAAGGCCAGATACTCGCCGGTCGCCTGGCTGACCCCGGCGTTGCGGGCAGGCCCGGGACCCCCGTTGCCGCGGGTCAGCAGACGGAACCGCCTGTCGCGTTCGCACAACTCCTTGGCGATCACAGCGCCGTTGTCGGTGGACCCGTCGTCCACCATGATCACCTCAAGGTCGCGGAAGGACTGCCCCGCCAGCGACTCCAGGCACTCCCGGAGGTACTCCTCGGTGTTGTGGAACGGGACGACGACGCTGAGCTTCGGGGACATGCGGCCTCCAGGTCGGTTGCGCGGGGTACCGCCGAAGCGCGAGCGGTCCAACGGAAACCTCGCCACACAGAGCATGGTGACGATGCGCGACCACATGAACGCGCATCGCGATTGCCGGGCCGTCACCTGACACAGACTTGACCTGACCTGGCCCACGTTTACCGCCCCCTGACCTGCTCACCCCGCCGGCACCATTCCCTGGCGACACTCGCCGCGTCCGCCGTCCATTCGGAGGACGACCTCGGCCGACTTCATGCTCGAACGTGCGCTCGAAGGATGGAACTAGAACGACATTCTGTGGATAACTCGCCGTTCGGAGGGCGACGAAGTGCCGAGGGCCCGAAACGCTGGACGCGTGGGGCTTCGGGGCACTATGGGGGCCGGACGAAGCGTGAATACCGTGGCGCCACGAGGACGCCCATCCGCGAAAGCGCCGAGCTCGTGGGATGCGTGCCTAAAGGGACCGGCCCGACGGGATGCCGGACCCGCGGAGCGGCGGGTTTACGGAGGTAGCCGAGCCCGCACGAACCCGAAGCCCGCACGAGCCCGAAGCCCGCACGAACGCGAGGCCCGCAGGGGCGCCGGACTCGGGGACACGAGCCGTGCGTGTTGGATGTCGGGTTCTTGGGATGCGAGCGGTCAGGGGGTGCAGTCAGGCGGGGCGGATGCCGGGGGTGCCGGTGGTCAGCGTGCCTATGGAGGAACGGATGGTGGTGGCCAGCGCTTCGAACTCGGCGGCGCGGGGGGAGGTTGAGCGGTAGCCGAGGCCGATTTGGCGGAAGGGGGCGGGTGATTTGAAGCGGTGCAGGGTGAGGTTCGGTGCTCGGCGGGTTTCGACGGGGAGTGCGGTCTCCGGGACGAGGGTTACGCCGAGGCCGCCGGAGACGAGTTGCACCAGGGTTGCGAGGCTTGTCGCGTAGGTCGCGGCAGCGGCGCGGGCTCCTACCTCGCGGCAGACGTCCAGTGCTTGGTCGCGGAGGCAGTGGCCTTCGTTGAGCAGGATCACGTCCAGGTTGCCCAGCGCCTGACGCGAAACCCCTTCCGCCGGGGAGTCCAGGCCGTAGGAGGACGGGGTCACCAACACGAAGTCCTCGTCGTACAGCGGAAGCTCGGTCACGCCTGACACTGGGGCCGGGAGCGCGAACAGCACCACGTCCAGACGTCCGGCGAGCAGTTCGGCCACGATCTGGTCGGTTTGCTCCTCGTGAACGGAGAGGGCCAGTTCAGGGAACTCCTCCGCGAGGCGCGGCAGGACGACCGGCAGTAGATATGGCGCGACGGTCGGGATCACGCCGACACGGAGTGGTCCCACGAGCGGGCCGCGTACGGAGCGGATCTCCTCGACCATGCGATCCAGCTCGGCCAGCACGAGCTCGGCCCCTCGGGCGACCCGTTCTCCCGCCGGGGTCAGCAGTACCTTGCGGGTCGTCCGCTCGACGAGCCGGGTGTCGAGGGTCTCCTCCAGCGCCGCCACGGAACCCGACAGCGCAGGCTGGCTCATGCGCAGTGCGGCTGCGGCGTCGCGGAAGTGCAGGTGCTCCGCCAGTGCCGAGAAGGCCCGTAGCTGAGCCACCGTCGGCCGACTGATAGCCAACCCTGGTCCCTTCTATCGTCTTCGTCCCTGAAGATACCCGACCCCAGCCGCCTGCTTAGAGCGAGCAAACCGTCCGTGAGTTTGTGGGGACTGGGGATTGCGGTTTTCCGGTCTCCGTCTGTCATGTATTGCACAGGCTCTGCTTGATGTCGGAAATTGCTCGAAGAATGACGACTATGAGCGTGAATATCCCAGGCTGTCCCTGGTGTTCCCGACAGGGTGGAATGGCGTGTCGCTCAGGTTCGTCCCCCGGCTGCCGGTTACGTGCGGGCTGCCGCATATACTCCGCGTTCACCGGCCGGGGTGCCGAATGTGATCTTCCTCATCCTCCCGTGGGGCGGACGGGCCGGGGACCCGATTGAAAGCCTGCACAGCGGGACATTCTGGGCATTGATAGGCTCACTTTATCAGTTTGAGCTGCCCGGGCGATTGGCCCAGCGTGCGGGCCTGCGGCAACCTTGGAGCATCCGCCGCCGCGCGCGGCGCTTCAGAGCAAAACGGATTCGCAACCAAGGAGCGACGTGCTTTCTGTTGGTGACCAGTTCCCCGAGTACGAGCTGACCGCCTGCGTCTCGCTGGACCCGGACAACGCGTTCGAGACGATCAACCACAAGACGTATGAGGGTTGGAAAGTGGTGTTCTTCTGGCCGAAGGACTTCACCTTCATCTGTCCGACGGAGATCGCCGAGTTCGGCCGTCTGAACGAGGACTTCGCCGACCGCGACGCCCAGGTGCTGGGCGCGTCCGTGGACAACGAGTTCGTCCACTTCGCGTGGCGCAAGGACCACCCGGATCTGCGGGAGCTGCCCTTCCCGATGCTGGCCGACCTGAACCGCGAACTCGTCTCCGCGCTCGGCATCCTCACCGAGGACGGCGTGGCGCAGCGCGCGACGTTCATCGTCGACCCCAACAACGAGATCCAGTTCTCCATGGTGACCGCCGGATCGGTCGGGCGGAACGTCAAGGAGGTCCTGCGGGTCCTGGACGCGCTACAGAGCGACGAACTCTGCCCGTGCAACTGGAACAAGGGCGAGAGCACCCTGGACGCCACCAAGCTGATGGCCGGGGTCTGATCCTCCCGGCATGGACGGCGGCCGGTCGCGACGCTTCGCCGCGGCCGGCCGTTCGCATGGAAAGGACACACGATCATGAGCGTTGACGCGCTGAAGGGCGCCCTCCCCGGCTACGCCAAGGACACCAAGCTCAACCTGGGGTCGCTGACCTCCACGTCGCAGCTGACCGACCAGCAACTGTGGGGGACGGTGCTGTCGTGCGCGCTCGCCACCCGCAGCGCCACGGTCATCCGCGAGCTGGCCGAGGAGGCGGGCGACCACCTGTCCGCCGAGGCGTTCGAGGCGGCCAAGGGCGCCGCGTCGATCATGGCGATGAACAACGTGTACTACCGCGCCACGCACCTCATCGGCGACGACGCGTACGCGACCCTGCCCGCCAAGCTCCGGATGAGCATCATCGGGAAGCCGGGCGTGGACAAGGTGGACTTCGAGCTGTGGTGCCTGGCCGTCTCGGCCGTCAACGGCTGTGGACGGTGCCTGGAGTCGCACGAGAAGGTCGTCCGCGAGGGCGGACTTTCGCGCGAGCTCGTGCAGGAGGCCCTGCGCGTCGCCGCGGTCGTCAACGCGGCCGCCGCGACCCTGGACGCCGAAGCGGCGCTGGCCACCGCCACCGTCTGAGCGGAAGGCCCGGACACGCGCGTGTCCGGGCCTTCACTCCCACTCGATGGTGCCCGGGGGCTTGGACGTGATGTCCACGGTGACCCGGTTGATTTCACGTACCTCGTTGGTGATGCGGGTGGAGATCCGCTGCAGCACGTCGTAGGGGAGCCGCGCCCAGTCGGCGGTCATGGCGTCCTCGCTCGTCACCGGACGCAGGACGATCGGGTGCCCGTAAGTGCGGCCGTCGCCCTGGACGCCGACGGAGCGGACGTCGGCCAGCAGCACGACCGGGAACTGCCAGATCTCGCGGTCGAGGCCCGCCCGGGTCAGCTCCTCGCGGGCGATCGCGTCGGCGTCGCGCAGGATGTCGAGACGCTCGCGGGTGACGGCGCCGATGATGCGGATGCCGAGGCCCGGACCCGGGAACGGCTGCCGCCAGACGATCTCACCGGGCAGGCCGAGCTGCTCGCCAAGCGCGCGCACCTCGTCCTTGAACAGGGTGCGCAGCGGCTCGACCAGCTTGAACTGAAGGTCGTCGGGGAGCCCGCCGACGTTGTGGTGCGACTTGATGTTGGCCGCGCCGGTGCCGCCACCCGACTCCACCACGTCCGGGTACAGCGTTCCCTGGACGAGGAACTCGACCGGCTCCGGCGCGCCCTGCGCGTCATTCTGGGAAGACGCCCCCCCGGAACGGCCCTCGACGACCTCACGGGCCGCCTCCTCGAAGACGCGGATGAACTCGCGTCCGATGATCTTGCGCTTCTCCTCGGGGTCGGTGACCCCGTCGAGGGCGGCGAGGAAGCGGTCCTGGGCGTCCACGACGTGCAGGTTGACGCCGGTGACGGCCACGAAGTCCTTCTCGACCTGCTCGGCCTCGCCCTTGCGCAGCAGCCCGTGGTCGACGAACACGCAGGTCAGCTGGTCGCCGATGGCCTGCTGGACGAGGGCCGCGGCGACGGCGGAGTCCACGCCGCCCGACAGGGCGCAGATGGCGCGCTTCCCCCCGACCCGCTCCCGGACGGCCTCGATCGACTCCTCGGCGATGTTCACCATCGTCCAGTTCGGACGGCAGCCGGCGCCCTCGTAGAGGAACCGCCGCAGGATCTCCATGCCGTGCGCGGTGTGGAGGACCTCCGGGTGGAACTGGACGCCGAAGAAGCCGCGCTCGCGGTCCTCCATGCCGGCGACGGGCGTCACGTCCGTGCTGGCGGTGACGGTGAACCCGGACGGGGCCTCGCTGACGAAGTCGCGGTGCGACATCCACACCGCCTGCTCGTGCGGCAGGCCCGCGAACAGCATGCCCGGCGAGGTCACCGCGACGGTCGCGCCGCCGTACTCGGCGACGTCGGAGTTCTCGACCGTCCCGCCGAGGGCCTGCGCCATGATCTGGTGGCCGTAGCAGATCCCGAACGTGGGGACGCCGAGGTCGAAGAGCCCCTCGGGCGCGATCGGGGCGCCCTTCTCGTACACCGACGCCGGGCCGCCCGACAGGATGATCGCCTTCGGCCGCTTGGCCAGCATCTCCGCGGCGGGCATGGTGGACGGCACGATCTCGCTGAACACGTGGCACTCGCGGACCCGCCGGGCGATCAGCTGCGCGTACTGCGCGCCGAAGTCGACGACGAGGACGGTGTCAAAGGACTGGTCTGCGGCCACCAACGACGCCTTTCACGGGACTAGGCGGAAGGGTCTCAGTCTACGGTGCCCTGCCTGCGCCGACGCGCGCGCCCCCGCCCAGGGTGACCACTTAGTGAAACTGGCCGATAACGGTCAGCTACCGTTTACCTTGATCGCGCACCGAGCATGACTACGCTCTGATAGCTCTTGATGACGCCTTGTGCGCGCCTGGTTCCCGTCCGCGTTCGTACGTCCTCCTTAGGAGTGTCGTGAAGCTGCTCGCCGCCGCCCTGATCGCCGCACTCGTCCCCGCCGTGCCGACCGGCCCGGCCTCTCCCCCAGGACCGGCGGGCGCGGGCCTCGCGGCCGGGCGCCGCGACGACGGCGTTTGCGCGTCCCCGGCGGCGCGGCTCCGTCCCGGCGCCCACGTCCGGGAGCGCAACGACCTGACCCCGGCGGAGGCCGCCGCCACCGAACTGCGGCTCGACCGGATCCTCGACCGCCTGGGCCTGCGAAGCCCCGGGACGGACGACGCGGCCGCGCCGGCGACCAAGGCCGAGAGGCGCGCCGCGGCACCGATCAGGGTGCCGGTCTACTTCCACGTCCTGCACGACGGGAGCAAGGGCAACGTCTCCAACGCCGACGTCCAGCGGCAGATCGACGTGCTGAACGCCTCCTACGGCGGACGGCTGGGCGGCTCCAACACCCAGGTCGGCTTCACGCTGCGGGAGGTGAGCCGCTCCAACAACGCGTCCTGGTACAACGACCCGGAGCGTTACGAGGGCACGTACAAGCCGAGGCTCCACAAGGGCGGCAAGAACACCCTGAACCTCTACAGCGCCCACATCGGCGGCGACCTCCTCGGCTGGTCGACGTTCCCGTGGAAGTACACGTCCGAGCCCAAGATGGACGGCGTCACCATCCACCACGGCAGCATGCCGGGCGGCGCGATCGAGCACTTCAACAAGGGCTTCAGCGCGACGCACGAGGTCGGGCACTGGCTCGGGCTCTACCACACGTTCCAGGACGGCTGCGGCGGCCAGGGCGACCGGGTGGCCGACACCCCGCCCGAGCGCGACCCCACCAATGGCTGCCCGTCCGGCAAGGACACCTGCCCCGCCCCCGGCCAGGATCCCGTCCACAACTTCATGGACTACAGCTACGACACCTGCATGACCTCCTTCTCGGCGGGCCAAGGCACCCGCATGCACAAGGTCTGGGCCGCCTACCGCGCGTAGGGCGCCGACCGCCGGCGAGCGGCGCTCAGCTCTTCGGGTACTGCCTGGCTCGCTGAGCGCCGCTCCGTTCTGTCCGGTGCGTGGTGGGTACGGCAGGGGACGCTTGGCGTGTCAGGGCCGGTAGGCGGTGAGGAGGGTCTCGGCGTCGGCGGGTGGTAGGCGGCGGACGGCCTCGCGGATCGTCACGCCTGAGATGGTGGCCACACGGGCGCTGACCCAGGCCGTCACCCAGGCAGGGTCTTTCTTGGACAGCTCCCGCAGCACCCAGCCCAGGGCTTTGCGGATGAAGAACTCGGTCTCCTCGATCAGCTCGTCGCCGAAGCGGGAGATCCGCTCCAGGTCGGGGGCGCCCGACCGGACGCCTGGTAGCAGCGCCAGCACGGCCGTGCGCCGGATCCACATGTAGGGGTCGTGGACCCACGCGTCCAGGACGGCGCCCAGTTCGGGGTGCCGTAGGACGAGCGCGCCGACCACCTTCTCCGCGAGGTGGTCCACGTACACCCAGCTGGTCGAGTCGCGGACGAGCCTTTCGGCCACGCCCACGTCGCCGGGCTCCAGCAAGGCCGCGCGCTTGGCCAGGACCTCGACGGCCGCCATCCGCGCCTCGTGGACGGGACGGCCTCCATCGGCCGTCGCCCACAGCGTCTCGGCGAGCGCGAGCAGGTCAGTGCGCGTGGGCGCCCTGCGGACGGCCGACACCGCCACCTTGCGCAGCGCCGGGACGGGCACGCCGAGGTGAGTGAAGTCGCTCTTGAGGTAGCTCCGCTCCGACTCGGCCCGCGCCGGGTCGGCCTGGGCGCGCAGCTCTGCCAGGATCCGCGCCGCCTCCCCTTCGACGTCCATGCGGATCACGCTACGCCCCGCCTCTGACGCCTTGTTCTATGGCGCCGATTTCAGCGTTGACTGTCCCTATTCGTCCAGGATTGCCAGAGACGTGGCAATCCTTGGCAATCACTCTGGTTCCAGCGACGACTCCGCTCCCCATGCGCGCGTCCCCACCGCGCGTCACCCCCAAGGAGTTCCATGAAACGCGCTGGAATCGCCACCGCCGTGGGCATGCTCGCCATGTTCACGGCCTACGCACCCGCCGCCACCCCCGCCGCGTCCGCTCAGACCGACCGATGCGCCCCGGAGCACGGCCGACCCGCGCAGGCCCGCGTCCGCGCGGGCGCGCACGTCACCGAGCCCAACCAGCCCGGCGACGCCAAGGTCGCAGCGATGGAGAAGGACTTCCACGATCGCATCGGACGGCTCGCCACGGCCGGACGGACGACGACCGCCGCCATCACCGTGCGGGTGCACTTCCAGGTCGTCTACGGGAGCGCGGGCAACATCCCCGACGCGACGCTCAACCGGCAGGTGGACGTCCTCAACACGGCCTACGCCTCAAGCGGCGTGTCGTTCACGCTCGCCGAGATCAAGCGGACGAACAACGCGGCCTGGTTCTCCGACCCGGAGGGCAACGAGAGCCAGATGAAGAACGCCCTGCGCGTCGGCGGCGCGCAGGACCTGAACTTCTACACGGCCGACCTCGGCGCGAGCCTGCTCGGCTGGGCCACGTTCCCGAGCCAGTACCGCTCACAGCCCAAGTTGGACGGTGTGGTCGTGCACTACCAGAGCCTGCCGGGCGGCTCCCTCGGCAACTACAACGAGGGCGACACCGGGACCCATGAGATCGGCCATTGGCTGGGGCTCTACCACACGTTCCAGGGCGGCTGTAGTGGCCAGGGCGACTCGGTCGCCGACACCCCGGCCGAGCAGAGTCCCGCCCAGGGCTGCCCGACCGGACGCAACACCTGCTCGTCGCCCGGAGCCGACCCGATCCACAACTACATGGACTACAGCTACGACTCGTGCATGACCGAGTTCACGACGGGCCAGGCGCAGCGCATGCGCGACCAGTGGGCCGCCTACCGCGCCTGACCCAGCCGGACGTTCAGCCTGACAGGCCGGCCGTACGTCCAGGACGCGCACCGGCGCCGGAGCACTTGGCCACCCGCATGCCCCAGGCACGCATCAGCCGCTCCGGCGCCGGACGCGCGCACGGATCGTACGCGCCGTCCACCATGCTGACGGCCCAGTGCCGCTTCGGACCGGACGCGGTGAACGCGGTGCCGGCGTCGGTGTTCTTGGTGGGGCTGTCCCGATACCAGAGGGACAGTACCGCGTAGTAACGGTTACCGATCCGTCCGTAGTGGGCTCCCCGCTCTTCCACGACGAGGTCGTGGTAGTGGCCGGGGTTGTGGTCGTGCTCGTAGATCCGCGCCAGCTCGCGGCGCAGCTCCGCGGTCATCGGCAGGACTTCCGGGGGCGCCTCGGCCCGCGCCGGAGCGGCCGACAGGCCAAGGGGGACGAGGACGAGAGGGGCGAGGGCGAAGGGGACAAGGGCGAGGGGGGTGTTCGCCAATGCGATGTGCATGGACGCACCCTAAGGACGCCGAACGCCCCCCACCCGGGCCCGCTCGATTACGGAGTGTCACGACGTTCGAGACCTTCCACGCCGAACCCGCCGAACCCGCTGAACCCGCTGAACCCGTTCGATCAGGTGATGTCGACGATCGGGAGGCGCAGGGCCGCCGGGGCGTCGGCGGGGACCACCGGATTCTTGGGCGGGACGGCGGCGACCCGCCGGTAACCGTGACCCAGTTCCGGACGCGGGTCTTCCTCGCCACGGTTCGGCCACAGCGACATCGCCCGCTCGGCCTGCGCCGTGATCGTCAGGGACGGGTTGACGCCGAGGTTGGCCGACACCGCCGAGCCGTCCACGACGTGCAGGCCCGCATGCCCGTAGACGCGGTGGTAGGGGTCGATGACGCCGGTCTCGGCCGAGTCGCCGATCGCGCAGCCGCCGAGGAAATGCGCCGTCATGGGGATGTCGAACAGGTCGCCCCAGGTGCCGCCCGCGATGCCGCCGATCTCCTCGCCGATCAGCCGGGTGGCCTCGTGGCCCTCGGCGATCCAGGTCGGGTTCGGCTCGCCGTGCCCGGCGGACGCCCGCACGTCCCACCCGAACGGGCCCTTCCTCGGGTGAAGGGTGATCGAGTTGTCGCGGGACTGCATGACGAGGGCGATGACCGTCCGCTCCGACCAGTGCCGGACGTCCAGGAGCTGGAGCAGGTCGCGGGGCCGCCGCGCCACCTCGCGGGCGAACTTGCGGATGCGCGGCGTGTGCGCCTCGCCCGGACGGTCGCCGTCCACCAGCAGCGTCTGCAGGCCCGCGAGGAGGTTCGAGCCGCGCCCGTAGCGGACGGGCTCGATGTGCGTCTCGGGCGTCGGGTGGAACGAGGACGTGATCGCGACGCCCTCGGAGAAGTCCGGGCCCGGCATGCCGCCCCGGCGCCCACCGCCGAGGATCGCCTCGGAGTTGGTGCGGGTCAGCGCGCCGAGCCGGTCGGAGACGCGCGGGAGGCGGCCGGTCGACTTCAGCTTGTGCAACAGCTTCTGCGTCCCGTACGTCCCGGCGGCGAACACGACCTGCTGGGCGGTGAGCGTCTTGCGGTTGCGGCCGAACGACCCCGTCCGGACGATCTCCACCGCGTACCCGCCGCCCGTCAGCGGCGCCACCTGCGTGACCCGGCTGAGCGGCATCACGCGCGCGCCGGCCTTCTCGGCCAGGTACAGGTAGTTCTCGGTGAGCATGTTCTTGGCGCCGTGGCGGCAGCCGACCATGCACTCGCCGCACTCCAGGCAGCCGCGGCGGCGCGGGCCCGCGCCGCCGAAGTACGGGTCGGCGCTCTCGATGCCGGCGCCGCGCCCGAAGAAGACGCCGACCGGGGTCCGGACGAACGTGTGGCCCTTGCCCATCCGGTCGGCGACCTTCTTCATGACCTTGTCGGCCTCGGTGACGGTCGGGTTCCGGACGACGCCGAGCATCCGCTTGGCCTGCTCGTAGTAGGGGGCGAGCTCGTCCTGCCAGTCGGTGATGTGCGCCCACTGCCGGTCCTTGAAGAACGGCTCGGGCGGCACGTACAGCGTGTTGGCGTAGTTGAGGGACCCGCCGCCGACGCCCGCGCCGGCCATGACCATGACCCGGCTGGCCTTGGCGCCGCGGACGAGGTGGATCCGCTGCATGCCCGTGAGGCCGAGCGCGGGCGCCCAGAGGTAGCGGGCGACACGCCAGTTCGTCTTGGGGAGCTCGGGGTAGCGGGAGCCTGGCGCGCCGGTCGGGTTGGTGTCGAAGCGGCGGCCCGCCTCGATGATCCCGACCTTGTACCCCTTCTCGGTCAGCCGCAGCGCCGAGACGCTGCCGCCGAACCCCGACCCGACGACGAGGACGTCGAAGTCATGCTTCACAGGCGATCCCTACTCGATCCGCAGCCTTCACGGGCGGTCCCCACTTGATCCGCGGCCTTCACAGGCGGTCCCCACTTGATCCGCGGCCTTCACAGGCGGTCCCCACTTGATCCGCGGCCTTCACAGGCGGTCACTACTTGATCCGCAGCTTCTTCATGACCTTGATGCCGGTGGCCATCAGGTCGGCGAAGGTGTCGTAGCCGATGGCGCCGGGGGGTTCGAGGTCGATGAGGTGCTGGCTGGCGACGGTCTGGGCCTCGGTGAACTTCAGCAGGCCCTCGGCGCCGTGGCGGCGTCCGACGCCTGACTGCTTCATGCCGCCCATCGGCGCGTCATAGGAGGCGTAGGCGGCGCCGTACCCGTCGTTGACGTTGACGGTGCCGGCCTGGATCCGGGCGGCGACGCGGCGGCCCCGCGCGACGTCCTTGGTCCACACCGAGGCGTTCAGCCCGTACGGGGTGTCGTTGGCGCGGGCGATGGCCTCGTCCTCGTCGCGGTACTTGTAGACCGCGACGACCGGGCCGAACGTCTCGTTCGCGCACAGGTCCATGTCGCGGGTGACGTCCGCGAGGATCGTCGGCTCGTAGAACAGCGGGCCGATGTCGGGGCGGGCCCTGCCGCCTGCGAGGACGGTCGCGCCCTCCTTGACGGCCTGGTCGACGTGCCGGGTAACGGCCTCCAACTGGCGCGGGTAGGTCAGCGAGCCCATGTCGGCCCCGAAGTCGAGCCCGGTGCCGAGCCGCATCCTCTTGGCCAGCTCGACCATCCGCGGGACGAACCGGTCGTAGACGTCCTCGTGCACGTACAGCCGCTCGACCGAGATGCACAGCTGCCCGGCGTTGGTGAAGCAGGCGCGGACGGCGCCGCGGGCGGTGCGCTCGACGTCGGCGTCCGCCATGACGATCATCGGGTTCTTGCCGCCGAGCTCCAGCGAGTAGCCGACCAGGCGCGGCGCGACCTTCTCGGCGATGGCCTTGCCGCCGCGGGTGGAGCCGGTGAAGGAGACGTAGTCGGCGCCCTCGATCAGCGGGTCGCCGATCTCGGACGGGTCGCCGACGACGACCTGCCACAGGTCGCGCGGGAGGCCGAGGGCGACCAGCAGGTCCAGCACCCACAGGCTGGACAGGCACGTCTGGGTGTCGGGCTTGTGGACCACCGCGTTCCCGGCCATCAGCGCGGGCGCGATGTCGCTGGCACCGAGCGCGAACGGGTAGTTCCAGGGGGCGATCAGGGCGACGACGCCCTTCGGGTGCCGCAGTTCCTGGACGCGGGTGAGGCCCGGCATCATGCCCTGGCGGCGGCGCGGCTTCAGCAGCCGCCCGGCGCGGCGCGCGTAGTAGAGCGAGCACAGCGCCACGTCGAGGAACTCCTCCATCGCGTGGCGGCGGGCCTTGCCGGTCTCCAGCTGGATGATGTCGAGGATCTCCGCGCGCCGGTCCACCAACGCGTCCGCGAGCCGCAGGAAGGGCTTGACCCGCTCGGCGACGGGCCGCGCCGCCCAGGCGCGCTGCGCCTCGCGGGCCCGGTCGTGGGCCTTGCGGACGTCCCCGGCGCTGGAGAGCGGGACGGTCGCGAGGGGCTCGCCCGTGAACGGGCTGGGGATCGTGGCCGCGTCCGCGCCGTCCGAGGCGATATGGGAGACCAGCCGGTCGATCAGGGTCGAGGGGAGCGTGTGCTCTGCCGCGCCTTTGGCAGGGACCGTCGGGGATGCCATGCACGCAGAATATGACCCCCCGGCCACTCTTGGCTACCCGCAAGTAATGAGGCGCTTGTCGCGGTATGCCGTGGCCTGTCCCGGTTTTCCGGCCCGGCGTGCGGCCGCATCTCCGAACGGACCGTTCCAAGCCGGGTGGAGTTGGGGAACTCGCGGATTGACCATGTCCAGCCGGTGTATCCCGGGAACCAGGAGGAGAAACCGGCGTCCGTTTCCCGCCGGCTCCCGGGTGTCCGCTGCCGCACGCCCGGAAGCCGGGGAACGCGCCTCATACGAAGGGGAGTGCGCATGAACGACGCCCACGGCGGCCATCGGCCCGAGGGTGGCGATGCGGGCGGCGGCGGCCCCGCGGGCGCCCAGGGCGACAGCGGCCCCGGGCAGACCCGAGGCGGCGGCCCTGCCGAGGCCCGAGGCGGCGGGTCCGGGCGGGCCCGGCGCGCCGGCGCTCCCGTGGGAGGCCGGCGCGAGCAGACGCGCACCGCGCTGCTCGGCGCCGCCGAACGGCTCTGGGCCGAGCGCGGCATCCACGGCGCCTCGCTGGACGACATCGCGGCGGCGGCCGGGCTCACCAAGGGCGCGGTCTACTCCAACTTCGCGGGCAAGACCGACCTGCTCCTGGCGCTCCTCGAACGCTTCACCCGCGACCGGGCCTGCACGAAGGTCTGCGACGAGCTCAGCGCCGCAGAGCAGGACGGCGAGGAGGACTCCGAGCGCACCGGACGCGTCTACGCGCGCACCCACTCCGGCGACCGCGCCCGGCTGCTCGCGCTGCTGCTGATGGAGTTCTGGCTGTACGGCATGCGCGACTACGCCGCGGGCTGGCGCATCGCCGACTGGTACGCCGAGCGGCGCGCCCACTTGGCGGGGGGCCTGGACGACGCCGACGGGGTCGCCCCGGCCGAACGCGCCGCGCTCGCCATGGCCCTCGACCTCGGGCTCGCCTTCCAGCACCTGCTCGACCCCGAGCGGGTCCCGGCCGAGCTCTACTCGACCGGGATCGCCCTGATGCTGGGCCGCGCCATCACCTGACCGTCCGGGCGAACCGGGACGAACCCAAGGGAACCCAAGGCGAACCCGAGGGAACCTGAGGCGAACCCGAGGCGGCCCCGGGCGGGCTACGGCGTGGCGATGGGGACGATGTCGGGGGCGCCGCGGCGGTGCGCGTCGGCCTCCTGGTCGCCGACCTGCGTCTGGGACGCGCGCTCCGCCTCCACCCGCTTGCGGTAGTACTCGATCTCCCGGTCCCGCTGCTTCTTGGACCAGCCGAGGACGGGGCCGAGCAGGTCGGCGGCCTCCTGGGCGACGCCGACGCCGCGGTCCCACGTCTCGATCGAGATGCGGGTGCGGCGGGCCAGCACGTCGTTGAGGTGCCGGGCGCCCTCGTGCGAGGCGGCGTAGACGATCTCGGCCCGCAGGTGGTCGTCGGAGCCGGTGAGGGGCTTGCCCAGGTCGGGCTTCTCGGCGATCAGCGCCAGCAAGTCGTCCAGCAGCGTCCCGTAGCGGCGCAGGAGGTGCTCGATGCGGGCGACGTGCAGGCCGGAGCGGGTGGCGAGGCGGTGCCGGGCGTTCCACATGGCCTGGAAGCCGTCGCCGCCGACCAGCGGGATGCGGTCGGTGCAGGACTCGGCGACCTTGCCGTCCAGGCCGTGCGCGACGGCGTCGATGGCGTCCTTGCCCATCACCCGGTACGTCGTGTACTTGCCTCCCGCGACCAGGACCAGCCCCGGGACGGGGTGGGCGACGACGTGCTCGCGCGACAGCTTGGACGTCTCGTCGGTCTCGCCGGTCAGCAGCGGGCGGAGCCCCGCGTACACGCCCTCCACGTCGTCGTGCGTGAGCGGGGTGTTGAGGACGGTGTTGACATGGTCGAGGACGTACTCGATGTCGGCCTTGGACGCGGCCGGGTGCGCCTTGTCCAGGTCCCAGGCGGTGTCGGTGGTCCCGATGATCCAGTGCCGGCCCCACGGGATCACGAACAGCACCGACTTCTCGGTGCGCAGGAGGATCCCGGTGGAGGAGTGGATGCGGTCCTTCGGGACGACCAGGTGGATGCCCTTGGACGCCTTCACGTGGATCTGCCCGCGGCCGCCGACGAGCTGCTGGATGTCGTCCGTCCACACGCCGGTGGCGTTCACGACCTGCTTGGCGCGGACCTCGCTGGTCGTGTTGCCCTCCAGGTCGCGGATGCGCAGCCCGGTGACGCGCTCGCCCTCGCGCAGGAAGCCCAGGCACTGGGTCCTGGACGCGATCTGCGCGCCGTACTGGGCGGCCGTCCGCAGCGCCATCATCACGAAGCGGGCGTCGTCGACCTGCGCGTCCCACAGCTGGATCGCCCCGGTGAAGGCGTCCTTGCGCAGGGACGGAGCGAGCCGCAGCGCCCCGCGCCGGGTCAGGTGCCGGTGGTGCGGGACGCCCCGCGTGCTGCCCATCTGGAACGCCAGCGCGTCGTAGAGGGCGACGCCCGCCCCGATGTAGGCGCGCTCCCAGACCCGGTGGGTGGTCGGCAGAAGGAACGGCACCGGCCGTACCAGGTGCGGCGCGATGATCTGCAGCAGCAGCCCCCGCTCGGTCAGCGCCTCCCGCACCAGGTCGAAGTTGTACTGCTCCAGATAGCGCAGCCCGCCGTGGATCAGCTTCGACGACCGCGACGACGTGCCGGACGCGAAGTCGCGCGCCTCCACCACGGCCACCGAAAGGCCCCGGGTGGCGGCGTCGAGCGCGGCGCCCGCGCCGACGATCCCGCCGCCCACCACCACTACGTCGAACTCCTCGCGGGCCATGCGATCGAGTGCGGCGGCACGTTCGGCCGGGCCGAGCCGTGAGCTTCCGAGCCCGGTCACCGGTGATCCCGTCATCGCGATTCCCCCCAGTGCGGTTGTTTTTACCGTCTGTACCTACCCCACAGTAAGGACGGGTCTACCCCGGTCGCGGCCGATTCTCGGTGACCCCGCTCTCAGTCGCCGAGCCGGCGCGGCGCCACGACCACCTGCACCCGCTGGAACTCCTTGAGCTCGGTGTAACCGGAGGTCGCCATCGCGCGGCGGAGCGCCCCGATCAGGTTCATCGAGCCGTCGGCCACGTGGGACGGGCCGTTCAGGATCTGCTCCATCGTCCCGATCGACCCCAGGTCGAGCCGGGTGCCGCGGGGCACGTCGCCGTGGTGGGCCTCGCTGCCCCAGTGGTAGCCGCGTCCGGGCGCCTCGGTCGAGCGGGCGAAGGGCGAGCCGACCATGACCGCGTCGGAGCCGCAGGCGAACGCCTTGGCGATGTCGCCGCTGTTCACCATGCCGCCGTCGGCGATCACGTGGACGTAGCGTCCGCCGGACTCGTCCATGTAGTCGCGGCGGGCGGCGGCCACGTCGGCGACCGCGGTGGCCATCGGCACCGCCACGCCGAGGACGGTCCGGGTGGTGTGCCCGGAGCCGCCGCCGAAGCCGACCAGCACGCCCGCGGCGCCGGTGCGCATCAGGTGCAGCGCGGCGGTGTAGGTGGAGCAGCCGCCGACGATGACCGGGACGTCCAGGTCGTAGATGAACTGCTTGAGGTTGAGCGGCTCGGCGCGGCCGGACACGTGCTCGGCCGACACGGTCGTGCCGCGGATCACGAACAGGTCGACCCCGGCGTCGATGACGGCCTTGTGGAACTGCGCGGTGCGCTGCGGCGACAGCCGCGCCGCCACGGTCACGCCCGCCTCGCGGATCTCCTCGATCCGGCGGCCGATCAGCTCCTCCTTGATCGGCTCGGAGTAGATCTCCTGGAGCCGGTGGGTGGCGCGGACGTCGTCCAGCGAGGCGATCTCGGCCAGCAGCGGCTCGGGGTCGTCGTACCGCGTCCACAGGCCCTCAAGGTCGAGGACGGCGAGGCCGCCGAGGCGGCCGACCGCGATCGCGGTGGCCGGGCTGACGACGCTGTCCATCGGCGCGACGACCAGCGGCATCTCGAAGCGGTAGGCGTCGATCTGCCAGGCGACGCTGACCTCCTCCGGATCGCGCGTGCGCCGCGACGGCACGATGCCGATGTCGTCGAAGGCGTACGCCCGCCGGCCGCTCTTGCCACGGCCGATCTCCACCTCAGCAGCCACTGCGCTCTTCCTCTTCCTCGCCCACCCGGGGGCCGTCCCCCCGCGCGGTCGCGGGGCCATGCCCGATGATCAAGCGGGAGTGTTCCCGCCGGTGGCGAGAACAAGCCCCGGGAGAGCTTACGTCAGGGCGCGCGGCGCCGGGCCCCCGGTCAGCGGCCCTGGTAGTTGGGCGCCTCGACCGTCATCTGGATGTCGTGCGGGTGGCTCTCGCGCAGCCCGGCGGGGCTGATCCGCATGAGCTGGCCGCGCT
Source organism: Actinomadura rubrisoli (assembly GCF_004349215.1). GTDB lineage: Bacteria > Actinomycetota > Actinomycetes > Streptosporangiales > Streptosporangiaceae > Spirillospora > Spirillospora rubrisoli. Next base: position 33,855 of record NZ_SMKU01000015.1, on the reverse strand, counting down.
CCTGGAGCTCGGGGATCGTGCGGGTGCCCGCGTACCACATCGACTGGTGCAGGCCCCCGACGAGCTGGTGGGCGACGTTGGCGAGCGGGCCCCGGTAGGGCACCTGGCCCTCGACGCCCTCGGGGATCAGCTTCTCCTCGCTGGTGACGTCGGCCTGGGCGTAGCGGTCCTTGGAGAAGGAGGCGCCGCGCTCGCGGTTGCGCATCGCGCCGAGCGAGCCCATCCCGCGGTACGACTTGTACTGCTTGCCGTGGACGAAGATCAGCTCGCCGGGCGACTCCTCGATGCCGGCCAGCAGGCTGCCGAGCATCACCGTGTCGGCGCCCGCGACCAGGGCCTTGGCGATGTCGCCGGAGTACTGGACGCCGCCGTCGCCGATCACCGGCACGCCCGCCTCGCGGGCCGCGCGGGCGGCCTCGAAGATCGCTGTGATCTGCGGGACGCCCACGCCCGCGACGACGCGGGTGGTGCAGATCGAGCCGGGGCCCACCCCGACCTTGACGGCGTCGGCGCCGGCGTCGACCAGGACCTTGGCGCCCGCCTGGGTGGCCACGTTGCCGCCGACGACCTGGACCCGCGCGTTCGCCTTGATCGCGGCGATCGTGTCGGCGACGCCCTTGGAGTGGCCGTGCGCCGTGTCCACGATGATCACGTCGGTGCCCGCCTCGATCAGCGCCCGGGCCCGGCGGATCGCGTCCTCGCCGACGCCCACCGCCGCCGCGACGAGCAGCCGCCCGTCGGCGTCCTTGGTGGAGTCGGGGTACTGCTCGCTCTTGGTGAAGTCCTTGGTGGTGATCAGGCCCTTCAGCCGGCCCTCCCCGTCCACCAGGGGGAGCTTCTCGACCTTCTTGCCCGCCAGCAGCCGGAACGCCTCCTCGCGGGTGACGTCCACCGGCGCGGTGATCAGCGGCATCGGGGTCATGACCTCGCGCACCGGGCGCGAGAGGTCGGTCTCGAAGCGCATGTCGCGGTTGGTGACGATGCCGACCAGCACGCCCCGCACGTCCGTGACGGGCACGCCGGAGATCCGGTAGCGGGCGCACAGCTCCTCGACGTCGGCGAGCGTCGCGTCCAGCAGGCAGGTGACCGGCTTGCTGATCATCCCGGCCTCGGACCGCTTGACCCGGTCGGCCTGCTCGGCCTGCTCCTCGATCGCCATGTTGCGGTGCAGCACGCCGATGCCGCCCTGCCGGGCCATCGCCACCGCCGTGCGGGCCTCGGTCACCGTGTCCATCGCCGCCGAAACCAGGGGAATCCGCAGCGAGATCTCGCGCGTCAGCCGGGTCGAGGTGTCGGCCTCGCCGGGCTGGAGGTCGGAGTACCCCGGCAGCAGGAGCACGTCGTCGAAGGTCAGGCCCTGCGGGAGGAACTTGGCGGGCTCGGCTGCGGGGTTCATGACTACCTTCCCATAGAGGTGGCGGTATCCGGCCAGGTCACGGCGACCCTGTCCCCATGGTAGGGCGTGGGAAGGGCGTTCCCGGAGGCAACACTGGATGATTGTTCGTGCACAGGAGAGGCCGGGGGTGCACCTGGCGGCGCGTCGCGCAGTAGCGTGGGACCGTGCACGACGATGCCCCGCTCGACCCGTTCGCCGGAGATCCGGAGGATCCGGCGGCGTCGCTCGGCGACCCCGACGAGGAGGCCGCCCCGCTCAGCGTGGCGGAGCGGGAGGACGTGCTGGCCGATCTCGCCGACCTGGAGGTCTTCCGGGCCCTCCTGGAGCCGCTCGGCGTACGGGGCCTCACCGTCGACTGCGGCGACTGCGGCAAGCTGCACTACATCGACTGGGACCTGCTGCACGGCAACCTGCGCCACCTGCTCGACCAGGGCCTGCCCCGGGTGCACGAACCCGCCCTGTCACCCGACCCGGTCGACTACGTGAGCTGGGAGTACGCCCGAGGCTACGTCGACGGCGTGATCGACAGCGAAGAGGGCCGCGAGAGCGAGTGACACCCCGCTGACGTCCTGCCGGAGTTTCGCGGGACCACCGGTGTTTCGCGGGGTCAGTCGCGCCGGCCCCAGCGGGGGTCGTACTGGCGGTGGTACCGGTCGATGCGCTTGCGGGTGTGCTTGCGGATGTCGTCCAGGCGGCGGGGGTTGTCGTCGGGCGGCCCGGCGAACTCGGGGCCGTCGCCCGGGCGCCCCGGGATGCCCGGGCCGTCCGGCGGGCGATTGCGGGACTGGGGCGGGAACAGGTGCCCCAGCCGCTGCTTGAACCGCTCGTAGTCGGCGCGGCCCGGGGCCCCGCCGGAGTTCGTGGTGGCGGGACGGTCAGGCTCGTCGACGGGACGGCTCGGCGGCTCGGCGGGACGGGCGGGCGCGGGCCGGTCGCGGCTGGCGACGTCGGTGTCCTCGCCGGGCTCGCGGGACGACGGCCTGTCGGGCTCCTCCGCGACGCCCGCCGCGCTCGGCGGCTGCGCGGCGGAGTGGTCGGCGAGGCCGCCGCCCGCCGCGGCGACGCCCGTGCTGGCCAGCACGGCCCCGGCCACGCCCAGGGCCACGATCGTGCGGGAACCGCGGCGCCGGGAGCCGGGGCCGGACGGCGCGGGCCCGGGTTCGGGGGCCTCGCGTCCGGGCGCGGGCTCGTCCACGTCGGTGACGAGCGCGCGCAGGAGCCGCACGGCGGGGTCGGACTCGTCGGCCGGACGCTGGGCCCCGCCCGCGCGGGCCGCCTCGGAACCGGCCGTGGAGGCGGGCTCAGAAGCGGCCGTGGAGGCGGCAGCGCGCCGCTCCGCCAGGGCCTCGATGATCGCGTCGGTACCGCGCACCGCGCTGAGGTCCGCGAACAGGGTGGCCGCCGGGGCGGCCGGCGGGCTCCCCGGCGGCGGGGCATCGCCGGAGCGCGAAGGCTCGGCCGGATCCGGGGCCCCAGGGCTCCGCTCCGTCAAGCGATCGACTCCTCTCTGGCCATCGCCCGAAGCCGGGCCAGAGCCCGGTGCTGCGCGACCCGTACCGCACCCGCGGACATGCCCAGTACATTACCGGTCTCCTCCGCCGACAGGCCCGCCACGACCCGCAGCAGCACCAGCTCCCGCTGGTGGGCGGGCAGACGCGTCAGCAGGTCGCGGGCGCGCTGCGCCTCGATGTAGCGCACCACCGTCTCCTCGGGCCCCGGGCGGTCGTCGGGACCGTCCGGGAGGTCCTCGGTGGGCACGGCCGCGCGGACCGCGCTGCGCAGGGCGTCGGCGATCTTGTGGGCGGCGATGCCGAAGACGAAGGACGCGAAGGGCCGGCCCATGTCCCGGTAGCGGGGCAGGGCCGACAGAACGGCTATGCAGACCTCCTGGGCCACGTCGTCGGCGATGTGGTACTGACCCGACACCCGGCCGAGCCGGGCACGGCAGTAGCGGACCACCATGGGGCGGACCTCGCCGATGAGGACCTCGATGGCCCCCGGGTCGCCCTGGACGGCAAGTGTCGTCAGTTCCTTGAGATCGCCTTCGTCGGCTTTTGCCGCGCGCAGTACCCGTACCCCGCGGCCGGTGTCGCGGGGTGGTGGAGGGGCTGGCCCCCCCGAGGGTTCGGTAGCGCGCGCGGTCACTGTCCCGGCGTAGCATCCCTCGGTCACGTCAAGCATGATGCCCAGCGGCGCCGGGCGTGTCTCCACTGGCGACGACAACGGAATGGTCACAGTGCTGGGACAACCCTGCGGATACTACACAACGCGGTCGAACGCTTGCCGAGCGTGCCGGATTTCGCGCCCTTCCGCTCCGCTGACAGCAGCGAACAGCGCGTGAGTCCCGTCCGCCGCCGGGCGCCCGAAAGGGCGAGGCCCCCACCCGGAGAACCGGATGGGGGCCTGGCGATCCCGGGACGGGCGAGCCGCTCGCCCTTCCCGGGGCCGCCGGACGATCAGTGGCCGTGACCGCGGACGGTCAGTGGCCGTGACCGCGGACGGTCAGTGGCCGTGACCGTGGCCGTGACCGTGACCGCCGCCGGCGGACTCGTCGGCCTCTTCGGGCTTCTCGACCACGAGCGCCTCGGTGGTGAGCAGCATGCCCGCGATCGAGGCGGCGTTGGTGACCGCCGACCGGGTGACCTTCACCGGGTCGATGACGCCCTGGGCGACCAGGTCGCCGTACTCGCCGGTGGCGGCGTTGTAGCCGTGGCCCGGCTGCAGCTCCTGCACCTTGGAGACGACGACGTAGCCCTCCTGGCCGGCGTTCTCGGAGATCCAGCGCAGCGGCTCGACCAGCGCGCGGCGGACGGCCTCCGCGCCGGTGGCCTCGTCGCCGGTCAGGCCGAGGCTGGCGAACCCGTCCTTGGCCACGTGCACCAGGGCGCTGCCGCCGCCGGCCACGATGCCCTCCTCGATCGCCGCGCGGGTCGCCGAGATGGCGTCCTCCAGGCGGTGCTTCTTCTCCTTCAGCTCCACCTCGGTGGCGGCGCCGACGCGCAGCACGCAGACCCCGCCGGCCAGCTTGGCCAGGCGCTCCTGCAGCTTCTCGCGGTCCCAGTCGGAGTCGGAGTTGTCGATCTCGACCTTGATCTGGTTGATCCGCGCCGTGATCTCGTCCCCGGAGCCCTCACCGTCGACGATGGTGGTGGCGTCCTTGGTGACGGTGATCCGGCGGGCGCGGCCGAGGTCCTCCAGGCCGATGCCGTCCAGCTTGAGGCCGATGGCCTCGCTGACGACCTGGCCGCCGGTCAGGGTGGCCATGTCGCCCAGCATCGCCTTGCGGCGGTCGCCGAAGCCCGGCGCCTTGACCGCGACGGAGGTGAACGTGCCGCGGATCTTGTTGGCGACCAGCAGCGCGAGGGCCTCGCCCTCGACGTCCTCGGCCACCACGAGCAGCGGCTTCTTGGTCTGGGCGACCTTCTCCGCCAGCGGCAGGAACTCCTGCACGTTGGAGATCTTGCCGTCCACGATGAGCACGTAGGCGTCCTCCAGGACGGCCTCCATGCGCTCGGCGTCGGTGACCATGTGCGGCGACAGATAGCCCTTGTCGAACTGGAGGCCCTCGGTGAACTCCAGCTCAAGGCCCATGGTGTGGGCCTCTTCGACGGTGATGACGCCGTCCTTGCCGACCTTCTCGAACGCCTCGGCGATCAGCTCGCCGATCTGCCCGTCCTGGGCGGAGATCGTCGCGACGTGCGCGATCTCGCCCTTCTCCTCGACCTCGCGGGCCGTCTTCAGGAGCTGGTCGGACACGTACTGGGCGGCCGCGTCGATGCCGCGCTTCAGGCTCAGCGGCGACGCGCCGGCCGCCACGTTGCGGGTGCCCTCCCTGACCATCGCCTGCGCGAGGACGGTCGCCGTGGTGGTGCCGTCGCCCGCGATGTCGTTGGTCTTGGTCGCCACTTCCTTGGCGAGCTGGGCCCCGAGGTTCTCGTACGGGTCCTCCAGCTCCACCTCGCGGGCGATGGTGACGCCGTCGTTGGTGATCGTCGGCGCGCCGAACTTCTTGTCGATGACGACGTTGCGGCCACGCGGGCCGATCGTCACCTTGACGGCGTCCGCGAGAGCGTTGACGCCGCGCTCAAGAGCCCGGCGAGCGTCCTCCTCGAACTCCAGGATCTTCGCCATGCGGATACTCCTCTTTCACGCGATCCGCCCCGGCCGCCCCGCCGAAGGCGGCGCCGACCGGGGCGGGTGCATCACGTCTCGGTGATTACTTCTCGATGACCGCGAGCACGTCGCGGGCCGAGAGGACGAGGTAGTCCTCGCCGTTGTACTTGACCTCGGTGCCGCCGTACTTGCTGTAGAGCACGACCTCGCCGACCTTGACGTCGACGGGGACGCGCTCGCCCTTGTCGTCGACACGACCCGGGCCCACGGCCAGGACGGTGCCCTCCTGGGGCTTCTCCTTGGCGGTGTCCGGAATCACCAGGCCCGACGCGGTGGTGGTCTCGGCCTCAAGCGGCTGGACGACGATGCGGTCCTCTAGCGGCTTGAGAACAACCTTGGTGGCGGTCGTCACGATCTGACCTCCCCTTCGATTGGTCCTCGGCCGGCCTTAGTGGGCCGACCAGCACATGTGACAGAAGAGGCGACCCTGGACCGGCCTGCCGTCGCGGGTGCCAGACCGACCTTCGTCGCTGTGTTGGCACTCTCGCGTGGAGAGTGCCAGTCGGAGACTATGCCGTGCTCGGTACCCCGTCAACACGGACACGGAGCCACCGACCGGACCGTCCTGGCCGGTCGCACGCCGTTCACGGGCCGATAACTTCCACCCTATGGACATCGCGTCGCTCCTGGACCTGCTGACCCCCGCCGGCCAGGCCGTCCTGGACGAGGCCGCCGCCGCGGACGTGAGCGAGGACGGCCTGCTCACCACCGCCTCGCGGCTCCGCGAGCGGCACGACGCCGGGCTGGTCTCGGCCGCGCTGACCCAGGTGCGGTTGCGCGAACGCGCGGTGGCCAAATTCGGCCCTGACGCCCACCGGATGTACTTCACGCAGGCCGGGCTCGAACAGTCCACCCGTGCGAGCGTGGCCGCCCACCGCGCCCGCCGGTTCGCGGCCTATGAACCGTCCGGTGTGACGCTGGAACTGGGCTGCGGGATAGGCGCGGACCTGATCGCGCGGGCGCGGGCCGGTCTCGCCGGGGAGGGCGTGGAGCTCGACCCGCTGACGGCGGAGGTGGCGAGGGCCAATGTGGCCTCGCTAGGACTGGACGGTCTCGCGTCCGTACGGGTGGATGACGCCACCAAGGAGAGCCCGGACGGGTATGCGACGGTCTTCGCCGATCCAGGACGGCGTACCGCGCGGGGCCGTGTCTTCGATCCCCGCTCATATGAACCACCGCTCGACACCGTCCTGGATCTGGCGGGACGGGTACCGGCCGCCTGTGTGAAGGTCGCGCCCGGCATCCCGCACGAGGCCGTCCCGGACGGCGCCGAAGCCGAGTGGGTGTCGGTGGCGGGGGACGTGAAGGAGGCCGCCCTGTGGCTCGGCGACCTCGCCGGGGACGTGGGCCGCCGCGCCACCCTGCTCTCGTCCGACGCCCCGCTCTCGTCCGATACGGGATCCGGCGTGGCGACGCTGACCCCGCGCGGCCTGGACGATCCGGACGTGCGCCCGTGGGGCCGCTACCTCTACGAGCCTGACGGGGCCGTGATCCGGGCCCACCTGGTCGCGGAGGTCGCGGAGCTGGTCGGCGGCGGTCTGGCCGACCCGAGGATCGCCTACGTGACGTCCGACGAGCTGCGCCCGACGCCGTTCGCGTCCGCGTACGAGGTCGAGGACGTCCTGCCGTTCTCGGTGAAGCGGCTGCGGGCGGAGCTGCGCCGCCGCGAGGTGGGCGCGCTGACCGTCAAGAAGCGGGGCTCGGCGGTCGACGTCGACCGGCTGCGGCGCGACCTCGGCTTCGGCGGCCGCCGCACGGCCCGCGGCACCGGCCGGGACACCGTGCGGGGCGCCGCCGAGATGGCGCTGGTGGTGACCAGGGTGGGCAGCGATCCCGTCGCGCTGCTGACCCGCGCGCTCCCCCGCACGCCGCCCTCGGCCGCCCGTCCGGGGGTTTGACCTCGCGGCCTCCGGACGGGTCTGACCCGCCCGGGGGCGGTGCCGCGCCGCTAATCGGGCCAAAGATCTTCCGCCCGCCCGGGCAACGCCAAGCGGGACCGGGCGACGCGCCACGTCGGAGCAAATCATCGGCGTTTTCCGGCATTGCGTTGACCAGGGATTGCGGGCGACCGGCAAGGCCGTAACGCGGCACGGGAATCGTCGCGTCGAGATCCTCAGGCGAAGAAACACCAAGACAGGTTCAGCGGCAGGGCCTTCGGCGGCCCTGAATGCCGCCTCTAAAAGGTCGGCGGCCCACCGGGCCCCGGCAGGGCACGGTCCGCGACCGCCGCGCGGGGCGCCCGCGCCCCGCGACGCGAACTGACGATGTTGGACGAGATGTACGGACAGAGCGCCCGCCGCCAGGCCCCTCGCGCACGTCGGGGCGCCGCCACGGAATCGGACTCCACCCTACATTTGCCACATCACTCCCAAATCAGAAATTTCCCTCAAGGAGGTACGATAGCCAGCAACTCCCCCGATAGGGATAACAGGCGCATTCGACAGAACTCGCGATGTTCCCTGCTACCCGTTATAGCGGCGGTCCACACGCACTACAGTGGCGTCTTCACGATTCATTGCCGTGCGCCATTTCGTCGCGTCGGCACACGAAGGAGCATCGGGTGGAAACGAATCACAACTTCCTGCAGACGGGGGGTCAACCGGTCTCGGATCGGATGCGGGAGTTGCTCGCCCGTGCGGCGCAGGACCACGTCTATGAACAGCGCTCACAGGGTCAGGTCCTGGACGAGATCCGCCAGCGGCTGGAGGGTATGGAGTGGCTGCTCCGCGAGGTCCGCGAGCGGGAGCTCAGCGGGCTGACCGGGCAGATCGACAGCGTCCGGGGGCAGGTCGACGACCTGTCCAGCAAGCCCCCGGAATGGGCGGAGGGCCTCGCCGAGCACATCGAGGCGTTCGGCGAGCGGGTCAAGCCCGTCGCCGAGCTGCCCGCGCTGTGGGCCGACGTCGGGGTCGTCGCCGAGAACGTCGACGAGGGCCTGACCCGCATCCAGGCCATCCTCGACTCCGCGCACCACATCACCGAGGCCACGCAGCAGGCCACGCAGCGCATGGAGGAGATGACCAAGCGGCTCGACAAGCTCCAGGGCAGCATGGAGGCCGCGTCCGTCCGCTTCAACCGGCTCGACAAGTCGCTGGCCGAGCTGGGCCACCGGTCCGAGCGGCTCGAACATTCGATCAACGGTGTCACGGCGCGGGTCGACCAGGCGCTCGGCGAGATGGCCGAGCGGATGGAGCAGGGGCTGGAGGCGGTCAACGGCCGGGTCGAGGGCGTCGGCGGGCGGCTGGACGGCCTGGACGGGCGGCTGGACGGCGTCGACGGCCGGCTGGAGGGGTTGTCGGGCAAGCTGGAGGGCCTGGACGGGCGCTTCGAGAGCATCGACGGGCGCATCGACGGCGTGGGCGAGCGCATCGGGCGGCTCCCGGCCACGCTGGAGATCGCGGAGCTGCACCGGCTGCTGGGCGAGCTCGTGCAGCGTCCGATGACCGACCACAGCGACCGGTTCGACGCGCTGGAGAAGCACCTCGCCGACGCGGTCGACCCGCTGATCGAGGAGCTGCGCGCCCGGCCGGACCGGGACGAGGTCAAGGCGACCATGTCCCAGATCGCCGAGACGGCCTACAGCGACGTCGCCAAGCGCATGGACGAGTTCTCCCGCCGGTTCGAGGACGTGCACGAGGACGTCCGCAAGCGCATCGAGGGGATCCACGAGGAGGTCACCAAGAAGGTCGACGGCGCCCTGGAGGAGTTCACCACGCAGGTGGACATCGTCTCCCGGCGCGTGGAGTCGGTGCACATCGATGTGACCAAGCAGGTCGAGTCGGTGCACCACGAGGTGGCCCGGCAGGTCAGCGGGGTCCACGACGACTTCGGCAAGCGCATCGGCGACATCCACGAGGACGTCACGCGGCAGGTCGGCAGCATCCAGGAGAACGTCGCCAAGCAGGTCGGCAACATGCAGGAGGACGTCGTCCGCCACGTCGGCGGGGTCCAGGAGGAGTTCGCCCGGCGCGTGGACGGCGTGCAGGACGAGGTCGGACGGCGCGCCGAGGCGGTGCAGGCCGAGTTCGGCAAGCGCTTCACCGACGTGCAGGGCGACCTCGGGCGGCGCGTCGACGGCGTCCACGACGACGTCTCCAAGCAGGTCAACGCGGTGCACGAGGACGTGCTCAAGCGGCTGTCCACGCTGGAGGAGACGATGCTGGCCCTGGCGGAGGCGCTGCTGCGCCCGCGCCGCGAGGGCAAGGACTAGGCAGGTCGGGTGGGGCCGCTCGGGCCCCACCCCCGTCCGCCCGTCCACCCCAGGCGGCCCGTCCCGGCCGCCTGTCCCGGCGGCCGTCTCCCGGGCTTCGGATACCCATCGGAATACGCGGAGTTTGTCCGGCAAACCGACGCGACGACCGAAGGGGTTCCCTCAAGACACGTCGATGACGTGCATTTTGTTACGTTCCGTCTTCGCAAAATCACTCCCAATACCCTTCGGAATCCGTTTTCATGGATCTCGTGACCCACACCACGGCTCCCTGCCTGCCGTCCGGCGCACCGCCCAGCCACGCCACCCTGCGCTGGGTCGAGAGCTGCCTCGGCGAGGGCGCCGAGGTGCGGATGGTGCGGCCGCTGGCGGGCGGTTCCGCCCACGCCAACCACGCGCTGCTGGTGGAGAGCCGCTCGGGCAGCGCCCACCGGCTCGTCCTGCGCCGCTGGACGGCCCGCGACGGCGCGCCCACCGGCGTCGACTCCGGCCTCGCCGCCCGCCGCTCCTACGGGGACGCCGAGTTCTCCCCCGAGCGCGAGATCGCCGCGCTGGCGCTGCTGGCCGGCTGCGAGATCCCGACCCCCTCGCTCGTCGCCGCCGACCCGGCGGGCGCCTACTGCGACGTCCCCGCGCTGCTGATCACCCGGCTCGTCGGCCACCCGCCCCGCCCGGCGCCCGACGACCTGCCCGAGTACCTCATCCAGCTCGCCGCGGCGCTGCTGTCGATCCACGCCCTGAACGGCGCGTCCACGATGCCGCCGTACATGCCCTACAACCGGCTCGACGTGCGGCTCCCGCCCAAGCACGCGCTGCGCCCCGAGCTGTGGGACCGCGCGTTCGAGGTCGCGGCCGGGCCGCCGCCCGGGGCGCCCGCCCGGTTCATCCACCGCGACTACCACCCCGACAACACGCTGTGGTCGTACGGGAAGCTCACCGGCGTGGTCGACTGGTCGGACGCCTCGTCCGGGCCCGTCGCGGTCGACATCGCGCGCATGCGGCGCGGCCTCGTCCTGCGGTACGGGCGGCCCGTCGCCGACCGGTTCCTGGCCGCGTTCGACCAGGTGTCGGGGGGCCACGTGCACGACCCCTACTGGGACGTGCGCTGCCTGCTCGACCTGCTGCCCGAGGACGACGGCCGCATCATCGACGAGGCGAAGGTCCCGCTGCTGGAGGACCACCTGGCCGCCCTGCTGGCCGACCTCGGCACCGGCTCCTGAGCAGAACCCCACGCGGGCCGCCGCGAATCCTCGGGTCAGAGGGTGACCGTCTCGATCGGCAGGCTGGAGTCGGCCGGGACCTCCAGGTCGGACGGGGGCAGGTCGGAGGAGACCAGCTCCGCGCCCAGCGCGGCGACCATCGCGCCGTTGTCGGTGCACAGCTTCGGGCGCGGCACCCGCAGCCGGACCCCGGCGGCCTCGCAGCGCTCCGCCGCCAGCGCGCGCAGCCGGGAGTTGGCCGCGACGCCGCCGCCGATCAGCAGGTCGTGGACGCCGTTGTCCTTGCAGACCTTGAGGGCCTTCTGGGTGAGGACGTCCACGACGGCCTCCTGGAAGGACGCCGCGACGTCCGCGACCGGGACGGGCTCCCCGGCCCGCTCCCTGGCCTCCACCCAGCGGGCCACGGCCGTCTTGAGCCCGGAGAACGAGAAGTCGTAGGTGCCGTCGTTGTACTTCCCGCGCGGGAACGCGATGGCGGCCGGGTCGCCGTCGCGGGCCATCCGGTCGATCACCGGCCCGCCGGGGAACCCCAGGTCCAGGACACGTGCGACCTTGTCGAACGCCTCGCCCGCCGCGTCGTCCACCGTGCTGCCGAGCGACCGGACGTCGCTCGCCACGTCCGGCACCAGCAGCAGCGAGGAGTGGCCGCCGGACACCAGCATCGCCACGCACGGCTTGGGCAGCGGGCCGTGTTCGAGCTGGTCGACGCAGACGTGCGCGGCCAGGTGGTTGACGCCGTACAGCGGCTTGCCCAGTGATAGCGCGTACGCCTTGGCGGCGGCCACGCCGACCATCAGCGCACCCGGCAGGCCCGGCCCGGCCGTCACCGCGAACGCGTCGACGTCGTTGAAGGACACGCCCGCGTCGGCCAGGGCGCGCTCCACGGTCGGCGTCATCGCCTCCAGGTGCGCCCGGGAGGCGACCTCGGGCACGACGCCGCCGAACCTGGCGTGCTGCTCGACGCTGGACGCGATGGCGTCCGCCAGCAGCGTGTGCCCCCGGACGAGGCCGACCCCGGTCTCGTCGCACGAGGTCTCGATGCCGAGCACCAGCGGCTCGGAGTCGCGGATCACGTGTCCTCCCTGTCTGCGGTGAAGCCCGCGGGACGGCGGCGCAGGACGCGGCGCATCACGATCGCGTCCACGTCCGAGGGCTGGTAGTAGCGCTTGCGGACGCCGACCTCGCCGAAGCCGAACCGCTCGTAGAGCCGCCGGGCCCCCGCGTTGTCGGCGCGGACCTCCAGGAACACGGCCTCGCTGCCGCGGCGGACCGCCTCGTCCATCAGCTCGGCGAGCAGGGCGGCGCCGACGCCCGCGCCGCGCATGTCGGCGCGCACCCCGATGGTCTGGACGTCGGCCTGCCCGCCCGCCGCGGCCAGCCCGGCGTAGCCGACGATCTCGCCGCCGGGCGCCTCGGCCACCACGTAGTGCCGGGTGCGGGGCTGGTCGTCGAGCTCCTCGCGGAGCATGTCCTCGCTCCAGGCGTCCTCGGGGAACAGCACGCGCTCCAGCCGGTGGACGGCGGGCAGGTCCGCATGCGCCATGGCCCGCACGACGACCTCGCTCACGCCGGCGTCACCTTCTTGCGGGGGCCGGGCTCCTTGGCGTCGGGCCTGCGCAGGTAGAGCGGCTCGGGCGGCAGCAGCTCGGGGCCGGGCTCGCCGGCGAGCCGGCCGATGGCCAGCTCCGCGAGCGCCGCCGCGGTGGGCAGCAGCGGCTCGTGATCGCCGTCGCCGAGGACGTCCGGGTAGAGGGCCGCCCCCTCGCCCACGACGGGCAGACCGCCGGGCGCACCGTCCAGGACGGCGGACGGCGGGCCCACGACAGGCTCGGTGACGCGCGCGCGGAACGACGCGTACCGCGCCCAGTAGACCTCTTTGCGGCGGGCATCGGTGGCGACGGCGAACGGCTCGTCCCGTCCGGTGGCCCAGGCGATGACGTCCAGCGTGCAGAAGCCGTGGACGGGCACGTTGAGGGCCTCGCCCATGGCGCGGGCCGTGACCAGGCCCACCCGCAGCCCGGTGTACGGGCCGGGGCCGACGCCCACGGCGATGGCGCTCAGGTCGTCGGGCGCCGCCCCCGCCTCCGCCAGCACCTCGGCGATGGACGGGGTGAGCAGCTCGGTGTGCCGGCGCCGGTCGACGGCCTCGGCCGCGCCTCGGCGCCGGGCGCCCTCGCCGGGGATCCACTCGTACAGCGCCACGGTGATCGCGGCGGTCGCGGTGTCGAAAGCCAAGACCAGCACGGACTGAAAGCCTAGTGCAGGTCGCGGGCTGCTACCGGGCGCCGTCCCGCGGATCGGCGCCCTCCCGGTCCCCGGTCGCCCGGGATCCGGGCCGTCAGGCTTCGGTGAGGCGCTGGAGGACGGCCTTCGCGACCTCCACGACCCCGTTGGCGGCGGCCTTGGAGTCGAGCGGGTCGCCCTTGTTGGACCCCGAGTAGTGGATGGTCATCAGGACGTTCACGGACCGGACGTTGGCGATGGCCTCGCCCGAGCCCTGGCCCGTGTCGACGCTGTAGACGACGTAGCCCTCGTCCCCGACGTCGCCCAGCCGGGTCTTCTCGGTGAGCTCCTGCCCGGCCAGCAGCCCCTTGCCGGACTCGTCGTCCGCGCGCTCGGAGGCGAACGCGCGCTGCGCGGCGGCGGTGGCGGACTGCCCGGCGGCCCCGGCGAGCGCGCGGAGCTCCACGGTGAGCTGGCGCTTGCGCTCCCCCGCGTAGGCGCCCCACACGCACTGGTTCTGCCGGTCGTTGCCCTGGTAGCTGTCGGCCTGGTTGCGCGCGGCGCCGGGCGCGAGGCGGCCGGCGAGCGCGTCGTCCACCAGCGTGCAGGCGTCGGGGACGAGGGTGAGCTCGCCCTTGGACGTCGGCGAGCCGTCGGGGGAGCCGCTGCCGACGACCTGGCCGGAGTCGCGGTCGCCGCTCGTACCGCCGCTCAGGAAGGCGAACGCGGCCAGCGCGCAGGCGACGGCTCCGGCGCCGACCACGGCCAGCAGGATCGCCACCCGCCGTCCGGTGCGGCGCTCGCGCACGACGCGGTGGCTGCCGCTGCCCGCCCGGTAGTTCCCGCTGGCCGACCTGTAGCCGCCCGTGCTGGTGCGGTAGCCGCCGCTTTCCGTACGGTAACCACCGCTGTCCGCGTGGTAGCCACCGCTGTCGGCGCGGTGACCTCCGCTGTCATGGCTGCCACTCACCGGATTCCACTCCTGCTTTAGGGAACCTGATATGTCACGGGGTGAGGTTCGTTCGGCAAAGAGTACGACATGCCACCGCAAAGTAGCCCAATCCGCGCTGGCCGAATATGGCGGGCGGTCCGCCGCCTCTCAGCGGCGGTTTCAGTGGCGGTCTCAGTAGCGGTCTCAGTGGCGGTCAAAGTCCAGGTCGGACCAGCGATCACCGATGCCCTTGATCCAAACTTCGCGCGTCTCCCCGGGACCGGTCCCGCGAGAAATGATCACTTCCAGCCGGTCGTCGGCGAGGCCCTCCGCGAGCCCTTCTCCCCATTCCACGACCGTCACCGATTCGGCCACCGAGGCGTCGAGATCGAGATCGTCCAGCTCCGCGAAACCGCCCAGCCGGTAGGCGTCGACGTGCACCAGCGGGGGGCCGCCGGCCAGCGACGGGTGCACCCGCGCGATGACGAACGTGGGCGAGGTGACCGGCCCCCGCACCTTCAGCCCCTCGCCGATCGCCTGGGTGAGCGTCGTCTTGCCGGCGCCGAGATCGCCCGTCAGGACGAGCAGGTCGCCCGGCCGCAGCAGGACGGCCAGCCGCAGCCCCAGCTCCCGCATGTCCGCCGCGGTGGGCACGGTCAGGGATGTGCCGCTCACGCCGTCCGCTCCTCCTCGTACTCGGGACGGACGCGCTCGACCAGCCGGCGCAGCCCGCCGGTGACCACGCCCGGATACTCCAGGGGCAGGACGTGCCCCGCCTCGTCCACCTCGACCAGCTCCGCGTCCGGCAGCGCCGCGGCGATGCGGCGGCCGTGCGCGGCCGGGGTCAGCCGGTCCCGCCCGCCCGCCAGCACCAGAACGGGCACCTTGCCGATCACGTCGAGCGCCGCGCACTTGTCGTGGGCGGCCAGCGCCGGGTAGAACTCGGCGATCACGTCGATCGGCGTCGCCCTGATCATCTCCTCCAGGAAGCCGACCACGGTCGGGCTGACGTGCTTGTCGGCGAACGCCATCTTCCGGGTGACCACGAACGCCAGGTCGGCGCCCAGCCCGCGGGCCCGGTCCACCAGGTCGGCGCGGCGGCCGAGGCCGCGCAGCGCCCCGGGCGCCAGCGGCCGGACGAGCTTGGCCAGTACCAGCGGCAGCCCCAGCGTCATCTCCGCCATGTCCCCGCAGGAGGTGTTGACCAGCGCGACGCCCGCGACCCGCTCCTCGAACACCTCGGGATGCCGCTCCGCCAGCGCCATGATCGACATACCGCCCATGGAGTGGCCCACGAGCACCACGGGCTCGTCCGGCCCGATCGTGGCCCGCAGCACCGCCCACAGGTCCTCGCCGGTCTGGTCGATCGTCGCGTGCGTCGGCAGGCTGCGGCCCGAGCGGCCGTGGCTGCGCTGGTCCCAGAAGACCGCCCGGAGGCGCCCCTGGAGGTCGCGCCGCTGGTAGTGCCAGGAGTCCTGGGTGAGGGTGTAGCCGTGGCAGAACACGACCGTCAGGTCGGCGTCGTCCGGGCCGTCCACCTCGACGTGCAGCGGGAGGCCGTCGTCGGCGAGGACGGTCAGCTCCCGGCCGCGCAGCCCGCCGAACGGCTCCCCGGCGTCCGGGTCCGGCCGCAGCCGCACCCGCCCGACGGCCAGGCGCCGCAGTCCCACGGCCGCGCCCACGCCCGCCGCGCCGACGCCCGCCACGGCGCCGATGATGCCGATGTTGCGCTTGCTCCTGCTGCCCATGTGCGCGGCCCCCTACAGCGCCCGTCCCGTGTACACCCTCGGCACACGGGCACCGATCCGGGTGACGATCTCATACGAGATCGTCCCCAGGGCGTCCGCCCACTCCTGCGCGGTCGGCTCCCCGGCGTCGCCCGGCCCGAACAGGAGGATCTCATCGCCCGCGGACAGGTCGTCGTCCCCGATGTCGATGACGAACTGGTCCATGCAGACCCGCCCGGCGATCCGCCGCCGGCGCCCGGCGGCGAGGACCTCCAGCAGGTTGGACCCGTGCCTGGGGACCCCGTCCCCGTATCCGGCCGGGACGACGGCCAGGGTGGTCTCCCGCTCGGTGTGGTAGGCGTGACCGTACGACACGCCGCTGCCCGCCGGGACGCGCTTCACCAGCGCCGCGTCCGCGACCAGGGACATCGCCGGCCGCAGCCCGAACGAGCCGAGCTCGGGCACCGGCGACAGCCCGTACACCGCGATCCCGGGCCGGACGAGGTCGAACCGCGCCTCGGGGAGCGTCAGCAGGGCCGGCGAGTTCGCCAGGTGCCGGACCTCAAGGCGCGCCCCGGCCCGCTCGGCGTGCTCCAGCATCGCGGTGAACGTGCCGAGCTGGGCCGCGACGGACGGATGGCCCGGCTCGTCCGCGCAGGCGAGGTGCGAGAAGACCCCGACGACCCGCAGGTGGCCGGCGGCCTCGGCCTTCAGCGCGGCGTCGACCAGCGCGGGCCAGTCCCGCTCGCCGGTGCCGCCGCGGCTCATGCCCGTGTCGGCCTTGAGGTGCACCCGGGCCGGGCGTCCCGCCCGCTCGGCCGCCGTGACGATCTCCTCGATCAGCCAGATCGCGCCGGCGGCCAGGTCGACGTCCCGCGCGACGGCCTCCTCGTACGGCTCGCCGGGGACGCCGAGGCAGACCAGCGTCGGGGCGGTCACCCCGGCCTCGCGCAGCCGGACCGCCTCGGCGAGCCTGGCGACGCCCAGCCACGTGGCGCCGCCGACGAGCGCGGCGCGGCCCGCCTCGATCAGCCCGTGCCCGTAAGCCTCCGCCTTCACCATGGCCATGACCTCGGCCCCGCCGGCGCGTTCGCGCAGCAGGGCGGTGTTGGCGCCGATGGCGTCGAGATCGACGCGTGCCTTCGCTGGAACCTTCATGGTCACCCAGTGTGCCGTTCCCGGGGGCGTGACCGGAGCATCTTCGTCCTGCTCACGCCCCCATGGCACGTTCCCCGTAGTCCTGTGAGCACCCGCGGTGCCCAATACCCGCTATGACGCGAATGTCCCCTGCCTGGTTCATCGCCGGACGACCGAATCCCGTTCGCTCACGGAGCGGAGGCGGTCAGAGGAGGGCGCGGAAGGCGTCCGGGAGGGCCGTGATGACGTCGCCGGCGCTGATCGGGGACCCGGACGGGTGGGACCCGGGCGAGGAGGCCAGGCGGGCGGCCAGGCCGTGCAGGTAGGCGCCCGCGGCCGCCGCGTCGAGCGCGGCCATCCCGCCGGCCAGCAGGGCGCCGATCAGGCCGGACAGGACGTCGCCGGTGCCGGCCGTGGCCAGCCGGGACGTCCCGGTGGGGTTCGCCCGCACTGGACGGTCCTGCTCGGCGACCAGGGTCGTCGAGCCCTTGAGCAGGACGGTCGCCGAGAGCTCGGCCGCCGCCCGCCGGACGTGCTCCAGCCGGCGCGCCTCGATCGCCTCGCGGTCGGCGCCGACGAGCCGGGACAGCTCGCCCGCGTGCGGGGTGAGGACGGTCGGCGCCTGCCGGCGGAGCAGGTCGCGGCGGCGCGCGAGGACGGTGAGCCCGTCCGCGTCCACCAGCACGGGCAGCTCGGTGGCGAGGGCGGCCTCCAGCAGCGACTCCGCCGCCTCGCCCGTGCCGAGGCCGGGGCCGACGACCCACGCCTGCACCCGCCCGACCCGCTCCAGGATCTCGCCTCCGGAAGCCGGGCCCGCCTCGATCACCGTGGTGACGGCCTCGGGCCAGCGGTGCCGGACCAGCTCGACCGGATGCGCCGCGGACGCGAACCGCACCATGCCCGCGCCGCCCCGCACCGCGCCCCCGGTGCACAGGACGGCCGCGCCGGTGAACTCGTCGCCGCCCGCGAGGATCCCGACCACGCCGCGCCGGTACTTGTCGGACTCGGGCCCCGGCTCGGGCGGCTGGACGTCCACCGGCCAGGGCGCCACCACGTCCGGATCGGGCAGGTCGCCGCCGAGGCCGATGTCGATCAGCTCGACCACGCCGCAGCGGGACGCGCCGGGGTCGATCAGCAGCCCGGCCTTGTAGGTCCCGAACGTGACGGTCACGTCGGCGTGGACGGCCGCGCCCTCGACCCGCCCGGTCCCCGCGTCCACACCGCTCGGCACGTCGCACGCGACGACCAGGCCGGTGGCCTGCGACGCCTGCGCGGCCAGAGTGGCGTGGGGCTCGCGCAGGCCGCCCGTCCCGCCGATCCCGGTCAGCCCGTCGATGATCAGGTCGGCCGCCTCGATCGCCGCGGCGCCGTCGGCCTCCGCTTCCAGCAGGCGGCCCCCGCCGGCCCGCAGCGCCGCCAGGCCCTCCTGGTGGATCTTGGAGCCCGCCTGGACGGCGGACACGCGGGCGCCGCGGCGGGCCAGCCGCGCCCCCGCGTGCAGGGCGTCGCCGCCGTTGTCGCCGCCGCCCACGAGGAGCACCACGCGCGCCCCGTACACGGCGGGCAGGAGCCGGGCGCAGGTCGACGCCAGGCCGGCGGCGGCGCGCTGCATCAGCGTGCCCTCCGGCAGCCGTGCCATCAGGGCCCGCTCCGCCGCCCGCACCTTGCCGACCTCGTGCGCGTACCTCATCCGCAGCTCCCCACCCGCGCCGTCCCGCCGATCACATCCTTAGCGTGCCACGCGAGCGCTCTCCGCAACCGCGCCGGGCCGTTCCGCAGGGGGACGTGCGGGCCCGTCCCACGTGACGCCGGTAGGCCGCCCGGACGCGGCTTCCCGCGGCTTCCGGCGGCTCCGAAAATTTCGATGCAAGTTGCATTGCCAAGTGCGCAAAAGAATCTTCGGCCGTAGAATCGCGTTCATCGGTCCGATGTGTTCGCACTGCCGCGCCCCCGTGCGGCAGAATGCGCCCAGAACAGTCCGTCGAGGACTGGAGAGGCTCCGGCAATGAGCACTTCCCGAGGTCCCTCCGTCCGGCAGCGGCGGCTGGCCGCCGAACTTCGGAGACTGCGCGAGCGGAAGGGACTCACCGGAGACGAGGTCGCCGAGCGACTGGCCTGGTCCACCGCCAAGGTCAGCCGGATCGAGAACGCGCGGACCGGCGCGAAGATCAGCGATGTACGCCGCCTCCTCGACCTTTACGAGATCGACGGCGCCCGGCACGACGACCTCGTCTCCCTGGCGCACGACGCCGCCGAACGGGGCTGGTGGGAGGACTACCGCGACCTGCCGAGCCCGCTCGCGGACTTCATCGCCCTGGAGTCGGAGGCCACGGCCGTCCGGGAATGGGGCAGCACCGTCATCCCGGGGCTGCTCCAGACGGAGAGTTACGCGCGGCACGTGATCGGTGGATGGAGTGCTCTCGCGACCCTTCCGCCCCAGGAACTGGAGCGCAGGGTCGAGGTGCGGATTCGGCGCCAGGAACTCCTGCGCCGCGCGAATCCGCTGGAACTGTCGGTGGTTCTCGACGAAGCGGTTCTGCGGCGCCGGATCGGCGACCGCAAGGTCATGCGCGAGCAGCTCGAACATCTCCGCAGGATGGCAGAGCTTCCGGGCGTGAACGTCCAGATACTCCCGCTGGACGGCGCCCACTCGGTGCTGGCGGAAACGTTTATTCTGCTGGAATTCTCACCGGTGCATGACATCGTCTTTCCTGATATCGTGCACACCGAATCGCTGACAATCAGCCACTTTGCGGATGAGACTGTTACTTATATGTACAGGCTCGCCTATACAAGCCTTGCAGGTCAGGCCCTGAACGCCGCCGATTCCCGGCGGCGCATCATCGAGGTCAGAGACGCCTGGTAAGGGGTCCGCGGAGTGGCTTTAACCATGTGAAAGGCTCCTGGTGTCCCCTTTCGCCACTCCTGTTCCGCAATGGCGGAGAAGCGCCCACTGCGGGGCGAGCAACACCTGCGTCGAAGTGGCCACATTGGCCGGTCCGTCCCCTTTCGTCGGGGCGCGGGACGCGAAGCACGGAACGCAGAGCCCGGTCCTGTCCTTCTCCCGTGGAGAGTGGCGCGACTTCGTCGAACGAGCCAAGAAGGGCGAATTCGACGTGGGCTGACGGTGCTCGGCCGGCGCTCTGACCTCGTCGCTTGAGGCAGGGCCCGGCCGGCGCCGGGCGAGCCGGGCCAGGGGGCGAGCGCCCGCCGGGCCCGGCTCGCCGCCGTCCCACACCAAACCCTGGGCCTACCTCGTCCCGCCCGTCCCACCGGCACCACCGGGCCGTCGATGATCACCCGTTTCCGGCGATCTTGTTACCGTGTGCTTGAGTCACCGGCAGCGCGGCCGCGGGCAGATGCAACTTTCGAGGCAGGAGCCGGAATGAGTTTCGATGCGACACCGCCCGCCCGATGGAGGAGGAGCACCCGATGCGGCGCCAGCAACGGATGCGTCGAGATCGCGCGCATTGACGGCGAGGTGATCTCCGTGCGCGACAGTCACGGGGCGAACGAGGGAGCCGCATACCGGCTGGAGTTCGGGCCCGGGGAATGGCGGGCGTTCACCGACGAGGTCAAGGGCGGCCGGCACGACCGCCCTTGAGAGTTCCACCCTGACTGAGATTCTCAATTCATCGCCGAATTGAGATTCAGGCCACACGGACGCCCTTCGGAACGCGGTGGAGGGGCGTGCGCAGCCGTGCCGCCGATATCCAGACCGCGCCCGCGGCGATGGCCAGATCGAAGGCCAGCCCGTACGGCCAGACCGGCAATTCCGGATCCGGGCCCGCGTCGTCGCCCGCATGGATCTGGCGCACCTCGCGGCTGATGCCGCCCAGCGGGTCCGACGACGGCGACCGCGTGTACACCACGTCCCCGGACCGGACGGTCCGCTTGGGCAGCCGCGGCGCCGCGTCCGCCAGCACGACGACGGGGTTGGGCGCCAGCAGCCACCAGACACGGTCGGTGCGCTCCTCGTCGTAGCCGTCCACGCCGTGGCGCTCGGCGGCGAAGGGAAGCGCGATCGTGAACAGCAGCGGCGTGCCGACGATCAGCCCGAACACCGTCAGGTACGACAGGAGCACCGAGGTGATGCTGCGTGCCAGCAGCGCCGACCAGCCCTGCGAGACGGCGCACACGATGCCGATGAGCAGGGCCATGACGACGAGCACGACCAGCGCGCGGCCCGGTCCGACCGCGCCCTCGGCGACCGGAAAGAGCACGCAGGGCAGCGTCAGCAGCAGGATGAGCAGGCCCGTCCCCCAGGCGGCGGCGAGCTTGCCGACCGCGATGTCGCCGGGCGCGAGCCGGGTGACCTGGAGGGTGGCCAGCGTGCCGCGCTCCCGGTCGCCGTTGATCGACTGGGCGCCGAGCGCCGGGGTGACCAGCAGCGTGAGGACGAGCACCCCGAGCAGGACGCCGCCGAACATCGGCACGCCGGGCTCTCCGAACGAGGAGATGCCGTCCGCCTCCAGCGCCAGCCGGAACAGCAGGCCGAGACCGTTCACGACCACGAACCAGACGCCGAGCAGCACCTTCCAGCGGCCCGTCCGCAGCCGGGTCCTGATCTCCTGCCGCGCCACCAGGCCGATCCCCCGCAGGGTCATCGCCCGCTCACCTCCGGTTCTCCGTCATCGCCAGGTAGGCCGACTCCAGCGCGCTGCCGGCCGGCGCGAGACCGGTCACCGGGACGCCCCGGGTGACCAGCGCCGCCAGCAGCGCGGCCGCCTCGGTCTCGGTGAGCGGCCCGACCTCGGCACCGCCCGGAAGGTCACGAACAGGCTCCGGTCCGCCCGGTCCGCCCGGCGTGCTGGGCACGGGTGGGTCGAGGGCGGCTTCGAGGGCGGCGGGGAGGGCGCGGGCCAGGCGTTCGGGATCGAGGGAGCGGATCCGCCAGCGGACGCCGGCGGCTGCGCCCGCGAGGTCGGCCATGGCGTGCTCGCCGACCGTCCGGCCGTGGTCGACCAGGACGACCCGGTCGGCGATCTCCTCCAGCTCGCTGAGGATGTGGCTGGACACCAGCACGGCGACCCCGTCGGCCGCCAGCGCCCGCAGCAGGTCGCGCAGCTCCACGCGCGAGCGCGGGTCGAGGCCGGAGGCGGGCTCGTCCAGCAGCAGGACGCGCGGACGGTGCACGAGGGCCCGCGCCACGCCGAGCCGCTGCTTCTGCCCGCGCGACAAGGCGTGGACGGGCCGCCCGAGGTGGTCGTCCAGGTGGACGAGGGACAGCAGCGCCCGGATCCGGCGCGGCCGCTCGTCCTTGGGCAGCCCGTAGGCGTCGGCGAAGAACGCGAGGTACTCGTCCACCGTCAGCTGGTCGTACACGCCGAACGTGTCGGGCATCCAGCCGAGCGCGTCGCGCGCCTGGCGGGGATGGGTGCGGACGTCATGACCCGCGATCCGCACGAGGCCCTCGTCCGGGCCGAGCAGGGTCGCGAGGATGAGCAGGAGCGTGGTCTTGCCCGCGCCGTTCGGTCCGACCAGGGCCGTGACCTGCCCGTACGGCACGGTGAGGTCGAGCCCGCGCAGGGCGTGCACCGTGCCGAAGCTCCGCGCCACGCCGCGCGCCTCGATCCCGAACACCCGCCACCTCCCGCCGCGCCAGGGCTTCCCCTGCGACGCGGCCCGGTGACGGGTGGTTCCGGGCGATACGGTCTGTTATCGGGCCGTTATCCCGCTATACCGCTATTCGACCGTGACGGACTTGGCCAGGTTGCGCGGCTGGTCGACGTCGTGGCCCTTGGCCGTGGCCAGCTCGCACGCGAACACCTGGAGCGGGACGGTCGTGACCAGCGGCTGGAGCAGCGTCGGGACGGCGGGCACGCTGATCAGCGTGTCGGCGTACGGCTCGACCGACGCGTCGCCCTCCTCGGCGATCACGATCGTCCGGGCGCCCCGGGCGCGGATCTCCTGGATGTTGGAGACGATCTTGTCGTGCAGCACGTCCCGGGCCCGCGGCGGGACGACCACCACGACGGGCAGCCCGGCCTCGATCAGCGCGATCGGGCCGTGCTTGAGCTCGCCGGCGGCGAAGCCCTCGGCGTGCATGTACGCCAGCTCCTTGAGCTTCAGCGCGCCCTCCAGCGCGACCGGGAACCCGACGTGGCGGCCGAGGAACAGCACGCACCGCTCCCCCGCCAGCGACCGGGCCAGCTCCCGGACCGGCTCCATCGTCTCCAGGACCTTCTCCACCTTCTCCGGCATCCGCTCCAGGAGCTGCACCATCGCGAAGACCTCGTCGCCCCACTTGGTGCCCCGCACCTGCGCGATGTAGAGCGCGATCAGGTAGACCGCGACCAGCTGCGTCAGGAACGCCTTCGTGGACGCGACCGCGATCTCCGGCCCGGCGTGGGTGTACAGGACGCCGTCGCACTCGCGCGGCAGCGTGGAGCCGTTGACGTTGCAGATGCCCAGGAGCTTGGCCTTCTGCTCGCGGGCGTGCCGGACGGCCATCAGCGCGTCCATCGTCTCGCCCGACTGGGAGATCGCGATGACCAGCGTGGTCGGCGACAGGATCGCGTCCCGGTAGCGGAACTCGCTGGCCAGCTCGACCTCGCAGGGCAGCCCGGCCCAGTGCTCGATCGCGTACTTGGCGATCAGCCCGGCGTGGTACGACGTCCCGCACGCCACGATGATGATCTTGTCGACGTCGCGGAGCTCCCGGTCGGAGATGCGCATCTCGTCCAGGGTGAGCCGGCCGTCGGTCCCGATCCGCCCGAGCAGGGTGTCGGCGACGGCCCGCGGCTGCTCGGCGATCTCCTTGAGCATGAAGTAGTCGTAGCCGCCCTTCTCCGCGGCCGACACGTCCCAGTCGACGTGGTACTCCTTCACCTCGGCGGGGCGGCCCTCGAAGTCGGTGACCGTCACCCCGTCGGCGCGCAGCTCGACGATCTGGTCCTGGCCCAGCTCGATCGCGTCCCGGGTATGGGCGATGAACGCGGCGACGTCGCTGGCGAGGAAGTTCTCGCCGTCCCCGACGCCCACCACCAGCGGCGAGTTGCGGCGCGCGCCCACCACCAGGCCGGGGTCGCCGGTGTGCATCGCGACCAGCGTGAACGCGCCCTCCAGCCGCCCGCAGACGCGGCGCATCGCCGCGGCCAGGTCGCCGCCGGACTTCAGCTCGTCCTCCAGCAGGTGGGCGACGGCCTCGGTGTCGGTGTCGGACCCGAGCTTGTGGCCGGCCTCCTCCAGCTCGCCGCGCAGCGCGGCGAAGTTCTCGATGATCCCGTTGTGGATCACCGCGACGGAGCCGGCGCAGTCGAGGTGCGGGTGGGCGTTGCGGTCGTTCGGCGCGCCGTGCGTCGCCCACCGCGTGTGGCCCATGCCGAGCGTCCCCGCCGGGGGCGGGTCCTCCTCCAGGGCGCCCCTCAGGTTGACGAGCTTGCCCGCGCGCTTCGCCGTCCCCAGCCGCCCGTCGGCCAGCACGGCCACCCCGGCCGAGTCGTAGCCGCGGTACTCCAGCCGCGCCAGCCCCTCGACCACGACGTCGAGCGCCGGCCTGCCGCCCACGTAACCCACGATTCCGCACATGGTGGCCAGCCTATTGGGTGTCCATCCCGGGACCTACCTGCATGTGGCGTATAAGCGTGGCGCTAGCGTGGACGCTCGGTGAAAGTCCGGAGATGGAGCCGGGCACTTGACTACTGTCATGCCATGACGAGTGGATGGGACAGCGTGCCGAGCCCTTACGTGGAACTCTCTCGCGACGCCTGGCGCGCCCTGCGGGAGAACA
Organism: Actinomadura rubrisoli; assembly: GCF_004349215.1. GTDB lineage: Bacteria > Actinomycetota > Actinomycetes > Streptosporangiales > Streptosporangiaceae > Spirillospora > Spirillospora rubrisoli. Next base: position 9,106 of record NZ_SMKU01000015.1, on the reverse strand, counting down.
CCCCGCTGCCCCTCACGCCCGGTGAGCTGGACGCGCTGCGGGGGTTACGAGATCCGATCGACATCGCCGAGGTCGAGGACGTCTACCTGCCGCTCTCCCGGCTGCTGGACCTGTTCTTCCAGTCGGACGGCCGCCTGCGCGACACCGTCAGCGGGTTCCTCGGCGGCGAGGTGGAGCCCACCCCGTTCATCATCGGGGTGGCGGGCAGCGTCGCGGTCGGCAAGTCCACGACGTCGCGGCTGCTGCGGACGCTGCTGGCCCGCTGGCCGGAGCACCCCACCGTCGAGCTGGTCACCACCGACAGCTTCCTTTACCCGAACGCGATCCTGACCGAGCGCGGGATCATGGACCGCAAGGGCTTCCCCGAGTCCTACGACCGGCGCGCCCTCGTCCGGTTCGTGTCGGCGATCAAGTCGGGGGCGCGCGAGCACGCGATCCCCGTCTACTCCCATCTGGAGTACGACATCGTCCCGGGCGCGTCGCAGACCGTCCGGCGTCCCGACATCCTGATCGTGGAGGGCCTGAACGTCCTCCAGGCTCCTCCCGCCGGCCAGCTCGGCGTGTCGGACTTCTTCGACTTCTCCATCTATGTGGACGCCCGCGTCGAGGACATCCGGCAGTGGTACGTCGACCGCCTGTTCGCCCTGCGCCGCACCGCGTTCACCGATCCCCGCTCGTACTTCCACAAGTACGCCCGCGAGCTGGACGAGGACGAGACGGCCGCGTTCGCCCAGCGCGTCTGGCGCGACGTCAACGAGATCAACCTGGTCTCCAACATCCTGCCGACGCGCGCCCGCGCCACGCTCGTCCTCCACAAGGACCGCGAGCACGCCGTCCAGCGGGTCCGCCTGCGCCGCATCTGACCCCGTGTGGCCTCTGTTCAGTCGGCGCTGGCGACCGGCAGGGAGCGGAGCCGGTAGGAGGCCAGGAGGGTGCCGGCGGCCGTGACCAGGATCAGCAGCGGGATCGCCACCGGGAGGTCGACGGACGACTTGACCGGCGACGCCTCGGTCAGCGAGTCGGTGACCGCCAGGGACCACTGCAGGATGGACGCCGACTTGGCGCCCGGCGCGAAGTTTCCGAGCAGCGTCTCCCACACCAGCGCGTACAACAGGCCGATCGTCACGGCGTTGCGGCTGGCCACGGCCAGGGCGACGAAGACGGCGCTGTAGGCGAAGCCGCCGACCAGGACCCCGGCCGCGAAGGCGGGCGCCATCCCGGCGGTCGTCCCCGTCAGCAGGAGCCCGGCCAGCAGCGTCGGCACGGTCGCGAACACCGTCACCAGGACGATCGCCACCGCCAGCTTCGTCAGCACGATCACCTGGCGCGGGATGGGCTTGGTCAGCACGTACATGATCTGGCCGTCGTCGATCTCCGGCCCGATCACGCCGGTGCCGGCGATCAGCGCGAGCAGCGGCAGCAGGGTCGCGAGCCCGAACCTCTGCAGCACGTCCGCGGAGATGTCGATGTCGTTCTCGCCGGAGGAGCGCAGGATGAGGGCGAGGACGAGCAGCATCAGCGGCAGCGCCAGCAGGAGCAGCGCGCGGCGGCGTCCGAGCATCGCCCGGAACGTGATCATCGCGATGGTCGAGTTCATGCCGTCACCGGGCCACGAGGTAGGAGAAGACGCTTTCGAGGGACTCGTCCGCCGGGGAGACCTCCCACAGCCGCACGCCCGCGTCGCGGGACACCTGGGGCAGCAGCCAGGTGAAGCGCTGGAAGTCGACCGCCTCGACCTGGAGGCCCTTGTCGGTGAGCTGGACGCTGCGGGCCGACCCGTCGGCGATGACGGCGGCGGCGAGGCCCCGGTCGTCGGACGAGCGGACGAGGAAGATGTGCGGCCGGTCGGTCATCAGCCGCCGGATCTTGCGGAAGTCGCCGGAGGCGGCGTGCCGGCCCGCCACGACCACCTCGATGTGGCTGGCGAGCCGCTCGACCTCCTCCAGGATGTGCGAGCTGAACAGGATGGTGCGGCCCTCGGCGGCCATCCGGCGGATCAGTTCCATGAGCTGGATCCGCTGGCGCGGGTCCATGCCGTTGAACGGCTCGTCCAGCAGCAGGACGGGCGGGTCGTGCACCAGCGCCGACGCCATCTTGATCCGCTGCTTCATGCCCTTGGAGTAGGTGCCGATCGTGCGTCCGGCGGCGTACTCCATCTCGACCAGGGCGATCGCGCGCCGGGCGGCGGCGCGCGGGTCGGGCAGCTTGTGGAGGCGCGCCATGGACAGGATGAACTGATCGCCGGTGAGGAAGTCGTAGGCGGCCTCGCGCTCCGGGACGAGCCCGAGCACGCGGTAGATCTCGGGGTTCTGCCAGATCGGCGCGCCGTCCAGGGTGATCGAGCCGGACGAGGGGGCCAGGAACCCGCCCATCATGTGGATCAGCGTCGACTTGCCCGCGCCGTTCGGGCCGAGCAGTCCCGTGACGCCGGGGCCGACGGTCATGGAGATCCCGTTGACGGCGACGACGTTGCCGTACCAGCGGGACACGCTCTCCAGCTTCAACTCGGTCACGACAGGCCCGCCTTCCTGAACCGGCGGTACAGGACCGCGATCGAGCCGAGGACGATGACCGTGCACAGCGCCAGGGCGACGGCCCCGGCGGTGTGGCCGGGCGGCACCTGCACCGAGGACTTCTCCGCGCCGAGCAGCCGCACCTGGACGATGTCGACCAGGTTGAACGGCGCGAACAGCCCCATCCAGCCGGAGAGGGTGAAGTTGGTCCGCGCCTCGGCGATGCCCTGGATGATCAGGACGAACGTGCTGCTGATCATGTAGACGGCGATGACCGCGGCGACGCCGAAGCCGCGGCGCGGCGTGAACGCCGCGACCACCATCCCGATCGCCGCCAGGACGAGGGCGAACAGCGCGCAGCCGACCACGGCGCCCAGGTACTTCCAGAGCTGGCCGCTGGAGTCGGGCACCTTGGTCACCAGCCCGCCGGCGTACAGGACGGTGACGGGCACCGCCATGAGCGCGAACAGCGCGGTGGTCATGGCCGCGACCTTGGCCAGGACGAAGTCCAGATGGCCGACCGGCCGCGAGAAGTACAGCGGGACGACGTGGAAGCGCAGCTCCCGCGAGGCGAGCACCGGCGCCTGCGTGGCCAGGAAGATCGCGATGATCACCTGGAGCAGGGAGGCGTAGGAGGAGTAGCGCATCAGCGCCTGCGGCTCCTTGGTGAACGAGAAGACGGCCACCGAGCCCGAGGCGGGCAGCAGCATGATCGCCCCCAGCAGGAACGGCATCACCTTGGCGCGGGCGGGACGTCCGAGCCCGTACGCGGCGCGCAGGTTGTGCACGTACAGGGACCGCAGCACGTAGGCGCGGCCGTTGCGGCGGCCGTCGTAGTGCCGGTAGCCGATGTCATGGATCGTGCTGGTGCTCATCGCGGCGCTCCCTGCGGTCCGGGCACGGCCTCCGGCGGCGGGGCCCCCGGCGGCGCGGCCCCCGGCGGCATGGCCTGCGCCGCGCCCTCGGGCGGTCCGGCCTGGAAGACCTCCTCGATGTGGTGGCGGCGCTGCTCCATCCGGATCAGCCGCAGCCCGAGGTCGGCGACGCCGTCCCGGACGAGGTCGTAGGTCGTCTCCCCGGCGATGTCGACGACGAGGAACCGGCCCTCGGGGCGGACGGTGGCGCCCTGGTCGTGGAGCCGCTGCCCGAGCAGGTCGCGTCCCTCGTCCACCTCGACGGTGAGGGCGCCGCTGGCGGTCGTGTACGCCTCGACGGCCTGGGAGCGCAGCAGCTTGCCGCCGTCGATGATGACGACGTGGTCGCAGACGCGCTCCAGCTCGCCCAGCAGGTGCGAGGTGACCAGGACGCTGATCCCGAACTCGGCGCCGATGCGCCGGATCAGGTCGAGCATCTCGTCGCGTCCGGCGGGGTCGAGGCCGTTGGTCGGCTCGTCCAGGAACACGAGTTTCGGGTCGTGGACGAGGGCCTGGGCCAGCTTCACCCGCTGACGCATGCCGGTGGAGTAGCCGCCGATGGGACGGTAGCGCTCCTCGTAGAGCCCGACGTGCCGCAGCGTGTCGGCGGCGCGCTCGCGGGCGGCGGTCGGGGGCAGCCCGCACATCCGCGCCATGTGGACGACGAACTCGGTCGCCGAGACGTCGGGCGGCAGGCACTCGTACTCGGGCATGAACCCGACGCTCTCGCGGATCCGCAGGCCCTCGCGGGCGATGTCGAGGCCCAGCACGGTCGCGGTCCCGGCGGTGGGCGGCAGGAGCCCGAGCAGGATCTTGATGAGCGTGGACTTGCCGGCGCCGTTGGCGCCGACGAGCCCGACGACCCCGGATTCGACGGCCACCGAGAGGTCGTCCAGGGCGGTCACCCGGGGGAACCTCATCGTCAGCCCCTGGGTGGCGATGATCGGCATACCCCGAACCTAGTGCCTGACCGGCCCGCGGGGCGTCCCCCTCAGGGTTGACCGGTGGCGGCGCTCCCCCTCTTGCGGAGGACGACGGCCCACACCCCGCGTTGGACGAGCAGCGTCAGCGTCCCGGCGATGATCATGCCGGCGAAGTTCACGCCGAGCTGCTGCAGCGAACCGTTGATCTCGCTGCCGTGCCGGAGCGCGAGCGCGACCGCGAGGTTGCCCGCGGCGGGCACGGTGGTGACGGAGATGAAGACCCCGACCAGCGCCGACGACTTGCCCGCCGTCAGCGACAGCACCCCGGCGGCCCCCGCCAGCAGCGCGACGATGAACGACCAGCGGTCCGGGCTGTAGATGAACGCGGTGAGAGGGCGCTCGGCGGGCAGCCGGGCCATCTCGATCACGCCGATCGAGTGGCTGACCAGCGCGCACACATAGGTGATCACGATCGCGACGAGGAACCCGAGCACCAGGGTCCACACCGCCTGCCCGATCCGCCACGGCTGCCGGCGCGTCAGGCCGTAGCAGATCGCCGCCACGGCGCCGAACTCCGGGCCGAGGACCATCGCGCCGACCACCAGGACGGGCGAGTCGATGAGCGCGGCGATTGCCGCAAGCTGCGTCGCCAGCGCGAGGAACGCCACGAACGACCAGGTCAGCGCCGCCCCCTCGCTGACCCGCCGGTCCAGCTCCGCCCAGACGACGGCGTCGTCGCCGTGCCCGGGCGCCCGCTCCTCGGCCAGCTCCGCCGCGTCCGACAGGGACAGGTCGATGTTCTCGACCGCGATCGACCCGTCCCGCTCGATGTCGAGCGCCCGCAGCCCGGCGAGCACCTCGTTGGCCGACTCGCGGGCGATGTCGCTGGTCACGAGGTCGCCGCGCGGCGAGCGGGCCGCGCCGGGGAAGACGACGACGTTGGTGGCGCCGGCGCAGTCGTCCAGCACCGCGCAGACCGCTTCCGTCCGGTCCGTGGGGACGATCGCTCTCAGGTGAAGCACGCCGTACATAGTGCCTCATGAGCAGGGCGCCGCGCCGCGCCCGCGCTCGCGAGCCCCAGGTCATAAGGTGTGATCGTTTAATTCCGGCCAAGCAGGCAAACTACGGCGAAAACCCCTGGATGGTGACGGCATGGCGGCGTGGCTTGGCCGAGACGGGCTGCGCGGACGGCGCTGGACGGCGGCGGCGGTGGCGTCCCTCGCGCTCGCCGTCCCGCTGGCGGCGGGCGGGTGCGAGGGCAGCGTGGGCCTCTCCGACACCCGCTCCGGGACCCCCGCGCCGGGCGGCTCCCAGCCCGCCGCGAACGACGCCGGACGGGCGCGCAAGGACCTGTCCGGGCTCAGGATCGCGGCGGAGGGCGGCGGCGACGGGTACGCGCGCGACAAGTTCGGGACGCGCTGGAAGGACACCGACCGCAACGGCTGCGACCAGCGCAACGACGTCCTCGCCCGCGACCTCGGCAAGGTGGAGAAGAAGGGGCGGTGCGTCGTGCTGTCGGGGCGCCTGCACGACCCGTACAGCGGCAAGGACATCGCGTTCGCCAAGTCGGACGCCGCCGAGGTGCAGATCGACCACGTCTACCCGCTCGCGCTCGCCTGGCGGATGGGGGCGTCCCGCTGGGGCGAGGACCAGCGCGAACGGTTCGCCAACGACCACGACAACCTGCTGGCGGTGTGGGGCGTGCCCAACCGGCAGAAGAGCGACTCGGGGCCCGGCGAGTGGAAGCCGCAGAAGGGCTTCCAGTGCGCCTACGCGGTCAAGTACGTCGCGGTCGCCAAGGAGTACTCGCTGCCCGTGACCCGCGCCGACCACGACGCGCTGCAGGACTTCCTCGCCCGCTGCTGACCGTCCGCCCGCTGCCTCGACCGCCGGGACGGCCGCGCGGCACGTTCCACGCGGCCGCTCCGGCCGTCCGGCCGTCCGGCTCAGGCGAGGGCGGTGCGCACCACCCCGGCCAGGTGCTCGGCCACCGACTCCGCCCGCTCCTGCGAGGCCGCCTCGACCATCACCCGGACCATCGGCTCGGTGCCGCTCGGCCGGATCAGCACCCGCCCGGTGTCGCCCAGCTCCTCCTCGGCCGCCGCGACCGCCGCGGCCAGCTCGGGCGAGCTCTTCGCGCGCCCCTTGTCCACGTCACGGACGTTGATCAGCACCTGCGGCAGCCGGGTCATCGCCTTGGCCAGCTCGTCCAGCGGGCGGCCCCGGCGCACCATCGCCGCCAGCAGGTGCAGCCCGGTCAGCACCCCGTCGCCGGTCGTCGCGTGGTCCAGCATGATCACGTGGCCGGACTGCTCGCCGCCGAAGCCGAAGCCGCCCTCCTTCATCGCCTCCAGCACGTACCGGTCGCCGACGGCGGTCTCCACCACGGCGATCCCGGCCTCGCGCATCGCCAGCTTGAAGCCCAGGTTGGACATCACGGTCGCGACGACGGTGTCGGCGGCCAGCACGCCCGCCTCGCGCAGGTCCAGCGCCAGGATCGCCATGATCTGGTCGCCGTCCACGATCTCGCCCGTCGCGGTCACGGCCAGGCACCGGTCGGCGTCGCCGTCGTTGGCGATGCCCGCGTCCGCTCCGTTCTCCTGGACGGCCCGCTGCAGCGCCTCCAGGTGCGTGGAGCCGCACCCGGAGTTGATGTTCAGCCCGTCCGGCGCCGTCCCGATCGTGAGCACCTCGGCGCCGGCGCGGCGCAGCGCCTCGGGCGCCACGTCGCTGGACGCGCCGTTCGCGCAGTCCACCACGACGCGCAGCCCGTCCAGCGACACCGGGAGCGTCGACAGCAGGTGCGCCACGTACTGCTCGACGGCGCCGTGCGCCTCGCGGACGCGGCCGACCCCGGCGCCCGTCGGCGGGTCCCACTCCTCGCCGAGCCGCGCCTCGATCCGGTCCTCGATCTCGTCGGCCAGCTTGTAGCCGCTGCGGTCGAAGAACTTGATCCCGTTGTCGGGGGCGGGGTTGTGCGAGGCCGACAGCATCACGCCGAGATCGGCGTCCAGCGTGTGCGTCAGGTAGGCCACCGCGGGCGTCGGCAGGACGCCGAGCCGCAGCACCTCCACGCCCGCGCTCGCCAGGCCCGCGACCACTGCGGCCTCCAGGAACTCGCCCGAGGCCCGCGGATCCCGCCCGACCACCGCCAGCGGCCGGTGCCCCTTGAACGCACCCTCCTCGCCCAGCACCCGCACCGCCGCGGTGGACAGATCCAGGGCGAGGCGGGCGGTCACATCGCGGTTGGCGAGCCCGCGCACGCCATCGGTCCCGAACAGACGACCCACAGTTCAACTCCCGATAGAAAGAAAGACCGCGCGGATGCGGACGGGTCCTGCACGTCCCGTCCGCTTCGTGCGGTCAAATCTAACGGTCACACCCCGCCACGTCCGCCGACCCGGCGGCCCGTCCGAGTTTCCGGAGCCGGGCGCGGGAGAACGGCGGCCGTACCGGCCCCCGGAAATGCGGACGAGCCGCCGCACCCGGTGCGCCGACCATGCGGGTCGGCCGCGGAAGAGCTTCGGGGTGCGACGGCTCGTGCCGTTGATTAACGCTTGCTGTACTGCGGAGCCTTACGGGCCTTCTTGAGACCGGCCTTCTTGCGCTCCGGCACCCGCGCGTCGCGGGTGAGGAATCCGGCCTTCTTCAGCGCCGGGCGGTGCTCGATGTTCGAGAACTGCAGCGCGCGGGAGATGCCGAGGCGCAGCGCACCGGCCTGGCCGGTGGTGCCGCCGCCGTTGACCCGGGCGAGCACGTCCCACTGGCCCTCCAGGCCCAGCAGCACGAACGGCTCGTTCACGATCTGCTGGTGGACCTTGTTGGGGAAGTACTGGTCCAGGGTACGGCCGTTGATCTTCCACTGGCCGGAGCCGGGGACGATGCGGACCCGCGCGATGGCCTGCTTGCGGCGGCCGGTGCCGGCGGAGGGGCCGGTCGCGACCGGCTGGCCGAGGAGGCCCTCGCCCGCGGTCTCGGGGGTCTCGGTGCTGTACTCGGACGGCGCGTCCTCGTACGAGTCGAGCTCGGCGCCCTCGGCGGGCGCCTCTGTGCCGGTGGACTCGTCCACGATTCTCCTAGGGTTTTCTAGCCAGGGCGGCTGGCCCGGTCATCCGGGTGCCCCGGCGGCCTCAGCCCGATACCGCGTGCGCGGCGCGCACGCCGGGCGTCACTTCTTGATCTGGCTGATCTGGGTGATCTCGAACGGGACCGGCTTCTGCGCCTGGTGCGGGTGATCCGGACCGGCGTAGACCTTCACCTTCCCGAACATCTTCCGGCCGAGGGAGTTCTTGGGCAGCATGCCCTTGATCGCCTTCTCGACGGCCCGCTCGGGATGCTTGGCCAGCAGGTCGGCATAGGACACCGAGCGGAGGCCGCCCGGGTAGCCCGAGTGCCGGTACGCCTTCTTCTGCTCCAGCTTCTGGCCGGACAGCGCCACCTTGCCCGCGTTCACGATGACGACGAAGTCGCCGGTGTCCAGGTGCGGGGCGTAGATCGGCTTGTGCTTACCCCGAAGCAACTGCGCGACCTGACTGGCGAGACGGCCCAGCACGACATCGGTCGCGTCGATGACGTACCACTGACGCTGTACGTCAGCGGGCTTAGGGGTGTACGTGCGCACGGTCGATGGCCTTCGTTTCTCGTCGACTTCTCAGCGGATATCCTGCTCGCGCCGATCAGGTAGCTCGATCCGACCTGGCGCTCCGGGAGGCCGGGGCCCGAGCGCGCGGACGCGTGAACCGCGCTCGCGCCTGGG